>NZ_JBNDJH010000027.1:0-112246 GCF_050434865.1 Pseudomonas silensiensis
GTTTCCTTTGCAACTTCAACCACTTGCGCTTTCGATCTCTCGTTAGCGGGAGGCGAATTCTACAGCGTTACTCGCTGCTGTCAACACCTCTTTTGCTCCGCTTTCGACCGAGAAGATCGAACCGTTAAAAGAGCCAAACCACCCTGCTCTTCCAACTCCTTCCGGGCTTCGATGAACTGAAGCCGCTCGCTGTCGAAACCTGCGTAACTCATTGTTTACCAAGGAGTTTTCCGTTTCGACTGCGCCGGAAGTGGGGCGAATTATAGACTTCCAGAATCTGCCGTCAACACCTAATTATGCTTTTCGTGCAGAAGATGTCTTTTGGGCTATTAATCGTGGGATTCGGCGGGTTACAGGGGGTAGTCGCAACACTAATAGCAATGCACCTATAGAGGCGTAAACCGCCCACTCCTTAAGATCAGCACGCACGATCCACAACATATGCAGCAATCCAAGCCCGAGAACTACATAGGCAAGACGATGCAGCGTCTTCCAGCGAGAACCCAAACGCCGCTGACTATAGCGATTTGAGGTCGCCGCCAAGGCCAATAAACAGAGAAACCCCAGCGTCCCGACAATAATGTACGGCCGTTTACGCAACTCGACACCTAACTGCGACCAATCAAAGCCGAGGATGAACGCCGTATACCCACTCAAATGCAAAACCACATAAACGAAGCACCACAGCCCCAGTTGCCGCCGGACAGCAACCCACCCCGCCCAACCGGTAAACCTCTGCAGAGGTGTCATGCTTAAAGTAATGAGTAGCAGGACAAGCGTCCCCAGCCCCAACCGGTCAACCAGCACCTTGCCCGGATCAGGCCCCAGCACATCCTCCCAGGCCTGATACAACCAAAGCAGCGGCCAGACCGCAGCAGCTATAAAGACGCCAATTCGCCAAAACGGAAATCGCATCAGTAGTTCTTCCGCAAATCGAGCCCTGTATATAAGGAGGCGACTTCATCCGAGTAACCATTGAACATCTGCGTATCCCGCACATTGGGCTTGAACAGTCCACTCGGCAAACGCCGCTCGCGCGCCTGAGTCCAGCGTGGATGGTCGACCGCAGGATTCACGTTCGCATAAAAACCATATTCATCCGAAGCAATGCTCTGCCAGGTGGTTTTCGGCTGCTCACTCACCAGACTGATCCGCACGATGGATTTGATGCTCTTGAAGCCGTACTTCCATGGGACCACCAACCGCAGAGGCGCGCCGTTCTGATTCGGCAACTCCCGCCCGTACATACCCACGGCAAGAATCGCCAACGGATTCATCGCTTCATCCAGGCGCAGCCCTTCCACATAAGGCCAGTCAATCAAGGCAAAACCGGAACGTTGCCCGGGCATGCTCTTGGGATCTTCCAGGGTTTCGAAGCGAATGAATTTGGCTTTGGACGTCGGCTCAACTTCCTTGAGCAGGGCCGAGATGGGAAATCCGATCCATGGAATGACCATCGACCAGGCCTCTACACAGCGAAGACGGTAGATGCGCTCCTCCAACTGATAAGGCTTCATGAAGTCTTCCAGCGCGTACCGCCCCGGCTTGCCCACCTCCCCATCTATTACCACGCTCCAAGGTTCGGTTTTCAGCGCGCCGGCGTTGGCGGCAGGATCACCCTTATCGGTGCCGAACTCGTAGAAGTTGTTGTAATGGGTTGCGTCCTTGAATGGTGTGATCGCCTCATCCTTGACGTTGACCGCCCCCCATTTGGTAGCAGGCAGTTTTTCGGCAAACCAGGAAGGCGCCTTGCCAGGCTCAACATCCGCGTAACGCGTAGCATCCTCTGCACTGGCCCAGCGCGGCAGGCTGCTCACGGCAAAACCGGCAACGGCGGCACCGAGAACATTGCGACGAGATAGATAGAAGGATTCAGGCGTGACGTCCGACTCGTGGCTGTCAGACGCTTTGGGGACTTTGATCAGCATGGCAACTCCGCAGCTTTGGAGACAGATGCACCAATAGACTGCGGAGTATGAGGGAAGTTAAGCGTTTTTGTGCCGTCGAAGACGTAACAGATATTGAACCGGGCCAGAGGCTGCATAAGCGAGGAAAACCAGCAGCAGGATGCGCGGCGGATCACTGAACACCACGGCAAACACCAGCACCACGGCGAGAATCGCCACGAAAGGTACACGCCCTTTCAAGTCCAGCTCCTTGAAGCTGTTGTACTTGATGTTGCTGACCATCAGCATGCCGGCGGCAGCGACCATCAGTGCAACCAGGAAGGACATCTTCGAGCCCTGAATGCCGTAATCACTGAACGCCCAGACAATGCCTGCAACCACACCAGCAGCAGCCGGGCTGGCCAGACCGATGAAGTAGCGCTTGTCCGCCGTGCCGACCTGGGTATTGAAACGCGCCAGACGCAACGCTGCACCGGCAACATAAATGAACGCGACCATCCAGCCGACCTTACCCATGTCGCCCAAGGCCCAACCGAACGCCAGCAAAGCCGGCGCGACACCAAAGGCGACCATGTCGGACAGCGAATCGTACTCGGCACCGAAGGCGCTCTGGGTATTGGTCATACGGGCAACGCGACCATCGAGGCCATCGAGCACCATCGCGACAAAAATCGCGATCGCTGCAAAAGCAAAATACTTGCTCGCACCAATCGAATCACCGGCACTCAAGGCGCTCTGGGCGCTCATCGAGTTGATGATGGAATAAAACCCTGCGAACAGATTCGCAGTCGTGAACAGATTCGGCAGAAGATAGATACCACGATGCCGGACTTTACGGCCTTCAGCGTCATGCCCTTCCTCGATGTGTTCATCGATGGGCAGCAGGCTTTCGGCGTCAGAAGCCTGGTTTGGCTCTTCGGGACGTTCGCTCATGGACATTACCTTGCAACGGGGTGGAAGTTTGGACAGGTGTCTGGGACGACGGTTCGGCCGCAAACGATGCAGCTTTATACCAGAACCAGCCACCCAAACGAAAAAACGCGGCCTAGGCCGCGTTTTTCGTACAAGTGCGCGACTTAGTTTTTAGCTTTGTCGACGATCTTGTTGGCACCGATCCACGGCATCATGGAGCGCAGTTGCTCGCCGATGATTTCGATACCGTGAGCGGCGTTGTTACGACGCTTGGCGGTCATCGAAGGATAGCCGGTAGCGCCTTCGCTGATGAACATCTTGGCGTATTCGCCGTCCTGAATACGTTTCAGGGCGTTGCGCATGGCCTGACGGGATTCGGCGTTGATCACTTCCGGGCCAGTCACGTACTCGCCGTATTCAGCGTTGTTGGAGATCGAGTAGTTCATGTTGGCGATACCGCCTTCGTACATGAGGTCAACGATCAGTTTCAGTTCGTGCAGGCATTCGAAGTAGGCCATTTCCGGCGCGTAGCCAGCTTCAACCAGGGTTTCGAAACCGGCTTTAACCAGCTCAACGGTACCGCCGCACAGAACGGCTTGTTCGCCGAACAGGTCGGTTTCAGTCTCGTCCTTGAAGGTGGTTTCGATGATGCCGGTACGACCGCCACCAACGCCAGCAGCGTAGGACAGTGCAACGTTTTTGGCGTTGCCGGAAGCATCCTGATAGATAGCGATCAGGTCAGGGATACCGCCGCCTTTGACGAACTCGGAGCGCACGGTGTGGCCCGGAGCTTTCGGCGCGATCATGATCACGTCGAGGTCAGCGCGCGGAACAACCTGGTTGTAGTGGATCGCGAAGCCGTGGGAGAAGGCCAGGGTGGCGCCTTTCTTGATGTTCGGCTCGATTTCGTTCTTGTACAGAGCGGACTGGAACTCGTCCGGGGTCAGGATCATGACCAGGTCGGCAGCCGCAACAGCGGAAGCAACGTCGGTCACTTTCAGGCCGTGAGCTTCGGCTTTGGCAACAGTCGCCGAACCTTTACGCAGACCAACAGTAACGTCAACGCCGGAGTCTTTCAGGTTGCACGCTTGAGCGTGGCCCTGGGAACCGTAACCGATGATGGCAACTTTCTTGCCCTGGATGATCGACAGGTCGCAGTCTTTTTCGTAATAAACTTTCATGAAATTCCCCTATATATCCAGGCCGTTCAGGCCATTCGCTAATTTGGTTTAGATGCTGAGTACTTTGTCGCCGCGGGCAATACCGGTTACGCCGCTGCGGACGGTCTCCAGAATCGAGGCGGTGCCAATGGACTGAATGAAGCTGTCGAGCTTATCGCTGGTACCGGTCAATTGAACGGTATACACGCTAGCGCTGACGTCAACGATCTGCCCACGATAAATATCGGTAGTGCGTTTGATCTCGGCGCGCTGGGCACCGGTGGCCTTGACCTTGACCAGCATCAGCTCGCGCTCGATGTGAGCACTCTCCGACAGGTCGACCAGTTTGACCACTTCGATCAACTTGTTCAGGTTCTTGGTGATCTGCTCGATCACTTCATCGTGGCCAACCGTGGTCAGCGTCAGACGCGACAGGGTCGGGTCTTCGGTAGGTGCCACGGTCAGGCTTTCGATGTTGTAGTTGCGCTGCGAGAACAGGCCGACTACACGAGACAGAGCGCCAGGTTCGTTTTCCAGAAGCAAGGAAATAATGTGCCGCATGATTAAGTACGCTCCGTCTTGCTCAGCCACATATCGCGCATGGAGCCGTCTTTGATCTGCATCGGGTAGACGTGCTCGCTGGTGTCGACCGAAATATCGAGCACCACCAGGCGATCTTTCATGGCAAACGCTTCCTCCATCTTCGACTTCAAATCTTTCGAGTCGGTGATGCGCATGCCGACGTGACCATAGGCCTCCGCCAACTTGACGAAGTCAGGCAACGACTCCATGTAGGAATGCGAGTGACGGCTACCATAGCTCATGTCTTGCCACTGGCGAACCATACCCAGAACACCATTGTTCAGGATGACGATTTTCACCGGCAAGCCATATTGCAGACAGGTGGACAGTTCCTGAATGTTCATCTGGATACTGCCCTCGCCCGTCACGCAGACGACGTCGTCATCCGGGAAGCTAAGCTTGATGCCCATGGCCGCCGGAAAACCGAAGCCCATGGTGCCCAGGCCACCGGAATTGATCCAGCGGTTCGGCTTGTTGAACGTGTAGTACTGCGCCGCAAACATTTGGTGCTGGCCCACGTCGGAGGCCACAAAGGCATCGCCCTTGGTGACTTCGCACAGGGTTTCGATCACGGTCTGCGGCTTGATGACGCTGCCGTCGCCCTTGTCGTAAGGGAACAGGCCGCGGTCACCGCGCCACTCATCAACTTGCTTCCACCAGCTGGCAACAGACTCCTTGTTCGGGGTCTCGCCAATTTCCTTGAGGATCGCGACCATCTCGGTCAGGACACTCTCGACCGGACCGACGATAGGTACGTCTGCCTTGATGGTCTTGGAAATCGAAGCCGGGTCGATGTCGATGTGAATGATCTTGGCATTCGGGCAGAACTTGGCCGGGCCGTTGATCACGCGGTCATCGAAACGAGCGCCGACTGCAAGGATTACGTCGGCATGGTGCATCGCCAGGTTAGCGGTGTAGCTGCCGTGCATGCCGAGCATGCCGATGAACTGACGGTCGGTGCCAGGGTAGGCACCCAGACCCATCAGGGTATTGGTCACTGGCAGGTTGAGCATCTTCGCCAGCTCGGTCAGCGGCGCGGAGCCACCACCGAGAATCACGCCGCCGCCTGCGTACATCACAGGACGCTTGGCCGCCAGGAGCATTTCTGCCGCCTTGCGGATTTGCCCGGAGTGACCGCGAACGGCCGGGCTGTAGGAACGCAGCTTGGCTTTTTTCGGGAAGATGTATTCGAACTTCTCGGCCGGGTTGGTCATGTCTTTCGGGATATCGACAACGACCGGACCAGGACGACCGGATTGCGCGAGGTAGAACGCTTTCTTCATGACTTCCGGGATTTCCGACGCGTGCTTGATCATGAAGCTGTGCTTCACGATCGGCCGGGAGATACCGATCATGTCGGTTTCCTGGAACGCATCGGTGCCCACCATGGTGCTAGGCACCTGGCCGGAAATGACCACCATCGGAATGGAGTCCATGTAGGCCGTGGCAATACCGGTGATGGCGTTGGTTGCGCCCGGGCCGGAGGTCACCAGTACCACACCGGCTTTACCGGTGGCACGGGCATAACCATCAGCCATATGGGTCGCAGCCTGTTCGTGACGAACCAGGATGTGGGTCACTTCCGGTTCTTTGAACAGGGCATCGTAGACATGAAGAAGAGCACCACCCGGGTACCCGTAGATATATTTGACGCCTTCGTCACGCAAAAAGCGGACGAGCATCTCACCGCCAGATAAAAGCTCCACGTTGTTCACCTCTAAAACGCCAGAATACCGTCCACATAAAAGGGGACGGGTCTTAATAGGTTTACTTCTCAGCAGAGCATGAGCGACGGTGGTCGCCGACTACGTCAGCACTGACTGAGCAAGTATTGGGATCGTCCCAAGTGTTGCGGGCCTTTCCCACCCAGCGCGAGGTAACGCGTTGCGGGTGTAACAGGTCGGCGCGGATGTGCGCCTCATGATCTGCTGAGCGGGCCTGCTTCTGGCAGTCCCTCTACAGCGGACTTTGGATTCTTCTGTTTCGTCCTCTCCAAGTCAAGTCGTCTATGTGCTTTATTGAACTAAGCACATGAGAAAGCAAGAAAAAACCTCTAAACAGCAACTGTGTTAGCTTCAATTGCGCAACCCAATACAAGGAAATGGCATGCGAACGTTTTTCCTGACCGTCAGCCTGCTGATTGGCATCAGCCCTTTGTGCATGGCCGCTCAGATCTATAAATGGGTCGACGCCCAAGGCGTTACCCACTTCGACGCCCAGCCGCCCCAAGGCCGGGAAGCCACCACCGTGGTCACGCCCTCCTCGCCTGCAAGCAACCAGCCCCCGCCGCCACGCAGCGGCGCCATCGGTGATCAACAGGCGATCGACAAGAAAGTTAAAAAGCAGGTGACCGAGGAGCAAGCCCAGCTAAAGGCATTCTGCGAACAGGCCCGGACGAACCTGGCTCAGCTGCAGAACAATCCGCGAATACGAGAGGATGTCGAAGGCGAAATGCGCCGCCTGACCGACCAGCAACGTCAGGAGCGCATCAGCGAAGCACAGAATCAGATTGCGGATAACTGCCAGTAGACAGTTCCTGCATCGGATCGGCGTTAGCGGGAGGCGGTGATCAGTAGATCAAACTCTTTGAGCAGCACCTGCAACTGCCGGTCCTTGCCTTGAACATTACGGGCAGCGAAGACCATTTCGGCCATCTCCTGAATTCCCGAAGCGTTTGGCAAGGGCAGATCCTGCTCGAGGATCACCTTCATCCGCGGAAGAAAGATCCATTGCAGCCACTGCTCGAAATCCAGCGTATCGACCGAGAATGGTTCGACACTGGAAAGCGCTTCGGCGGAGGGCGAGACCTCGTCCCACCAACCCTGAACCCGCAGCTCGCGCTCGATCAATAGCAACTGTTCGGCAATCTTCGGAAAGCGCGCATCCATCACAGCGATACCTTGGCCTTCTGACGGGCCAATGCTGCGCCAGCAGAATCACCCTGTTTCTCACGCGCCTGAGCGATCAATTGCCACAGACTGGCCTGAAGTGCCGGACGACCGTTGGCGAAGGTCAGGCCACGACGAGCAAACTGCTCGGCTTGTGCCGCATCGCCTTGAGCCATACGCACCTGAGCCAGACGATAAAGCACTTGCGGCTCACGCGGCGCAACACGCTGGGCGCGCTCGAGGCTGGAGGAAGCACCGTTGAGATCACCGCTCGCCTGTTGCTGCTGAGCGGTGGTCAGCAAGGCCAGAACCGGACCGTCCAATTGCTCGTCGGCAGACAAGCCACCGGAGTTCGCCGAAGGAATCCCGCTCGGCGTCGACGGCATGCTGTAGCTGCCCTGATTGACCGGTGCCGACTGAACCGGCGAGGTATCGATCGGCCCCGGGGTAATCGGGCCTGGCGTAATCGGCGCAGTGCTGATCGGTGCCGACGTCACTGCGCCACCACCTGGCACCATCACGACGACGCCGGTATCACCTTGCGGGATTGCCTGGGTCTGGGCTTGCACAGGACGTTTAGTCGTCGTCTGACGGAAACCACCATTCGCCGAAACCCGTTCACTGTTCGAAACGGCGCTACCGGAATCCACAACCGGAATCGACCCGCGTTGTACGGAGGAGCAACCGCTGAGCAAAGCCACGGCGGTAACCGCTGGAATCAACCACTTGTTCACTTGAAACCCTCTTTGCTTAATTCATCCAGCCCTTGACCCAATCCATCACCGTTTCGCCGGAAACAGGGCTTTCGCCACCGCAAGCGGCACCGGGAGGCGGTTCACTGCCGCGAATATACGGCATCTGCACCGCGCCTGGGCAGTTGGCATCAGAGCCTTGCCCGGTACGCGAATCGACCCAGGCCTGAACAACGTTGTCTGGCTGCGGCATGTCCAGCGGCAACGGATCGGCCTTGCGCATGAAACTGGTCCAGACCTGCAGCGCACCGGTGGCGCCGGTGAACGGAGTCTTGCCGTTGTCATCGCGCCCCAGCCAGACCACTGCCAGCAGGTCCTGACTGAAACCGGCAAACCAGCTGTCCCGCGAATCGTTACTGGTACCGGTCTTGCCGGCCAGGGTCAGGGTTTTCGGCAACACGTTGTAAACCGAACTGCCGGTACCTTCACGCATGACCCGCTGCATGGCGCTCTGGATCAGGTAAATGGAGGCCGGATCGAAACGCTGCTGAATCTGGAAAGGATAACGCTTGAGCGGTTCGCCTTCAGCGGTCAATACGCTACGGATCCCGCGCATCGGTGTATTGAAACCACCGTTGGCCAGGGTCTGGTACATCGTCGCCACTTCGATCGGGGTCAAACCGCCAGCGCCCAGCAACATCGACGGGAACGCCGGGAATTCGCGACTCACACCGAGACGCGCCAGGGTCTTGAGGACATTCGGCACGCCCACCGCCAACCCGAGACGCGCGGTCGACAGGTTGTAGGAATGCGCCAGGCCCTGATACAGAAATACAGTGCCATGGGAGCGGCGATCGTAGTTCTGCGGTTTCCAGACTTGGCCGTCCGCGCCTTTGACCGAGAAGGAATCGTCCGACAGCCAACTGGTCAAGGTGTACTGACTCGGCTTCTCAAGGGCCGTCAGATAAACTGCCGGCTTGATCAAAGAACCGATCGGTCGCACAGCATCCAGCGCACGGTTGAAGCCGGCAAAACTTGCCTGACGACTGCCGATCATGGCCTGGACTTCACCGGTTTCGGGGTTGGTCACGACCATGGCCGCTTCAACCTCATCGGAACCCTTGCGCCCGGAGAGTCTCTTGAAGGTGTCGTTGACCGACGCCTCGGCTTTCATCTGCAGGATCGGGTCGAAACTGGTGAAGATCCGCAGGCCTTCTTCGGTCAAGTCTTCATCGCGATAGTCTTCGCGCAACTGCCGCTTGACCAGGTCGAGGAAGCCCGGGAACGAGCTGTCCGCCAGCTTGCCGCGAGTGGTCACACCCAGTGGCATTTTCTTCGCAGCAGCGACCTGATCGGCGGTGGCAACGCCCTGTTGCTCAAGTACATCGAGTACGAGATTGCGCCGCTCAAGCGCCCGTTCCGGGTTGCGACGAGGGTTGTAATAGGACGGCCCCTTGACCATGCCCACCAACATCGCGACTTGATGCAGCTTCAGTTCAGACAACGGCTGCCCGAAGAAAAACTGGCTTGCCAAGCCGAAACCGTGCACCGCGCGCTGCCCATCCTGACCGACGAACACTTCATTGAGGTAAGCCTCAAGAATTTCTCGTTTGTCGTAATGCAGCTCAAGCAACAACGCCATCATGGCTTCGGTAAGTTTACGGGTCAGGCTGCGTTCGCTGGTCAGGTAGAAGTTCTTGACCAATTGTTGCGTCAGCGTACTGCCGCCCTGGGTCATCTTGCCGCCAGAGGTGTTGACATAGATGGCTCGGGCAATCGACTTGGGTGACACGCCCCAGTGGCTGTAGAAATCCCGGTCTTCCACGGCAACCAGAGTTTCCAGCAGATACGGCGGGACCTGATCAATTTTGATCAAAATGCGATCTTCGAGATTTTTCGGGTAAATCCCGCCGATCAGTAGCGGTTCCAACCGCACCACAGAGAGCTTCGAACCGTTGGTCGCCGAAAGTTCGGCCACGTAGTCGCCAGAGAAGCGCACCCGTACGGGTTGCGCTTGCTCCATGCCTTCATAGAACTGGAAGCCACGGGTATTCAAGTCGACGGTATTGCCGCTGACAGCCGCCGCGCCGGGTCCATTGCTCACACTTTCACGTCGATAGCCCAAGGCATCGAGCTCGGTCAGAAAATCGTCTTTGCTGAGCTTTTGTCCGACGAACAGCTCCAGCGGGCGCGCGTACACCTTGGCCGGGATGGTCCAGCGTTTGCCGGAGAACTTCTCCTGGACAATCGCGTCGAGGTAAACCGCGAATCCGGCCAGCACCACAAGGCCGACCAGACTGAGTTTAAGGGCCCAGCCCAGCCAGGGGCGCAGGCCCTTGGAAGGTGGTTTTTTGGGGGTGCGGGGGGATCGAGTACGAGTCATGGCGGCGGATTATACGCACTTTATTCATACTCAACAGGAGCCCTCCGAGGTTTGCGTCAGACGGACTTGCGGCCATAATGACGGCCGTGAATTTTCCCCAGACTCTGAAGGATCGCCTGTGAGCCAGTCCCTGATCGCTGCCCTGCAAAACCCGGCCCTCTACCCGCATCCCGTAGACGGGTTCCAGGTCATCGAAACCCATATTTCCTGGGTAATCCTCACCGGCCCGTTTGCTTATAAAGTGAAGAAACCAGTGAATTTCGGCTTCCTGGACTTCACCAACCTCGATGCACGCAAGCATTTTTGCGCCGAAGAGCTGCGTCTTAACCAGCGTCTGACCAACGATTTGTACCTCGAAGTGTTGCCAATCACCGGCAGCGCCGAAGCCCCACAACTGGGTGGCGAGGGTCCGGTCGTCGATTACGCATTGAAAATGCGTCAATTCCCACAGAGCCAGCTGCTCAGCACGCTTCAAGCGAACGGTGAATTGACCCCCTTGCACATCGACGAGATGGCCGCGCAGATTGCCCAATTCCACCTCAGCGCACCGAAAGTGCCTGCCGAACACGAAGCCGGTACGCCGGACAGCGTGATGGCACCGGTTCGCCAGAACTTCGAACAGATCCGCCCGTTCCTCAGCGACAAGGCCGATCTGCTGCAACTTGATGCGCTGCAAGCCTGGGCCGAAAGCAGCTTCGAACGCCTCAAGCCACTGTTCGCCCAGCGCAAGGCTGAAGGTTTTATCCGCGAATGCCACGGTGACATCCACCTGGGCAACGCCACCGTGATCGACGGCAAGGTCGTGATCTTCGACTGCATCGAGTTCAACGAACCGTTCCGCTTCACCGACGTTTACGCCGACACCGGTTTCCTGGCGATGGACCTGGAAGACCGTGGCCTGAAGAGCCTGGCGCGCCGCTTCATCAGCCAATACCTGGAACTGACCGGCGATTACCAGGGCCTTGAGTTGCTGAACTTCTATAAAGCCTATCGCGCACTGGTTCGCGCCAAGGTCAGCCTGTTCAGCATGCCGGCCGAGGCCGACCCGGTGCAGCGAGCCACCACCCTGCGTCAGTACCGCAATTACGCCAACCTGGCGGAAAGCTACAGCACCATTCCTTCGCGCTTCATGGCCATCACCCACGGTGTATCTGCCGTCGGCAAGAGCCACGTGGCCATGCGCCTGGTGGAAGCATTGGGCGCCATTCGCCTGCGTTCCGATGTAGAGCGCAAACGTCTGTTCGGCGAGCAAACCGTGCCAAACGACCCGCAGGCCGGCATCTATAGCGCCGACGCCAGCGCCGCCACTTACACCCGCCTGCATGAAATTGCCGCAGTGATCCTTCGTGCTGGCTTCCCGGTGGTCGTCGATGCAACTTACCTCAAGCGCGACCAGCGTGACGGCGCAGCGAAAATCGCCGAAGCCACCGGCGCGCCGTTCCTGATCCTCGATTGCAATGCGCCGCAAGCGGTGATCGAGAGCTGGCTGGCCCTGCGTCAGGCAGACAAAAAGGACCCGTCCGACGCCAACCTGGCGGTTATCGAAGCCCAGCAAGCCACTCGCGAGGCTCTGACGCCAGCAGAGATTCTCTGCAGCAAACGCGTTCAGACCAATGAAAGCGGAACCCTCGACACAGTCGTTGCACAGATTCGCCAGCGCCTGCCGGGCCTGTAAGAAACTATTTCAGCCGTGAAGCCTTCGCCGGCTTCACGGCTGCCAAATAGTGGCACTATACTGGCGTCATAAAACCAACAGGTGATCTGACATGAGCCAGCCGAAACTTCTCGACACCCCGCTTTATGCTTTGCTGCACAAAGACGACATCACTGGCTTCAACAACGAGCGTCCAAAAGACGGACCTATCGACATGGTCGGTGGCGATTTCCGGGGGCTGGACCTGCGTGAACTGAACGCTGACGGCGTCGACTTTAGCGATGCCTACTTCCGCTCAGCCGACTTGCGCGGCATCGACTTTCGCAAAGCCTCCCTGGAAGGCGCGAGCCTTGCTCATGCACAAATCTCCGGCGCCTATTTCCCGCCAGAGCTGAGTGCTGACGAGATCCTGATGTCGATGAATTTCGGAACTCGCCTGCGTTATCGCACCCGCTAAAAACGACTTTTAACTGACCCGTTCGGCGCCCCCCACTTTGCGCTGAACGCTGGGCATGCTTTGCCTGAAAACCTGATTCCACCGCCCTCTCTTCCTACCGCACTCGCGGACTTTCACACAGCTTCGGGGCTTCGCCTCTTAGAAGCTTTTGCGTCGAAACCGACCAAACAATCACGCTTTTCCTACTGATGGCTACACTCCTGAGAAGCTCGCCCACGCACCGTTCGGCCGTCGCAAGGAGGCTTGATGAATGATGAACTGCAGCACCTGAAGAATCTTGGCAAGACGTCGGCGCAGTGGCTTCATGCCGTGGGCATCCACAGCGCCTCGGACTTGCGTCGACTGGGGGCGGTGGATGCTTATCGGGCCGTGCGCACGCGCGGGTTTCGGGCATCCAAGGTGTTGTTATATGCCATCGAAGGCGCCCTGATGGATGTGCATTGGAATGACATTCCCGCCGAGCGCAAGGACGCCTTGAACAAACAGCTGGAAGCTATCTCGTCACGTCACAAGAACTGAACGGACGCAGCAGCCATGTACCTACTTGGGGAACAACCGGCTTACGCCGACGCGCTGATCAACCGACTGCAACATATTCCCGTCCGGCTGTTGGAAGGTTTGATGCCCTGCGGACCGAGCCTCGAATTTTCAGCCGTCGATGATCTGGCCGTCCTGTTACCCGGCAATCAATTGTTTGTGCTGGACAATGGCCTGCTGCATGGATGCATCGACGATCGGGCATTGTTCTATCTGCACGAGGGAGATCTGATCGGCTTGCGCCAGGGTACAGAGCTGCCCCGCTGCCGCTTTCGCAGCGATAGCCCTTTGGCACTGACGCCTTATCTGCGCTCCGAGGTTTTTCAGCATATTTATGCCGACCCGGAGCGTTCGGAACTGTTCCTTCAATACATGGCCGGCCAGTCCGCCCTGCTGTCCGACGCACTCGCCCGCCTCAAACAACCCGAGTTTCGAAGCACCAATGGCTTTCAGCGCGTGGCCAGTGGTGAAGTGTTGATCCGTCAGGGCGATGAACCGGATCACGTGTTCGTCATCATTGATGGCCACGCCGAAGCCTTTGTCGACGGGCATAAAGTCGGCGATGTATCCAAGGACGAGATTTTCGGCACCATGGCGGTGTTCACTGGCGAGAAGCGTAACGCCAGCGTGATCACCAGCGAACCCAGCACTGTCATGCTGATTCCCAAGGACCAGTTTCTCAGCCTGACCCAAAGCAATCCGAAGATCGCCCACAGCCTGATCGAGAGCATGGCCCGACGTATCGACCTGCTGAACAAGCAGATCATTCTGATGAGCTCGCTCAACCGCACTGGCTGAAACCCAATGATTACGGGCGTTTCAAGCGAACGAGCAGCGCATTTCAAAGAATTGAGAAATCAGCGGTTGACTTGGTAATGAGAATCGCTATGATTATCACAACTGGTCGCGAGACTGGTCGATATTTGAAAAGCCCTTGGTTCGGACTCTCAGATATCTCCTCATCAGGCTAATCACGGTTATTTGACCCGGCTCTTGCCGGGTCTTTTTTTGCCTGGAGAAAACCCGTTCGCTCACTTGCCAAATTGCTTACGCATTTGCGCGCAGTAATCCTGCGGTGGCTTGGCAGGCGTGTACCAGACGTAATCCGCCATGGCCGGTGTGACCTCGCTGCCCTGCTCCGCCAACATCAACACCACAGGCGCCTGGCGCTCTCCCAGATCAAGCACATGAATCGGCACGCCGACATCCTTGCGCGCATGGTAAGCGCCGGCAAACAGCAGTGAAGGCGTGGGTGCCGCCCGCAGGCGCTCGGCCATCCGTCGGTCACGTTGTTGCTGGACCGCCAGCATCGCCGGCATTTGCGATTCGGGCAGCAGACCACAGTGGGAGTCGCTGACTTGCTTCAGCAACTCGTCCTTGACTGAAGCAGCGTTGGAGCGCGAACCGCTCAATGTCGGAGGGTTGGCGTACACGGTACGGACTTCAAGCGTGTCCAGATTGGCTGCCAGCAGCGGGTATGGCTGGGTCAGGGCGAAACGAACGATTGGTTCGTACAGATTCCAGTCCCAGCCAGACTGCCAGGCCAATGCACCGGGTAAATCCGCTGGTGGTGTCGAGGCGTGACGAACGTCATCGACGCGCAGCTGTTGATCCGGCGTGAGCATTTCCAGCAACAGACTGCCTTGAGCTCGCCGCTCACCCAGCGACTTCAATAACCACAATTGCAGTTGATGGTGATCGCGATTGTCATGCTGTTCGCCCACGATCAGCCGTGAAGGCGACTCCAACCGCTCAACCAGTTCCTCCGCCGTGAGGGTCTGACCGCTGCGCAAGTCCCGGATCTCGCCGACAACCGGCGGCGGAGTCGAAACATGCTGACAGGCACTCAGCATCAGCAAGGCCAGCATCAAAATCCCACGCATGTTTTCACTCCATAAAAAACTCAGCGGGCGATGATCAGCGGATGCCCACGCTCCGGGTGCCGCTGCACCAGCACTTCCAGCCCGAACACGGCCTTGAGTGGCTCCGGGCGCAACACCTGCTCCGGCGTATCGAGCGCCACAGGGCACCCGCCTTCGAGCAGTAACAGGCGATCACAATAGCGCGCGGCCAGGTTCAGATCATGCAGGATAACCAGTACCGCCGCGCCGCGATTGGCGAACTCGCGCACGGCTTGCAACGTGGTGTGCTGATGAAGCGGGTCGAGCATCGACGTTGGCTCATCGAGCAACAACGTTTGCCCTGCTTCGCCCGGCCAGAGTTGCGCCAGAACCCGCGCCAGATGCACCCGCTGACGTTCGCCACCGGACAAGGCCAGATAGCTGCGACCACTCAAATGCCCGGCATCGGCAGCGTGCAATGCAGCGGCAACGATCTCGTCATCGCGGACGCGACCGCTTTGATGCGGCAGGCGACCCATGCCGACCACTTCTTCGACACGAAAGGCGAAGTCCAGGGTCGACACCTGCGGCAATACCGCCAAACGCTGCGCTCGCGACGTCCCGGTCCAATCGTTCAACTCGCGCTCATCAAGCCAGACGCTGCCATGATGAGCCTGCAACTCGCCGCACAGGGCGCCGAGCAAGGTGCTTTTACCGGCGCCGTTAGGCCCCAGCACACCGAGGACTTCGCCCGGCTTGAGTTCAAGCGTGATGTCCGTCAGGACAATCTTTCGGCCTCGACGGATTTGCAGATTTTGCGTTCGCAACATCAGGCACGCCCTCTGAGCAATAAATACAGAAAGAACGGCGCACCGATGAAAGCCGTGACGATCCCGATCGGTAATTCAGCCGGCGCCAGGGCCAGTCGCGCCACCAGATCGGCAAACAACAAAAGACTGGCCCCCGCCAATACTGACGCCGGCAACAGCACACGATGATCCGGACCCGCCAGCAGTCGCACCAGATGTGGCACCACCAGACCCACAAATCCGATCATCCCCGCCGCGGCTACCGCAGCACCGACACCCAACGCCGTGCAAAACACCAATTCGCGCTTGAGCCGTTCGACGTCGATGCCCAGGTGACCGGCCTCCGACTCACCCAGCAACAACGCATTCAAGGCTTTGGCCCGGCGCGGCAGCCACAGCGCCACGCCGGCACTAACCAGCAGTAACGGCCAGAGCCGCGAATAGCTGGCGCCATTGAGGCTGCCCAGGTTCCAGAACGTCAGGGTGCGCAGCGTCGCGTCATCCGCCAGATAGGTGAACAGCCCCACGGCGGAGCCGGCCAGCGCAGTCAACGCAATACCGGCCAACAGCATGGTCGCGACATTGGTCTGCCCGTTACGCCGGCCCAGTCGATACACCAACGCCGTCACGCCGAGCCCGCCGAGAAACGCGCACAGCGATAACAGATAAGGCCCGAAGGATTCGGGCAGTCCACCGAATACCGAGCCACCGACAATCGCGATCGCCGCGCCCAATGCCGCACCGCTGGAGACGCCGACCAGCCCCGGATCGGCCAGAGGATTACGAAACAACCCCTGCATCGCCACGCCGGACAGTGCCAACACCCCTCCCACGGCCAAACCCAACAAGGTTCGCGGCAAGCGAATCTGCCCGAGGATCAGCTCGGCCTGTTCCAGCCCGTCGGGCGCGATCGGTACACCCACCAGCCGCAGGGCTGCACGCAAGGTGTCGAACAGCGGCAAGCTCACCGGCCCAAGCGCCAACGACAACCAGATGGCCAACACACACAGCAGGATCAGACCAACGAATAAAGCGCGGGGTTTAACCAGGATGGTCATTGGCCGGCCGAACCGGGGTAGAAAGCGTCAGACAGTTTTTCCAACGCAGCGGGTAGCCGCGGCCCCAAGCCCCCCACCAACAAGGTCGGATCAAGCTCCATGACTCGCCCGTCCTTGGCCGCTCGGGTCGAGGACAGGATCGGGTTCTCCTTGAACAACGCCGCACGGGCCGCATCGCCGGTCAGTGCCCGATCGGCAAACACCAGCATCTCAGGATCCAGACTGACCAGGGATTCGACAGAAAAGGGTTTATAGCCGGTATGCGTGGCCAGATTGTGCCCACCGGCCTGCTGCAGCAACCAATCGGCGGCGGTGTCCTTGCCGGCGATGAGCGGTTTGCCGCCCGCGTGGCCAAGCAACAACAGCACGCCCGGCGATTTTTCCTTCAACTGCGCCCGAGTGACCCGGATCTTTTGTTGATCGAGTTGCCGTTGATAAATCTGAAACACCTGCGAAGCCTGATCTTCAGCGCCGAGTAACTTGCCCAAATGCTGCAAATTACCCTGCAAGGTCGGCAGATCCGGCTGGGCCGAGAACAGTTCGACCTGCACGCCTGCACTGCGAACTTGCGAAAGTACCGGTGGCGGTCCCACTTCCTCGGTACCGACCAGTATCTGCGGGCGTAAGCTCAAGATACCCTCCGCCGACAATTGCCGCTGATACCCGATGCTTGGCAATGCCTTGAGCGATTCCGGGTGCTGACTGGTGGTGTCGACACCGACCAGCTTCGATTCACCACCCAGCGCGCTGATCCATTCCGATAAAGCCCCACCGGCACTGACCCAACGTTGTGGCAACTCGGCCGCTGCGGCGTGGTGGCTGACGAAGAGTCCGACACAGAGCGCAGCAACGCGGGTACTCAGGCGCATAAACAGCTTCCTTTAAGGGTTTTCCCGGGCATCGAGATGACAGGCCAAGTATCCTCGGCATCTGGCACCTGAACCCGACAGGCAAGGCAGCCATTTGATAATTGTTTGCATTTGCACGTCAAGCTCGGACATATCCAGTCACGAGCCGCAGGACTTGAGGATAGACATGAAGTTTCTTTGTGCAGGCGTTGAGCTGGCCGATGCCAGCAGTCGCGGTTTCGACATCGACGGCCAGAAGCTCTTTGCCGTACGCCGTGGCGGCCAGGTTTACGTCTACATCAATCGCTGCCCGCACCGTGGCGTCGGACTGGAATGGAAGCCTGACCAGTTTCTTGACCCCAGCAACAGCCTGATCCAGTGCGCGACCCACGGCGCACTGTTTCTGATCGAAGACGGGGAATGCGTCGCCGGCCCTTGCGCGGGTCAGTCCTTGACCACAGTCGCCTGCCGCGAAGACGAGCAAGGGATCTGGGTCAGTCTTTAACCGTTGAGCAACACATCCAGACGCCGATCGACCACCATTTCTTCGTGGGTCAAACGCACGCCATAGGCCAGCACCTCGACCCCGCACGACACCGCCTCACGCAAGGCTGCGGCGTAGGCCGAATCGATTTCTTCTGCAGGACGCACAGCGTCGATGCCGCTGAGATTGACGCAATACAACTGCACCGCACGAATTCCGTCCCGGGCCAGATGCGCCAATTCGCGCAAATGCTTGGCCCCGCGTTGGGTCACCGCATCGGGAAATGCTGCCACCGAAGAACCATCGAAGCCCAAAGTGACACTTTTGACTTCCACATAAGCCGGCCCGCTCGGGTAATCGAGGCGGAAGTCGATGCGACTGCTTTCCTGACCGTAGGCCACTTCACGTTTCAGCTCGGTAAAGCCGTTCAGTTCGGCGATGACGCCGGCTCGCAGTGCTTCTTCGATCAGGCCGTTGGCCCGCCCGGTGTTCACACAAAACAAGCGTCCCTGAGGGGTTTCGCCGATTTCCCAGGTGCCGGGCAACTTGCGCTTTGGATCGTTGGAACGGCTGAACCAGACCTGCCCGCCTTCGACCTGGCAATTGAGCATCGAACCGGTGTTCGGGCAGTGAATGGTCAGCAACTCGCCGTTAACGGTTTCGATATCGGCGAGAAAACGCTTGTAACGACGAATCAAACGGCCTTCTTCGAGGGGAGGATGAAAACGCATCAGCCTTGCCAGCTCTTCAAGCCGCGCGCAATCCGCTCGACCGCTTCCTGTAGGCGCGGAAGACTTTGGGTGTAGGCAAACCGCACGTGGTGGCCAGCCTGATACCGACCGAAGTCCAGACCCGGAGTAATCGCCACGTGTTCGGTCTCGAGGAAATGTCGGCAGAACGCGAAGGCATCGCCGCCGAACTTGCTGATATCGGCATACAAGTAGAACGCACCCTCAGGCTCGACGGCGATACCAAAGCCCAACTCTCGCAGGGCTGGCAGCAGGAAATCCCGACGACGTCCGAATTCGGCGCGACGTTCTTCCAGAATGCTGATCGTGGCCGGTTCGAAGCAAGCCAGAGCGGCGTGCTGAGCCATGCTCGGGGCGCTGATGTAGAGATTCTGGGCGAGTTTTTCCAGCTCACCGACCGCCGCTTCAGGCGCCACCAGCCAACCGAGTCGCCATCCCGTCATGCCGAAATATTTGGAAAAACTATTCAGTACAAAGGCGCTGTCATCGACTTCCAGCACGCTCGCAGCATCGGTGCCGTAGGTCAGACCGTGATAGATCTCGTCCACCACCAGATGACCGTGACGCTCCTTGATCGCAGCCGACAGACCCGCCAGCTCATCGCGGGTCAGGATCGTTCCGGTCGGGTTGGCTGGCGACGCCACCAGGGCGCCGACGCTGTCTTGATCCCAATGGCGGGCAATCAGGTCCGGCGTCAGCTGGTAGCGCACATCTGGACCTACAGGAACAAGCTGCGCCGCGCCTTCCACCAACCGTAGGAAATGCCGATTGCACGGGTATCCCGGGTCCGCCAGCAGCCAATGCTTGCCCGGATCCACCAACAAGGCGCTGGCCAGCAGCAGCGCACCGGAACCACCGGGCGTGATGAGGATTCGCTGCGGGTCGATGTTCAAACCGTAACGCTGTTGATAAAAGCCGGAAATGGCCTCACGCAACTCGGGAATGCCGCGCGCCGCGGTGTAACGGGTCTTCCCCGCCGTCAGGGCAGCCTGGCCAGCCTGAATGATCGGCTCGGCGGTGGTGAAGTCGGGTTCGCCGATTTCCAGGTGGATCACGTCGTGACCAGCGGCTTGCAGTTCATTGGCCCGCGCCAGCAGCGCCATGACATGGAAAGGTTCGATCGCGCGACTGCGGGCACTGTAGGACTGAGCCATTAGCCTTCCTTCAACGGGAAAAAAAACCAATTCTACCCAAGCGCAGGAACGAGCGAGAACCTAAAGCGGTCAGACCGTTATAACGCTGGTCTCAAACGACTCAAGCGAGTGTCTCAGGTTTGACTAAAATCAATAATTGATCAGGTCTCCAGCGCCGCCAGACAAGGCTTTGCAATCATTTGCAAGCACAGCGGGCCACTACCTCGACATCCGGGAGTAGCGCGGTCCGATTTGATCTGGTAAGTTCGCCCGCTTGCAGCCGCAGGGCCGGCAGGTGTCGGTGATGGAGCAATCCTGCGCAATGGATTACAAGAGTAGAGGCGGTCCATTTCATGCCCACCCAAGCAAAGCAGCAAAACCAGTCGATCAGCGGTTTCGAACCCTACAAAGAAGTGAAGGGTGAGGAATACATGGGCAAGCCCATGCGCGCTCACTTCACCAAGATCCTGAATAAGTGGAAACAGGACTTGATGCAGGAAGTCGACCGTACGGTTGATCACATGAAAGACGAAGCGGCCAACTTCCCGGACCCGGCAGACCGTGCCAGCCAGGAAGAAGAATTCAGCCTCGAGCTGCGTGCCCGCGACCGCGAGCGCAAGTTGATCAAAAAGATCGACAAGACGCTGCAACTGATCGAAGACGAAGAATATGGCTGGTGCGAGTCTTGCGGCGTCGAAATCGGCGTCAAGCGACTGGAAGCCCGCCCTACCGCCGACATGTGCGTTGACTGCAAGACCCTGGCGGAAATCAAGGAAAAGCAAGTCGGCAAGTAATCTCGACTTGAACGAAAAACGGAGCGTGCGAACGCTCCGTTTTTGTTTCTGACATTCGCTGATACCTGCTGTGACTTTAAGATCGCCATCGCGAGCAAGCCGTGCGCTTATCAGGCGCCAACAAAGTAATATTCAGCCATGACCGCCATCGTTTCCCCCACCTACATCGGGCGCTTCGCCCCCACGCCCAGTGGACATCTGCATTTCGGTTCGCTGGTCGCAGCGCTGGCCTCGTACCTCGACGCGCGTTCGGTGGGTGGCCGTTGGCTGATGCGCATGGAAGATCTCGATCCGCCAAGGGAAGAGCCCGGCGCTCAAGCGGCGATCCTTAAAGCCCTGGAAAGCTACGGTTTCGAGTGGGATGGTGAAATGGTGCGACAGAGTGACCGGCACGATGCCTATGCCGAAGTCCTCAATCGCCTGTTCAATCACGGCCTGGCCTACGCTTGCACCTGCTCACGCAAAACACTTGCGCCCTATCACGGGATTTATCCAGGGCTGTGCCGCAATGCCGGTCATGACACTAAAAATGCTGCGATTCGCCTGCGCGTCCCCGAGCTGGAATACCACTTCATCGACCGGGTGCAAGGCGAATACCGCCAACACCTGGGCCGTGAGGTCGGCGATTTCGTGATCCGTCGCCGCGACCGGCTCTACGCCTATCAATTGGCGGTGGTGCTGGACGATGCCTGGCAAGGCATTACCGATATCGTCCGCGGCGCCGACCTGCTCGACTCCACACCGCGCCAGCTCTACCTGCAAGAACTACTCGGCCTGCCGCAACCGCGTTATCTGCATATCCCGCTGATCACCCAGCCCGATGGCAACAAGCTCGGCAAGTCCTATCGTTCGCCGCCGTTGACCGAAGATCAGGCGACTCCCTTGTTGCTGCGTGCGTTGCGCGCATTGGGGCAGAACCCCGGTGCCGAACTGGCTTACGCCAGCCCAAGGGAAGTGTTGAACTGGGGCATCGCCCACTGGGATGCCGTGCTGATCCCGCGCACACTCAATCTGCCTGAAGCGCAACTACAGTGATCACACTTGCAGTGGCGCGCCCATCCGTTACCATCGCCGCACGTTATCGGGCACGCGCATAAAAAAGAGAGGCCGGGATGTACATCTATCGCTTGGTCCTGCTCCTGGTAGTGGGGATTTATCTGTTCTCCCCAGCCATCATGGATTGGTGGATCGACGCCACTGGCGCCTGGTATCGCCCTTATCTGCTCTGGCTGATTCTGATCGTCGTGACCTTCATCCTGCAGAGTCAAAAAGATGCCGATGAGCTTTAGCCTGACCCAGATGATCCTGATCAGCGCCGCCTACCTGGCGGTGCTGTTCGGCGTAGCCTGGGTCAGCGAACGGGGCATGATCCCCCGGGCGATCATTCGCCACCCGCTGACGTACACCCTGTCGCTGGGCGTGTATGCCAGCGCGTGGGCGTTTTACGGCACGGTGGGCCTGGCCTATCAATACGGCTACGGATTTTTGTCCAGCTACCTGGGCGTCTCCGGCGCGTTTCTGCTGGCACCGGTGCTTTTGTATCCGATCCTGAAAATCACCCGCACGTATCAGCTGTCGTCGCTGGCCGATCTGTTCGCCTTCCGCTTCCGCAGCACCTGGGCCGGCGCGCTGACCACGATTTTCATGCTGATCGGTGTGCTGCCGTTGCTGGCGTTGCAGATTCAGGCGGTGGCCGATTCCATCGGCATCCTCACCCGCGAGCCAGTGCAGCATCGCGTGGCCCTAAGCTTTTGCGCACTGATTACGCTGTTCACGATTTTCTTCGGCTCCCGCCACATTGCCACTCGCGAAAAACACGAAGGCCTGGTGTTCGCGATTGCTTTCGAGTCGGTGATCAAACTCATCGCCATCGGCGGCGTGGGTCTCTATGCGCTGTACGGCGTGTTCGATGGCCCGCAACAGCTGGAACTGTGGCTGCTGCAAAACCAGACCGCCCTCGCCGCTTTGCACACGCCATTGCAGGAAGGCCCATGGCGTACGCTGCTGCTGGTGTTCTTCGCTTCGGCGATCGTGATGCCGCACATGTACCACATGACGTTTACCGAAAACCTCAACCCGCGCTCGCTGGTCAGTGCGAGCTGGGGCTTGCCGCTGTTCCTGCTGTTAATGAGCCTGGCGGTACCGCTGATTCTCTGGGCCGGACTGAAACTCGGTGCCACCACCAACCCGGAATACTTCACGCTGGGCATAGGTATCGCGGCCAACAGCAAGGCTTTGGCGCTATTGGCCTATGTCGGTGGATTGTCGGCGGCCAGCGGTTTGATCATCGTCACCACTCTGGCCCTGTCTGGTATGGCGCTGAACCATTTGGTGTTGCCGCTCTATCAGCCGCCGGCCGAAGGCAATATCTACCGTTGGCTGAAGTGGACCCGTCGGGCGCTGATCGTCGCGATCATCATGGCCGGTTACGGTTTCTACCTGCTGCTGGGCGCGGAACAGGATCTGGCGAATCTGGGCATCGTCGCCTTCGTCGCCACCCTGCAATTCCTGCCGGGCGTGCTGTCGGTACTGTACTGGCCGACCGCCAACCGCCGTGGTTTCATCGCCGGTTTGCTCGCGGGGATTCTGGTGTGGCTGGTGACCATGCTGCTGCCGCTGGTTGGCAATCTGCAGGGCTTTTACATCCCGCTGCTGAACATGATCTACGTGCTGGACGACACCAGTTGGCACATGGCCGCGATCGCCTCGCTGGCCGCCAACGTGCTGATGTTCACCCTGATCTCGCTGTTTACCAACGCCAGCCCGGAAGAAGCCAGCGCCGCCGAAGCCTGCGCCGTGGACAACGTGCGTCGCCCGCAACGCCGCGAATTGCACGCCGCGTCGCCTCAGGAATTCGCCACGCAGTTGGCAAAACCCTTGGGCGCCAAGGCTGCGCAGAAAGAAGTTGAACAAGCACTGCGCGACCTCTATCTGCCATTCGACGAGCGCCGGCCTTATGCCTTGCGCCGCCTGCGTGACCGCATCGAAGCCAACCTGTCCGGCCTGATGGGCCCGAGCGTGGCGCAAGACATGGTCGAAACATTCCTGCCCTATAAGGCGGGCGGCGAGAACTATGTCACCGAAGACATTCACTTCATCGAAAGTCGCCTCGAGGATTACCACTCGCGCCTGACCGGCCTTGCCGCCGAACTCGATGCCCTGCGCCGCTATCACCGCCAGACCCTGCAGGAATTGCCGATGGGCGTCTGCTCGCTGGCCAAGGATCAGGAAATCCTCATGTGGAACAAAGCCATGGAGGAGCTGACCGGGATTGCCGCGCAACGTGTGGTGGGTTCGCGCCTGAGCACCATTGCCGATCCGTGGAAAGAACTGCTGCAAGGCTTTATCAATCTGCCGGACGAGCATTTGCACAAACAGCACTTGGCCCTCGACGGCCAGACCCGTTGGCTGAACCTGCACAAAGCCGCGATCGATGAACCGCTCGCACCAGGTAACAGCGGCTTGGTGTTGCTGGTAGAAGACTTGACCGAAACCCAGATGCTCGAAGACAAACTGGTGCACTCCGAGCGGCTGGCCAGCATCGGCCGACTCGCGGCTGGCGTAGCCCATGAAATCGGCAACCCGATCACCGGCATAGCCTGCCTGGCGCAGAACCTGCGCGAAGAGCGCGAAGAAGACAGTGAACTGAAGGAAATCAGCGGGCAGATCCTCGAGCAGACCAAACGCGTGTCGCGCATCGTTCAGTCGCTGATGAGCTTCGCCCACGCCGGCAGTCATCAGCACAGTGATGAGCCCGTCTGTCTGGCCGAAGTGGCGCAGGATGCCATCGGCTTGCTGGCCTTGAACCGACGCAATTTCGAAGTGCAGTTCTATAATCTGTGCGACCCCGATCACTGGTGTGAAGGTGACCCGCAGCGACTCGCGCAAGTACTGATCAACCTGCTCTCAAATGCCCGCGACGCCTCGCCTCCCGGCAGTGCGGTACGGGTCAAAAGCGAAGCCGGCGAACACACGGTCGATTTGATCGTGGAGGACGAAGGCAGCGGTATTCCGAAGAACATCATGGATAGATTGTTCGAACCTTTCTTCACCACCAAGGATCCTGGCGAAGGCACCGGTCTGGGCCTTGCACTGGTCTATTCCATCGTTGAAGAGCATTATGGACAAATCACCATCGACAGCCCGGCTGATGTTCAAAGCCAACGCGGCACCCGTATCCGGGTGACCTTGCCGCGTCATGTCGAAGCGACGTCCGCTGTGAACTGAGACCGTCGAGAGTATCGAATCAATGCCGCACATTTTGATCGTCGAAGACGAAACAATTATCCGCTCCGCCTTGCGCCGCCTGCTGGAACGTAACCAGTACCAGGTCAGCGAAGCCGGTTCAGTGCAGGAAGCACAAGAACGCTTCACCATTCCCTCGTTCGACCTGATCGTCAGCGACCTGCGTCTGCCTGGTGCGCCAGGTACCGAGTTGATCAAACTCGGCCAGGGCACTCCGGTGCTGATCATGACCAGCTACGCCAGCCTGCGTTCGGCGGTCGACTCGATGAAGATGGGCGCGGTGGACTACATCGCCAAGCCTTTCGATCACGATGAAATGCTCCAGGCCGTCGCGCGAATCCTGCGTGACCGTCAAACTGTGCAAGCCAGCGGCGAGCCGGTCGCCGGTAAAGCCGGTAATGGCGCCGCGAAACCGGGCGCCAGCAACAACAACGGCGAAATCGGCATCATCGGTTCCTGTCCGCCGATGCAGGATCTGTACAGCAAGATCCGCAAAGTCGCGCCTACCGACTCCAATGTCCTGATCCAGGGCGAATCCGGCACCGGTAAAGAACTGGTGGCGCGCGCCCTGCACAATTTGTCCAAACGCGCCAAGGCGCCGATGATTTCGGTGAACTGCGCGGCCATTCCGGAAAGCCTGATCGAGTCCGAACTGTTCGGCCACGAAAAAGGCGCGTTCACTGGCGCCAGCGCCGGGCGTGCAGGTCTGGTAGAAGCGGCAGACGGCGGCACCTTGTTCCTCGACGAAATCGGCGAACTGCCTCTGGAAGCCCAGGCCCGCCTGTTGCGCGTGCTGCAGGAAGGTGAAATTCGTCGTGTGGGCTCGGTGCAGTCACAGAAAGTCGATGTGCGCCTGATTGCCGCGACTCACCGGGACCTCAAGAGCCTGGCGAAGATCGGCCAGTTCCGTGAAGACTTGTATTACCGCCTTCACGTGATCGCCCTGAAACTGCCGGCCCTGCGTGAACGTGGCGCCGACGTCAACGAAATCGCCAACGCGTTCCTGGCGCGGCAGAGCGCGCGGGTCAACCGCACTGATCTGAAGTTCGCCCCGGATGCCGAGCAGGCGATTCGTCATTACTCCTGGCCGGGTAACGTTCGAGAGCTGGAAAACGCCGTTGAACGCGCCGTCATCCTGTGCGAGAGCCCGGAGATTTCCGCCGAGCTGCTGGGGATCGACATCGAACTGAGCGATCTGGACGATGACGATTTCATCGGCCTGCCCCCACAACAGGGCAGCGCCGCCGGTAACAATAGCCATGAGCCGACCGAAGACCTGTCACTGGAAGACTACTTCCAGCACTTCGTCCTCGAGCATCAGGACCACATGACCGAAACCGAGCTGGCCCGCAAACTCGGGGTCAGCCGCAAATGCCTGTGGGAACGCCGTCAGCGCCTGGGTATTCCGCGGCGCAAGACCGGGGTGGCCAGCGAGAGCTGAACCGCGCCTGTCTGATGCGCGGGTAACACGTGACTTCGTGAAAAAACTGTTACCTCAGTTTTTTCACGTAACAGAAGCCGGGGCTTACGGTAACGAAGCCCCGGTTTTTTTTGGCCTCTGAAAAGCTCATCAGCCGGCCTAACCCCTTGTTTTGCTGGGCTTCGCAAAAGTTGGCACGCACCCTGCTATATGTTTGGTACAAGAACAATAACAAGCAATGCACAAGACAATAAAAATAAGACGTATCGACTCACGCACAATAAAAACAAGACGGCGAGAGGCGCAGCTAACTGATTCTTTTGGAGAGGCGTTGTATTTGGGGCTTGCCCCACGACCAGGCTGAGAACAACAAAAAACTGTCACAAGACAGAGCCCGAACTGGTTGGATCGCAAGATCACTGCAACACAGCGACCAAAGCAATCCGTTTGCTCTTGGCTCCCGATTGGGAGGGTCATGAAGGAAAAACTTCATGGCGAGGGCACTCAACAAAAACAAGAAGCCCGAATCAAAAATAAAAATAGAGCACGCAACTACTTTCTTGGGGAGCTTCGGCTCCCCTTGTAGTTTCTGGCGTTTAGACCCGCTATAAGCCCCTGCTTCAAGCGCTTGCGCAGCTTCCTACACCATCCCCCGACTAAATGCTAGAATCCCCGCCCATCATGCGGTCATTCTTCGTTTTGGCCGAACATTCCTTCAAACAGTGCATCCCATGCTGAAGAAGCTGTTCCAGTCATTCCGTTCTCCCAAGCGTCATACGCAACACATTCGCAGTACGCCTGAAGTGCTCAACAGCGGCCAACATTCGCTGCAAAAGGCTCAATTCAGTCGCTACGCGGTGAACATCGTCGAACGCCTGCAGAACGCCGGTTATCAGGCTTACCTGGTCGGCGGCTGCGTGCGTGACATGCTGCTCGGCATCACACCGAAGGATTTCGACGTCGCCACCAGTGCCACACCTGAACAGGTGCGAGCCGAATTCCGCAACGCGCGGATCATCGGTCGTCGCTTCAAGCTGGTGCACATCCACTTTGGCCGCGAAATCATTGAAGTCGCGACCTTCCGCGCCAATCACCCGCAAAACGATGAAGAGGAAGACAGTAACCAGTCCTCGCGCAACGAGAGCGGGCGCATCCTGCGCGATAACGTCTACGGCACGCTGGAAGAAGACGCGCAACGCCGCGACTTCACCATCAACGCCTTGTATTACGATCCGGTCAGCGAGCGCATCCTCGACTACGCCAACGGCGTACACGACATCCGCAATCACCTGATCCGCCTGATCGGCGATCCGAAGCAACGCTACCAGGAAGATCCGGTTCGGATGCTGCGAGCCGTGCGCTTCGCCGCCAAACTGAATTTCGGCATCGAAAAACACAGCGCCGCGCCAATCCGTGAACTGGCGCCGATGCTGCGCGAGATTCCATCGGCCCGCCTGTTCGAAGAAGTGCTCAAGCTGTTCCTCTCCGGCCATGCCGCGGACACCTTCGAGATGCTGGTCGACCTGCAGCTGTTCGATCCGCTGTTCCCGGCCAGTGCCGAGGCGCTGGAATACAACCCGACGTATACCCACACGCTGATCAGCGAAGCGTTGATCAACACTGATCTGCGAATCAAACAGAACAAACCGGTGACCCCGGCGTTCCTGTTTGCGGCCCTGCTGTGGCCTGCCCTGCCGGCTCGTGTATTGCGCCTGCAAGAACGTGGCATGCCGCCGATTCCGGCGATGCAGGAAGCGGCTCACGAGTTGATTGCCGAACAGTGCCAGCGCATCGCGATTCCGAAACGCTTCACCATGCCGATCCGCGAGATCTGGGACATGCAAGAGCGTCTGCCACGCCGCAGCGGCAAGCGCGCCGACCTGTTGCTGGACAATCCACGGTTCCGTGCCGGTTACGACTTCCTGCTGCTGCGCGAAAGCGCCGGCGAGCAGACTGATGGCCTGGGCGAATGGTGGACGGATTATCAGGACGCCAACGACAGCGAACGTCGCGACATGATCCGCGACCTCAGCGGCAAGGATGACGGCACCGGCGCTCCACGCAAACGTCGCCGCAGCGGTGGCGCCAAGCGCAAACGCACTGCCGGCGCACCGAGCGCCACGGGCGAGTAATCCATGGAACGCATCTACATCGGCATGGGCAGCAATCTGGCTGACCCCGCCGAACAATTGCGCAGCGCCATCGAGGCGCTGGCGCAGTTGCCGCAGACCGAACTGATCGGCGTGTCCGCGTTCTATCAAAGCGACTCGCTGCTGCCCGGCCAACCGCGTTACACCAACGCGGTTGCTGCCCTCGACAGCACGCTCCCGCCGCTGGAGTTGCTGGATGCGCTGCAAGCCATCGAGAACGGACAGGGTCGCGAGCGCCTGGAGCGCTGGGGACCGCGTACGCTGGATCTCGACATCGTACTGTTCGGTGATCGGCTGATCGATGAACCTCGCCTCAAAGTGCCTCACTACCATATGCAGGAACGAGCCTTCGTTCTCTATCCACTGGCCGAACTGGCACCTGCGGATTTGCGTCTGGCTGATGGTCGCGCGCTTAGCGAATTGCTCGCAGCGTGCCCGTTCGTCGGCCTGGAACGACTTCCTCAGCCAGAATGCTAATCCCTGTGGGAGCGGGCTTGCCCGCGATGGCGGACTACCAGCCAACATTGATGTTGAATGTAAAGTCGCTATCGCGGGCAAGCCCGCTCCCACAGTGTTTTGTACCCGGCTCAAGATCGACGGCAATCCTGCTGAATCGCATCAGTTACCCCGGTAACACCCCTGGCGTAACAATGCGGTAACACACGCAATTGACTTCCCGAGTTCTCCTCACGACTATAGGCGTCCCGCTGCCGCCAACACGGCGTTGAAGGGCGCAATCCAGGCCTTAAAAGCACGACAACAGACCGTGCGCCTGTATTTAACGAAGAATCACGCGCGTTACTCGCAGTAGTTTCCACAGCGCCTGAATGAGGAACTTTTCATGCCAGCCATCACCCTGACCACTCTGCAAGGTCTCAAGCAAAAAGGTGAAAAAATCACCATGCTGACCTGCTATGACGCGACCTTCGCCCACGCCTGCAATGAGGCTGGCGTCGAAGTGCTGCTGGTGGGCGACTCCCTCGGCATGGTTTTGCAAGGTCACGACAGCACCCTGCCGGTCTCCACCGCTGAAATGGCTTACCACGTGGCGTGCGTCAAGCGCGGTAACACCGATGCGCTGATCCTCGCCGACCTGCCCTTCATGGCCTACGCCACCACCGAACAAGCCATGACCAACAGTGCCCTGTTGATGCAGGCGGGTGCGCATATGGTCAAGGTTGAAGGTGCGCTGTGGCTGGCGGACTCGATCCGTCTGCTAGCCGAGCGCGGTATCCCGGTGTGCGCGCACATGGGGCTGACACCGCAATCGGTGAATATCCTCGGCGGTTACAAAGTCCAGGGTCGCAACGAAAACCAGGCGCGGCAGATGCGTGCCGATGCGATCGCCCTGGAACAGGCCGGCGCAGCGATGTTGCTGCTCGAATGCGTCCCGAGCGAACTGGCCGAAGAGATCACCCAGGCGGTGAAAATCCCGGTGATCGGCATCGGCGCCGGCAGTGGCACTGACGGCCAGGTACTGGTTCTGCACGATATGCTCGGCCTGTCGATCACTGGCCGTGTGCCGAAGTTCGTGAAGAACTTCATGGCCGGGCAACAAAACATTCAAGCGGCGCTTGGTGCGTACGTCACTGAAGTCAAAGCGGCGACTTTCCCTGGTATCGAACACGGATTCTCTGCATGAACACCGTAAAAACCGTACGCGAATTGCGGGCCGCCGTGGCCCGTGCCCGCAGTGAAGGCAAGCGCATCGGCTTCGTGCCGACCATGGGCAACCTGCACAGCGGTCATGTGGCACTGGTGACCAAAGCCACCCAACGAGTGGATTTCGTGGTCGCGAGCATTTTCGTCAACCCGTTGCAGTTCGGCGCCGGCGAAGACCTCGACAAGTACCCGCGCACCCTGGCAGCCGATCAGGAGAAACTGCTCCAGGCCGGTTGCCACTTGCTGTTCGCGCCAACCGTTGAAGAAATGTACCCCGACGGCATGGTCGGCCAGACCCGCGTCAGCGTTCCGCAACTCTCCCAAGGCCTCTGCGGCGCCAGCCGTCCCGGGCATTTCGAAGGTGTGGCGACGGTGGTCACCAAGCTGTTCAACATGGTCCAGCCGGACCTGGCGATCTTCGGCCAGAAAGACTTCCAGCAACTGGCGGTGATCCGCGCCCTGGTGCATGACCTGAACATGCCGATCCAGATCATCGGCGAACCGACGGTACGTGCAGCCGATGGCCTGGCGCTGTCATCGCGCAATGGTTTCCTCAGCGAAGAACAGCGGGCCGTTGCGCCGGTTGTGTATCGCGGCTTGAGCCAGATTGCCGACGCAATCAAACAGGGCGAACGGGATTTCCCTGCGTTGATCGACGCGCAGATCAAGCAGCTTGAAGCGGCGGGTTTGCGTCCTGACTACCTGGAAATTCGTCATGCCCAGACCTTGCGCCCGGCAACGGCGCAAGATCGGGATCTGGTGATTCTGGTCGCAGCGTTTCTTGGCACTACGCGGTTGATCGATAACCTGCACCTGAACCTCGACGCTACGGTTTAAAAAAACAAAATCAAAAAATTGAACGGCAGGATTGCAGCCTGCGCCTGTGGTCGCGGCCCGCCGTTCAATTCCGACCAGGGGAAACACTCATGCACGCCATCATGCTCAAGGCCAAGCTGCATCGCGCCGAAGTCACCCACGCTGTACTCGATTACGAAGGTTCTTGCGCCATCGACGGCGAATGGCTGGACCTGTCCGGCATTCGTGAGTACGAACAGATCCAGATCTACAACATCGACAATGGTGAACGCTTCACCACCTACGCGATTCGTGGCGAAGAAGGTTCGCGCATGATCTCGGTCAACGGTGCCGCAGCGCACAAGGCCAAGGTCGGTGATCGCGTGATCATCTGCGCATACGCCCATTACAGCGAAGCCGAGCTGCTCAACTTCAAGCCACGCATGCTCTACATGGCGCCGGGTAATGAACTGAGCCATACCAGCAATGCCATTCCGGTTCAGGTCGCCTGATCCCGTCTTAGCCCCTCCCCCCTTCCGTTTGTCGGACTGTTCCCTGCTTGATGTATAAAAAAGTACCGGGAACGGGTCAGACAAAGTCAAGACAGATTGCAGCGCGAGGTTTACTGTATTCGCCCTGTGTCATGAAATCGTGTCGACGCAGTTGACCGGACGCCCACCCACAGCGCTCCGGTATTTTTAGTGTTCAAAAGGCCGTTCAAGTAAAAAGGAAACCCGCAGCGATGGCGTATTACCGCACCCCTCAAGACGTTACCGCTCTGCCCGCCTGGCAAGCGTTGAATGACCACCGCCAAGCCATGCAAGATTTCAGCATGCGCGAAGCCTTTAATGCCGATCCGCAGCGCTTTACCCAATTCACCCTCAGCAGCTGCGGCCTGTTTCTCGACTACTCGAAGAACCTGATCAACGCCCAGACCCGCGATCTGCTGGTATGCCTGGCCAACGAAGTCGACCTGCAGGGCGCTATCAAAGCGCTGTTCGAAGGCGAAATCGTCAACTCCTCCGAAGGTCGTCCGGCCTTGCACACCGCCCTGCGCCGTCCGGTCGGCGACAAGCTGAAGGTCAACGGCGTCAACGTGATGCCGGAAGTGCACAAGGTCCTGAACCAGATCACCGACCTCGTGGGCCGTATCCACGACGGTTTGTGGCGCGGTTACTCCGAGAAGCCGATCACTGACGTGGTGAACATCGGCATCGGTGGCTCGTTCCTCGGCCCGGAGCTGGTCTCCGAAGCGCTGCTGTCCTACGCCCAGAAAGGCGTGCGCTGCCATTACCTGGCGAACATCGACGGCAGTGAGTTCCACGAACTGACCATGAAACTGCGTGCCGAAACCACGCTGTTCATCGTTTCGTCGAAATCCTTCAACACCCTCGAAACCCTGAAGAATGCCCAGGCCGCACGCGCCTGGTACCTGGCTCAGGGTGGTTCGGAAGCCGAGCTGTACCGTCACTTCATCGCCGTCTCCAGCAACAATGCAGCGGCAGTGGCATTCGGGATCCGCGAAGAAAACATCTTCCCGATGTGGGACTGGGTTGGCGGCCGTTACTCGCTGTGGTCGGCCATCGGTTTGCCGATTGCCCTGGCCATCGGCATGTCGAACTTCAAGGAACTGCTGTCCGGTGCCTACACCATGGACCAGCATTTCCAGAGCGCGCCTTTCGAACAGAACATGCCGGTGCTGCTGGCCTTGCTCGGCGTCTGGTACGGCAACTTCTGGGGCGCGCAAAGCCACGCGATCCTGCCGTACGACCACTACTTGCGTAACATCACCAAGCACCTGCAACAGCTGGACATGGAATCCAACGGCAAGAGCGTCCGTCAGGACGGCACGCCAGTGTCCACCGACACGGGCCCGGTGATCTGGGGTGGCGTGGGTTGCAACGGTCAGCATGCGTATCACCAGTTGCTGCACCAGGGCACCCAACTGATCCCGGCCGACTTCATCGTGCCGATCGTCAGCTTCAACCCGGTGTCCGACCACCACCAGTGGCTGTACGCCAACTGCCTGTCGCAAAGCCAGGCATTGATGCTCGGCAAGACCCTTGCAGAGGCCGAAACCGAGCTGCGCGACAAAGGCTTGAGCGAAGAAGAGGTGCAGAAGCTCGCGCCTCACAAGGTGATCCCGGGCAACCGTCCGAGCAATACGTTGGTGGTCGAACGCATCAGCCCGCGTCGTCTCGGCGCATTGGTGGCGATGTACGAACACAAAGTCTTCGTGCAAAGCGTGATCTGGGGCATCAACGCCTTCGACCAGTGGGGCGTGGAACTGGGTAAAGAGCTGGGCAAAGGCGTCTACAACCGCCTGGTCGGCAGCGAAGAAACCCCGGCTGACGATGCTTCGACCCAAGGCTTGATCAACTACTTCCGCGGCCGTCACCGCGGGTGATCTGACGCCCCGCCCACAGAATGTGTGAACAACACAAATTCTGTGGGCAACACTAATACCTGTAGGAGTGAGCCTGCTCGCGATAACGATTTTTCATTCAACATCGATGTTGACTGATCCACCGCGATCGCGAGCAGGCTCACTCCTACAGTTGTTTAGTGGACACCCTCTGGTTCAGTGTTCGGCTTGAACCCTTTCGCTACTCGGCGCATCTTTATTACTTGTCGCAAAACAAGAATAAGGAACCGTCATGTTCGATATCAGCACGTTCCCCCAAGCCGATGCCGTCCGCCGGGCTGCACAATTAAGTCAAGACGACTACAAGCGCCTGTACCGCCAGTCCATCGAACACCCCACTGAATTCTGGGCCGAACAGGCCACACGCTTTCTCGACTGGAGCAAGCCGTGGGATACCGTCCAGCGCTATAACCTGAAAACCGGTGAAGCGAGCTGGTTCGCCGGCGCAAAGTTGAATGTCAGTTACAACTGCATCGACCGTCACCTGGAAAAGCGCGGCGATCAAATCGCGATCATCTGGGAAGGCGACGACCCTGCCGAATCCGCGCAGATCAGCTACAAAAAACTTCATCACAACGTCTGTCGCCTGGCCAACGTGCTCAAAAGCCGTGGCGTTAAGAAAGGCGACCGCGTGTGCATCTACATGCCGATGATCCCCGAAGCCGCCTACGCCATGCTCGCCTGCACGCGCATTGGTGCAGTGCATTCGGTGGTGTTCGGTGGTTTCTCCCCGGACTCGGTGCGTGACCGGATTCTCGATGCCGACTGCCGCACCGTGATCACCGCCGATGAAGGCGTGCGCGGCGGTAAAGTCGTGCCGCTCAAGCAGAAGGTCGACAAGGCGCTACTCAGTTGCCCAAACGTCAGCACCGTCATCGTGGTCGAGCGCACTCAGGGCGACGTGGACTGGGTCGAGGGCCGGGACATCTGGTATCACCAGGCGCTGCGCGACGTCAGTGACGATTGCCCGCCTGAACCGATGGACGCCGAAGACCCGCTGTTTATCCTCTACACCTCCGGCAGCACCGGCAAACCCAAAGGCGTGCTGCACACCACCGGCGGCTACCTGCTGCAAGCGGCGATGACCTTCAAGTACGTGCTCGACTACCGCGACGACGAAGTCTTCTGGTGCACCGCCGATGTCGGCTGGGTCACCGGCCACAGCTATATCGTCTACGGTCCTTTGGCCAACGGCGCGACCACGCTGATCTTTGAAGGCGTGCCGAGCTACCCGAGCAGCGCGCGCTTCTGGCAGGTGATCGACAAGCACCATGTGAACATTTTCTATACCGCCCCGACCGCCCTGCGCTCCCTGATGCGTGAAGGCCCCGAACCGTTGAAGGAAACTTCCCGCGCGAGCCTCAGATTACTCGGCAGTGTCGGTGAGCCGATCAACCCGGAAGCGTGGGAGTGGTACTTCAATGCCGTCGGCGAACAGCGTTGTCCGATCGTCGATACCTGGTGGCAGACCGAAACCGGCGGCATCATGCTCAGCCCTCTGGTCAGCGCTCAACGGATCAAACCCGGCTGCGCCACGCAACCGATGTTCGGCGTGCAGCCGGTGCTGCTCGATGAAGTGGGCAAGGAAATCAAAGGCGCCGGCAGCGGCGTACTGGCGATCAAATCCAGCTGGCCGGCGCAGATCCGCAGCGTCTACGGCGACCCGCAACGAATGGTCGATACCTACTTCAAGCCCTACCCAGGTTACTACTTCACCGGCGACGGCGCCCGGCGCGATGAAGACGGTGACTATTGGATTACCGGACGCATCGACGACGTGATCAACGTCTCCGGGCACCGCATCGGCACCGCAGAAGTGGAAAGCGCATTGGTGCTGCACGACAGCATCGCCGAAGCGGCGGTGGTCGGTTACCCGCACGACGTCAAGGGTCAGGGCATCTACGCCTTCGTCACCCCCATGAACGGCACCGAGCCCAGTGACGAGCTGAAGAAAGCACTGCTGGCTCACGTCAGCGAGGAAATCGGCAGCTTCGCCAAACCGGACCTGATCCAGTGGGCGCCGGCCTTGCCGAAAACCCGTTCGGGCAAGATCATGCGGCGCATTCTGCGCAAGATCGCCTGCAACGAACTGGACAGCCTGGGCGACACCTCGACCCTGGCCGATCCGAGCGTGGTCCAGGAATTGGTCGATAAACGCCTGAACCAATAATCACTTGTTTCAAAAGCCTGCGCGGCCGTTAATGGCCGCGCCTCCTTTTCCGCCACTGAGTCGCCATGGAATTCATTCGAACCCGCATCGAAACCCAGATCATGAGCCTGACCGGTCTTTCTCTGGGCAAACTCGACCTGGAAAACCCCAAGGGTGATCCCGGCCTGTTCGGCCCCGATTCGGTGAGCTGGCAAGTGCATGGCGACTTCAGCAGCATGCTGATCGGTGGCATCAGTGCGCTGATGCTGCAAGCTCTGCATCCACTGGCCCTGGCCGGGGTTTGGGACCATTCGAATTTTCGCGAGGACATGATCGGCCGACTGCGCCGCACCGGGCAGTTCATTTCCGGCACCACCTTCGGTTCGCGAAAGGACGCCGACTGGCTGATCGAGAAAGTGCGCACCATCCACCTGCAAGTGACCGGCACAGCACCGGATGGCCGGCCCTACGCCGCCAGCGATCCCGATCTGTTGACCTGGGTGCACGTGGCCGAGGTCAGCAACTTCCTCGCGGCCCATTTGCGTTACCGCAATCCGAACCTGTCCCTCGCGGACCAGGACCGTTACTACGCGGAAATCGCGCTGGTTGCCGAACGGCTCGGCGCCCGTGACGTGCCGCGTTCACGGAAGGAAATTGCTGATTACCTTGAACGAGTTCGCCCACAACTGCTGTGCGATGAGCGCAGTCGAGAGGTGTTACGGCTGTTGTTGAACGCCCCGTCCCCCAGTCGTTTAGCCAAACCTTTTGGCAGCTTGATGATGCAAGCCGGGATCGACCTGCTGCCGGACTGGGCCAGTGACATGCTGGGCGTCAGCCAGAGCCCGCTGCAACGCAAACTGATCCGCGCCAGCGTCAATCGCAGCGTGCCGATGCTGCGTTGGGCGGTGCGTAATGGTTCGGTGCACCGGGCCAAACGACGGATGGGACTGTAGGAGCGAGGCTTGCCCGCGAAGAAGGTCACGCGATCTGGCTGATGCACCGCGTTATCGTTCTTCGCGGGCAAGCCTCGCTCCTACAGGTTCTTCATCGCTCAAGCTGTTAAACTCCCGCGCCAAATTCCCTCCTGCAAGGCGCCCAGCATGTCTTCCTTGAATCAGGCGCTGCGCGCCGCCCTCGATCGTCGCCAAGACCTGCTGGCCGAGCTGCATCAGCAAGGCACCGATTGCTATCGCCTGTTCCACGGCAGCCAGGAAGGCGCCGGCGGCCTGACGATCGACCGCTACGGCCCGCAGTTGCTGGTGCAAAGCTTTCACCAGTCGCTGGAACGGGATGCGCTGCTGCAACTGCACGACACCATCAATCAGCACCTGGGCCTCGAAACGCTGCTGGTCTACAACGATCGCTCCCGTGGCAACTCACGCATCGACCGTGAAGACACCGTCTACCGCGCCGACGAGGCCGCCCTGCAAGACTTGATCGGGCACGAATGGGGCTTGAATTACCGGGTTCGCGGTCGCCACGCCGGCCAGGATCCGCTGCTGTTCCTCGACCTGCGCAACACGCGCGGCTGGGTCAAGCAACACAGCAAAAACAAAAGTGTGCTGAACCTGTTCGCCTACACCTGTGGCGTCGGCCTGAGTGCGGCGGCCGGTGGCGCGAGCGAAGTCTGCAACCTCGATTTCGCTGAGGGCAACCTGGCCGTCGGCCGTGAGAACGGCCTGCTCAATCCCCAACTGCCGACCATGGACTTCATCCAGTCCGACTACTTCCCGGCCATTCGCCAATTGGCCGGCCTGCCGATCAGCCAGCGCCGTGGGCAGAAACTGCCGAGCTATCAGCGTCTGGAACAGCGTCAGTACGACCTGGTGCTGCTGGACCCGCCGGCCTGGGCCAAGAGCGCTTTTGGCACCGTCGACTTGCTGCGCGACTATCAGAGCCTGTTGAAGCCGGCACTGCTGACCACCGCCGACAATGGCGTGCTGATCTGCTGCAACAACCTGGCAAAAGTCAGCATGGACGACTGGCGCGAGCAGGTTTTGCGTTGTGCGGAGAAAGCCGGCCGGCCGGTGCGCGAGTGGACGGTGATGAAACCGGGCGGCGATTTTCCGTCAATGGATGAGCAGCCGCCGCTAAAAACCCTGATTCTGCAGCTCTGAAATTCGTGCGAAAAATCAGATAAATCCTATAAAGCATGATCACTTCGGAACCGGAAACGCGTGCCATACTCCAACGCACTCCGATTCAGACAGATGAAGCCGCACATGCCCAAAGGATTGATTCGCGCTATTGGCGCTCTGTTGACCGCTCTAGCCCTCTACAGCCTGCTGGGGTTTCTGATTTTGCCGGGTATCGCGTTGCGGGTGGCCAATCAACAATTGGCCAATTACGCAACGACGCCTGCCACGATTCAGCGGATCGAACTCAATCCGTTCAGCCTTGAAGTCACTCTGTGGGGACTGATCATCGGCGATCCGGGCAAGGAGCAGGTCGGCTTCGAACGCCTGTACGCCAACCTGCAGATCGACAGCCTCTGGACCAAGGCGCTGCACCTGTCCGATATCGAAATCGACAAACCCAAGACCGAAATCCTCTTTGGCAAGGACGGTAAGCTCAATCTGATTGGCCTGTTCAAACTCCCCGCCAGTGAGCCGACCCCGGCCGACCCGAACGCTAAACCGTTCCCGTTGCGCATCGAGCGGATCAAACTGGCCGGCGGTGTCGTGCACTTCCAGGACCAACGCCCCAGCGAACCCATCGAATTCCTCTACGACAAACTCGACTTCGAACTGAAAAACCTCAGCACCCTGCCTGAAGACAGTGCCGACATGACCTTGGTGGCCATCGGCCCGGCAGGTGGACAGATCGACTGGACCGGCAATTTCAGCCTGATCCCGATCGCCTCCGAAGGTAAGCTGAAGATCACCAACGGCAAGATGAAATCCTTTTGGCCCTATGTGCGTGACGCGCTGCCACTGGTGCTCGAAAACGGCGTCATGAGCCTCAGCACCGACTACAAACTCAACCTGGCCAAGGAAACCGAACTGCTGTTGAGCAACGTCGCCGTCAGCATCGCGCCGTTCGCGATCAAAGCACCTGACGGTCGACCGCTGGCGAAACTCGAGCGTCTGGACATCAGCGAAACCACCGTCGACCTGGCCAAGCAGCAAGTGGTCGTCGGCAAGATCCGCAGTAAGAAACTGGAAACCTGGGCCGCCCTCGAAGCCGATGGGCAACTCGACTGGCAGAAACTGTTCGCCAGCCAACCGTCCAAAGCAGCCGTCAAAGCCAAGGCCGAACCGGCCAGCACCCCGGCCGCCGCCGATTCACCGAAACCGGACCCGGCGCCACCGAGCAAGCCATGGCAGGTGCTGCTAAAAGACGTGCAACTGCGCGATTACCAGGTGCATCTGGCTGACCGCAAGGCAGTACCCACTGTGGCGCTGGACGTCGGCCCGCTGAACCTGGACCTGCAGAATTTCGATAGCCTCAATGGCTCGCCTTTTAACCTCAAGCTCGATACGGGCGTGGGCAAGCAAGGCAAGCTCACGGCAGACGGTATCGTCAATCTCGCCCCGGTCAGCGCCAGGTTAAAAGTACAAACCAAGGACATCGACCTGCGCGTCGCACAGTCCTATATCAACCCGTTCATTCGCCTGGAACTGCGCAGCGGCATGCTCGGCAGTGATCTGGCGGTCGATCTGAAAAGCACCGAGCCGCTGGCATTCAGCGTCACTGGCCGTGCTCAGGTCGATCAACTGCATACCCTCGACACCCTCAAAACCCGCGACTTCCTCAAGTGGCAGCAGTTGGTGCTCGAAGGCCTGAATTATCAGCACGGCGACAGCCTGTCGATCGACAAGGTCAACCTGTTCCAGCCTTATGCGCGCTTCATGATCAACGATGACCGCACCACCAACATCGATGATCTGCTGATTCCGCAACCGCCCGACTCAGGCGCCAAAACGGCTGCAGCCAAACCTGCCAGCACGGAAAAACCGCTGGGCATCCACATTGGCGGCATCGCCATCAACGACGGCTCGGCCAACTTCGCCGACTTCAGCCTGACCCCGAACTTCGCCACTGCCGTGCAACAGCTCAACGGACAGATCGGCACCATCGACAGCCGTCAGGCGAAACCGGCCAGCGTCGATATCAAAGGCAAAGTCGACCGCTATGCACCGGTCACCATCAAGGGTTCAGTCAACCCGTTCGACCCGATGGCCAGCCTCGACATCGCCACCAGTTTCAAACGTGTTGAACTGACCACGCTGACGCCCTACTCCGGCAAGTTCGCCGGCTACCGCATCCGCAAGGGCCGGCTCAATCTTGACCTGCATTACCTGATCACCAAGGGCCAGCTCAAGGCCGATAACAAAGTGGTGGTCGAGCAACTGCAACTGGGTGAGAAAGTCGACAGTCCGGACGCTGTGAGCCTGCCGCTGAAACTGGCGATCGCGTTGCTCAAGGACGTCGACGGCAAGATTTCCATTGAACTGCCGGTGACCGGCGACCTGAACAATCCGCAGTTCAGCGTCATGCCTATCATTTGGCAAACCCTGCGCAACCTCATCGTCAAAGCCGCCGCGGCGCCATTCAAAATGATTGGCGGACTGGTCAGTGGGAGTGGTTCGGAAGATTTGGGCACTGTGTCGTTTGCCCCGGGCTCAAGCGAACTGAGCAAGGAGGCCGAGGGTTCACTGGTCAAACTGTCCCAGGCCCTCAAGGAACGTCCGGCCCTGCGCCTGGAAATCGAAGGCACGGCGGCTGCCAGCAGCGATGGCCCGCTGATCGCCGAGCAGCGTCTGGAACGTGAATACCAATACAACTACTACAAAATGCTCCAGCGTCGCGGTGACAAGGTGCCGGCCCAGGCGTCATTGCTGGAAGTACCGGATAACGAGAAAGGTCCGCTGCTGGAAGGGATCTACCGCACGCGCCTGAAGACGCAGCCGCCCGCCGAGTGGAAGGATCTGGGCAAGGAAGAACGCACCGCCAAAATGCGCGCCGACGTGATCAAATTCTGGAGTTCCAGCGACGTGCTGTTGCGTCAGTTGGGTCAGGAACGCGCCAGCAGCATCAAGGACTATCTGGTCGACAAGGGTCAGTTGGCCGATGACCGCGTGTACTTCATCGACGCTAACCTCGGTGAAGCGGAAAGTGACGGTCGGGTGGTTACGCCGCTGCATCTGGACGCTGAATGATGGGCGCGAAATGGATGATAAGCCTGGCTCTGGCGATGGCCGCCAGTCAGGCCTCGGCAGCCGATACCCTGCGCTGCGGCAGTCAATTGGTCAGTGTCGGAGACAGGTCCAGTGAAGTGCTGCAGAAATGCGGTGAACCGGTCAGCCGTGATTTTTTGGGCTACAAGCGCAGCGCTAACCGACGGGAAGAGTTTCAAGTCGAGGAATGGACCTACGGGCCCAACGGCGGGATGTATCAGTACCTGCGTTTTGAAGGTAATCGTTTGAAGCAGATCACCAGCAAGCGCGGCAACTGACCTCACATTTGCTTTGCGTTGCCCCAAATAGAACAGGCCCCGACACGAATGCCGGGGCCTGTAATGGCCACATCCTTATGGCCTTCGCATGAACTCTCCTGAGGCGGCAGACGTATTGCTCGGCCCGTCTGTCGCGCCTTCTCCCAGTCCAGGCGAGAAGCCTTGTCTTACTCGGATTTCAGGCCGTCAGCGGAGACCGCCTGGACGCCTTTGATTTTCTTGGCGATCGCCACGGCGGTGGCTTTCTGAGCGTCAGTTACCGCAACGGTGGACGACAGAGACACTACGCCTTTGTTGGTTTCGACTTTGATGTCGGTACCAGGAATGCCTTTTTCGGTCACCAGGTCGGCTTTGACTTTAGTGGTGATCCAGGTATCGGAAGTAGCTTCTTTGGCTTTGGTGACTTCACCGGCCGCCAGAGTCATCGGAGCCTGGGTGGTTTGGGTGGTCTGTGCAAATGCAGCGTTGGCCATGGTCAGGGTCAGCGCGGTAGCAGTAGCGGCAGCGATAGCGAACTTCTTCATACGAGTAACTCCTGTTTTTCATAAAGTCTGCTGCGTGTCTTGTCAGCAGGGTTACTGGAGATAGTGCGAACGCTGTGCCAAGTTTGAGACAGTCAATAAATCTATATAAATCAATAAGTTATGAAAACGGTTAATTTTCGGAATCATGCAAATTGCATGACTTTGATTTTTTCTACATGCAAGTTGCGGGTTTTGGGCATGGGCCTAAGGCCATGAATTATCGGGTTTTTTGTACTTGAGCCTGATACGCACTTAAAAAAATGCCCCTGTCTGTCGACAGAGGCACTTCAAACCGCTTTAACCGCGTTACCAATTACGGGTGTGTGCAACCTGCTGGTGCGAAATCGGCACCGACGCTGGTGGCGCATGACCAACCATTAGCTGCGTCTCGAGTCAGTGTCACAGTCGCACCAGCAATAACCGCTGGAGGGCTTTTCACTGTGCAAAGAATGCCTGGAGTAGTACCAGTAACGGCGGTGATCGTGCAGTTCTGCGAATTGGCGGCATTTGGAGCAAAAGTGGCTACAGCCGGGGCCGCAGTACCCGAGTTGACCGCGTCCTCATAACCCACTTTGAGCGCCGAAATTTCGGCTGCACCCGCCGTCATCTTCGCCCGCGCCTGATACTTCGAGTAAGCCGGAATGGCAAACGTCGCCAGGATCCCGATGATCGCCACCACGATCAACAGCTCGATAAGCGTAAAACCTTTTTGAGTATTCATAGACAAGCTCCATGCATGAGTCGAAATCTCATGATCTGAGCTAGCCACAGCACAGTCCATGCCATGCCCTTCGCCCGCCTGTTATAGAGACACGGGACCAACACAAAGCCGTTTCCTACCCCCAGAATCCGCACTATCTGACACTTTTTGTCACCTGAACGCCGCTGGTTTGGTTCCTCCGCTTGACTAGGCTATAAGTCATGAACTGTCTGCGTCCGGGATCCCCATGAATGACATCGCCCTTAGCGGTCTGGCCAAGCAATTGGTCCTGGCCGAACTGCTCACTGACAAAAGCGCGCAACAGGCGTATCAGCAAGCCCAACGTGATAAAACCCCGCTGGTCAGCTATTTGGTGCAGAACAGGCTGGTAAAAAGCCGCCAGGTCGCCGAGATCGCCTCGGAACACTTCGGCATGGCCTTGCTCGACCTCAACTGCCTGGACAAGGAAACCCAACCCAAGGGTCTGGTCAGCGAGAAACTGATTCGCCAGCACCACGCCCTGCCTCTCTGGCGACGCGGCAACAAACTGTTCGTGGGCGTTTCCGACCCGACCAATCACCAGGCCATCAATGACATCCAGTTCAGCACCGGGCTCACTACCGAAGCCATTCTGGTTGAAGACGACAAACTTACCGATGCCATCGAAAAATTCTTCGACAGCCATAGCACCGGCCTGGAAGACATGGCCGATGTCGACCTTGATGGTGTGGACATCGAATCGATCGATGACAACAAACAGGACTCCATTGGCGGACAAGACGCCGAGGACGCACCCGTGGTGCGCTTCGTCCACAAGATGTTGCTCGACGCGATCAAGAGTGGCTCTTCCGACCTGCATTTCGAGCCCTACGAAAAAACCTACCGCGTGCGGATGCGCACCGACGGCATGCTGCGTGAAGTTGCCAAGCCGCCGATTCAACTGGCCAACCGCATAGCCTCGCGGCTGAAAGTCATGGCCAGCCTCGACATCTCCGAGCGACGCAAACCACAGGATGGGCGGATCAAGATGCGCCTGTCCAAGAGCAAGTCCATCGACTTCCGGGTCAACACCCTGCCGACCCTGTGGGGCGAGAAAGTGGTGATCCGGATCCTCGACCCGTCCAGCGCACAAATGGGCATCGATGCCCTCGGCTACGAGCAGGACCAGAAAGACCTGTACATGGCCGCCCTCAAGCAGCCACAGGGGATGATTCTGGTGACAGGCCCCACCGGGTCGGGCAAGACCGTGTCGCTCTACACCGGTCTGAATATCCTCAACACCGTGGACATCAACATCTCCACCGCCGAAGACCCGGTGGAGATCAATATGGAAGGCATCAACCAGGTCAACGTCAATCCCAAGCAGGGACTGGGCTTTGCCCAGGCGTTGCGCTCGTTCCTGCGCCAGGACCCGGACGTAATCATGGTTGGCGAGATCCGTGACCTCGAAACTGCAGAAATAGCCATCAAGGCAGCCCAGACCGGGCACCTGGTGCTGTCGACCCTGCACACCAACAGCGCCGCCGAAACCCTGACTCGCCTGCACAACATGGGCATCCAGGGGTTCAACATTGCTACCTCGGTCAGCCTGATCATCGCCCAGCGCCTGGCGCGCAAGCTATGCAGCCATTGCAAGAAACCCATCGAGATTCCCCGGGAGGCACTGCTCAAGGAAGGCTTCCCGGAGGAACGGATCGGCTCATTCACGATCTATGAACCGGTCGGTTGCGATCACTGCAACAACGGTTACAAAGGCCGAGTCGGAATTTATGAAGTGGTGAAGAATACCCCGGACCTGCAACGGCTGATCATGGCCGAAGGGAACTCACTGGAAATCGACATCCAGATGCGTAAGGACGGTTTCAATGACCTGCGTACGTCGGGCCTGCTCAAGGCCATGCAAGGCATCACCAGCCTTGAAGAAATCAACCGGGTCACCAAGGACTGAATATGGCGGTCAAAGCAGTAAAAATCAGCGTCTACACCTGGGAGGGTACAGACCGCAAAGGCACCAAAATAACGGGCGAGTTGAGCGGTCAGAACCCGGCGTTGATCAAGGCCCAGTTGCGCAAGCAGGGCATCAACCCCGGCAAGGTACGCAAGAAGTCCACCTCGATTTTCAACATGGGCAAGCGCATCAAGGCTCAGGACATCGCCCTGTTCACCCGGCAAATGGCGACCATGATGAAGGCTGGCGTACCGCTGCTGCAGTCTTTCGACATCATCGGTGAAGGCTTCGATAACCCGGCGATGCGCACACTGATTGACGAGGTGAAACAGGAAGTCGCGGCGGGTAACAGCTTCGCCGCTTCCCTGCGCAAAAAACCTCAGTATTTCGATGAGCTCTACTGCAACCTGGTCGATGCCGGCGAGCAGGCCGGTGCCCTCGATACCCTGCTGGAGAGAGTGGCGACCTATAAGGAAAAGAGCGAAAGCCTCAAGGCCAAGATCAAGAAAGCCATGACCTACCCACTGGCAGTGGTGTTCGTCGCGATCATTGTGACCGGGATTCTGCTGGTCAAAGTGGTGCCGCAGTTCGAATCGGTGTTCAAAGGGTTTGGCGCCGAATTGCCAGCCTTCACGGTGATGGTCATCGGCCTGTCGGAGTTCATGCAGAATTGGTGGTGGGCGATGCTCGGCGTGCTGATCGCGACCATCTTCGGTGTGCGCCACGCGTTTAAAACATCGCAAGGCTTTCGGGACCGAATGGACGCCTGGCTGCTGAAACTGCCGCTGATTGGCACGCTGATGTACAAGTCCGCCGTGGCCCGTTACGCCCGCACGCTGTCGACGACATTTGCGGCAGGTGTGCCACTGGTGGAAGCCCTGGATTCGGTGGCCGGCGCTACCGGCAACATCGTGTTCAAGCGCGCGGTGCTGCGCATCAAGCAGGACGTATCCACGGGCATGCAGCTGAATTTTTCCATGCGCGCCTCCGGCATTTTTCCGAACATGGCGATCCAGATGACCGCGATTGGCGAAGAGTCCGGCGCACTGGACGATATGCTCGACAAGGTCGCGAGCTTCTATGAGGACGAAGTGGACAACATGGTCGATAACCTCACCAGCCTGATGGAGCCGTTCATCATGGTGGTGCTGGGTGTTATCGTCGGTGGCCTGGTGGTTGCGATGTACCTGCCCATCTTCCAACTCGGCTCAGCGATCTGACATGCCCTTGAACGACATTCTGACCCTCCCCCCGTTGACCTTCGTGATCGCAGCCATGTTGGTGGGCCTGCTGATTGGCAGCTTTCTCAACGTGGTGGTCTGGCGCCTGCCAAAAATGCTTGAGCGCGAATGGCGTGAGGAGGCTCGTGAAGTGTTGGGCTTGCCGAGCGAAACACCGCTGCCGACCTTCAACCTGATGCTGCCCCATTCCCAGTGCCCACAGTGCGGCCATCGAATCCGCGCCTGGGAAAATATTCCGGTGCTCAGTTATCTGTTTTTACGGGGTCGATGCTCGAACTGCACGGCAGCCATCAGCAAACGCTACCCGCTGACCGAACTGGCCTGCGGTCTGCTCTCGGCGTTCATTGTCTGGCATTTCGGTTTCGGCTGGCAGGCCTGCATGGCGCTGCTCCTGAGCTGGGGGCTGCTGACCATGAGCCTGATCGACGCCGAACATCAACTGCTGCCGGATGTGCTGGTGCTGCCGCTGATTTGGCTGGGGCTGATCGTCAACAGCTTCGGACTTTTCGTGTCCTTGCATGAAGCGTTGTGGGGCGCGGTGGCCGGGTATATGGCGTTGTGGTCAGTGTTCTGGCTGTTCAAGCTGATCACCGGCAAGAACGGCATGGGCCACGGTGATTTCAAGTTGTTAGCGATGTTCGGCGCCTGGGGTGGCTGGCAGATCTTGCCACTGACCCTCCTGTTATCGTCGATGGTGGGCGCCGTTGTCGGCGTGATTTTGCTGCGTTTGCGCAACGCGAAAACCTCCACGCCGATCCCCTTCGGACCCTTTCTGGCAATTGCCGGCTGGATTGCCTTGCTCTGGGGTGGTCAAATAACCGACTTCTATTGGCAGTTTGTCGGTTTGAAATGAATACCCCTGTGGAAAAACCCTGGATTCTCGGCCTGACCGGCGGCATCGGTAGCGGCAAAAGCGCGGCTGCCCAGCACTTCATCGACCTGGGTGTGCACGTAGTGGACGCCGATCACGCGGCGCGCTGGGTGGTAGAACCGGGTCGCCCGGCGCTGGCCAGGATCGCCGAACACTTCGGTCCCGGCGTATTGCAAGCCGACGGGCAACTGGATCGCGCGGCGTTGCGCAAACTGATCTTCGAAGTGCCAGAGGAACGCCGCTGGCTCGAAGCGTTGCTGCATCCGCTGATCGCCAGGGAAATCGCCGATCACTTGGCCAAGGCACAATCGCCTTACGCGATTCTGGTTTCGCCGCTGCTGATCGAGTCCGGGCAGTACGCCATGACCCAACGGGTTCTGGTGATCGATGCCCCGGAACAACTGCAGATCGAACGCACCCTGCAGCGTGACCAGACCAGCGAGCAACAGGTCCAGGCGATCCTCAAGGCCCAGTCCAGCCGACAGGACCGCGTGAGCCACGCCAACGATGTGGTGGTCAATGACCGCGACCTCGCCTGGCTGCACAGCGAGGTCGAACGCCTGCATCACTTTTACCTTACTTTGCGTGGAGGCCAGTCATGAGCCAGACCCCAACCGTCAATTGCCCAACCTGTGGCGCCCCTGTCGAATGGGTCGCCAGCAACGTCAACCGGCCGTTCTGCTCGGATCGCTGCAAATTGATCGACCTCGGGGCATGGGCCTCGGAAGAACACAAGATTCCGGTCAGCCCGGATGCCGAAGACGAGCTGTTCAGCGAAGACTTCGAGCCGCGTCACTGATCTTCAAGGCCGCATAAAACCGTAGTCCTGGCTGTCATCGAGGTTTTCCGCGAGAAAACGCAACTCATCGGCCAGGTCTTCGGCACTGCGCACTGCCTTGCTCTGTTGCACCACTGCACTGAGCAAGGCGCGCAGGCTCAACCCCGGATCAAACCCCACTTCCTGCGCCCCATCCAGACTTTGACGCAACTCCTGCCTTGCCCATTCGTAGACACTCATTTCGATGCTCCTGAAGGTTTTCCAGAGCATGAATTCGTGAGCGTTTTTTGCCTTTGATGTGGATCAAGATTTGGGATCGTCGTCTTTCCAGGGGGCCGAAAGGTAGCGCGTGCGATTGAACGTCTCCAGCCACTCGGGGCAAAACACCACCAGCGCGCTGACCACCATGCCGTTGATGAACGCTTCCGGGAAAATCAGCAGCCACAGATAACCGACAAAATCTTCCAGCCAATACGGCATGGCGAAACGTTCGTCGAACCACAGCAACCACAGCGCCAGCAGCAGGCACAGCAACGCCGACAGCGCCGCTGCAAAAAAACCGGACACGAAGATATACACAAAGGGATTACGCGGTTGCGCTCGCTCCACCAGGATCGCGCAGCACTCGGTGACCAGCACCGGCAGCAGAATCAGCAGCGCGCCGTTGACCCCCATCGCCGCCAGATCTTGCCGCCCCAGCAGCACGAGTCCCGTTTGGGCGACCAACCCGCCGACAATCGCCAGCGGCCAGTCGAGCAACAGGGTCACGGCGGTCATGCCGATAAAGTGGTAGGACACGCCGGTGTCGAAGTCTTGTCTCACCAGCCAGAGCATGAACAGCGCGAACACCGTGCCAAACAACAGATGCTGGCGGCGACTGTCACTGAACAGTTCGACCCACGGTGCTCGCGCAACGGCCCAGATCAGCACCGGCACATAGATCAACCACCCCGCCGTGAGGGTTTCAGGTGACAGTAACTCGGCGCCGATCATGGCTGGGCACACTCCCTTGTCTTGCCGAAAGAGAACAGGCCCTCAGTCTACACCGCCCCTCGTACGCCCTTCGACTTCAGGCCCAATGCCGTGGATCGTTCATCACCGCCTCGTGTTCAGCGAACAGCTTGGGCAATTCGGCCTTGAGAAAGTCCACCCAGGTCCTGACCTTGGCATCGAGAAAACGCCGCGACGGGTACAACGCATAGACGTTGCGTTCACGAGGGCGCCAGGCCGGCAGCAAGCGCAACAAGGTGCCATCGCTCAAGGAGCGCGTCGCGGTGTAGAACGGAATCAGGCTGATCCCCATGCCGGCCTCCGACGCCTTGACCATCGACTCGGCGACGTTGCACTGAAAGGTCCTGGCCGGGCTGACGGCATGCTCGCCCTCTTCGTCCCGGAACACCCATTCATCGCTGTACAACGGGTCGAGCATGCGCAGGCACCGATGATCCTTCAGCGCCATCGGTGTGTGCGGCACGCCATGCCGTTGCAGGTACTCCGGGGAGGCGCAGGGCACGCTGTAAATCTGCCCGATCGCATGGGCGACCAATTGCGAATCGGCCAGTTCATGGGCAATCGAAATCACCACATCGTGCCCTTCCTCCAGCGGATCGGGATTGCGCTGCGACAGCGTCAGCTCGAACACCACATCGGGGTAAAGCTCGCTGTAACGGGCGATCAACGGCGTGATCAGCACACCCAGGCCATTCATGCTGTGCACCCGCAGCCGTCCACTCGGTTTGAGATGGGCGCCGCGGGCCTCCGCCGTTGCCACCTCCATTTCTTCGAGTATTTGCCGACTGCGCACCAAAAAGCGTTCACCGGCCTCGGTCAGGCTCAATCGCCGCGTGGTGCGTTGTAGCAAACGCGCTTGCACATGCTGCTCCAGATCGGCCACCAGTCGCGACACTTGCGCGGTCGACAGGTCCAGCGCATCGGCGGCGGCGGTAAAACTTGCGCAATCCACCACGCGGACGAACACCCGCAAATTATTGAGCAGATCCATAAGCCCTCCACGGGCGGTGACTGTTACGTTTCATGTAAGGCTGCATCAGGCGCTGGCCCCTTTATCGGTGGCGGGCGAAGACTAGAATTCAGGTATCGGAATCAACACGGAGCACGGAAAAATGAAAACCCTGATCAGCCTGTTTCTGACCGTTGTCGCCACCTCGGCCATGGCCGCCGGCAACGAACCTGCCGCGACCTCGTACAACCCGGCACAGCCGCTGGACATCGCCGAAGTGGTTTCCGTGTCGAACACCGCGACCGCCTGCGGGGTTGTGCCGGCGACCATGGAGTATGTCGATCATCAAGGCCAGACCCATCGCGTGACGTACGAGGTCATGGGTGATTGCACGAGCAACCTGTAATCACTGGCGTTGCATGACTCACACGATCATTCGTTTCGCCTGCAAGGCCAGATCATGCAAGCCGGCCAGGCGCGCCATGATGCGTTCGACCACCTCGACCCTGGCCACCGCACCGCTTTGCAGTTCGCCCATTGAGTGCAAGGCCACTCCGGCCTTTTCCAGTCCCAGACGTGTAGAGCCGGACAACTGCTGAAGACCTTGGCGTGCCTGTTCAGCGGACTGTTCCAGCCCCGTAGCGATTTGCCGGATCTGCGCACTGGAGTCCGCTGCCTGACGCGAGAGATTGCGCACCTCATCGGCCACCACCGCAAACCCTCGGCCATGGCTGCCCGCCCTCGCCGCCTCAATGGCTGCATTCAACGCCAACAGGTTGGTCTGACGGGAAATGGCCTGGATGCTGCCGACAATCGCGCCGATGCGCATCGACTGACTGCCGAGCTCGTCGAACACTTGATCCAGACGCTGCATATAGAGGTTCAGATCTTCCAGCACACTGGCCGAAGACTGCATGCTCAACGCACTCGCCTTCACCCGTTCACCTGCCGTGCGCGCCAGTTGATTGGCAAAGCGCATGTCTTCCTCGGTTTGCAGCACGGACTCGGTCAATTGCTCCAGCGTGACCTGCAAGCCGTTTTTGTGCGATAGCTGTTCTTTTTCAGGGGTCATAGCAGCGTCCATGTGTAGCTGAGGATCAAGCGGTTTTCGTCGATGTCACTGCGGTAGTTGGAACGGGCCATCGCGTTGCGCACACGAATCCCGAGGCCTTTGAGGCTGCCGCTCTGCAGCACATAGCCGAGATCGAGATCACGCTCGCGGTCCTTGCCCTCGAACCCTTTGCCGGTATCGACATTGTTGCCGGTGATGTAGCGCACGGTGCTGGTCAGCCCCGGCACGCCGAGGGCGGCGAAATCGTAGTCGTAACGCGCCTGCCAGGAGCGCTCATCGGTGAAGGCGAACTCGTAGGTCGGCACCTCGTTACCCAGTGGGCTGATGTTGGCAAACACTCGCGGGAAGGCGCTGTCGCCGAACATGCCCTGATAACCGACATAGAACGTGTGGCCGCCACGCTTGGCCGACAGCAAGGAGAAGAACGCCTGGTTGTCGATGTTGCCCAGCAGCTTCTTGCCGTCTTCGCGCGAATCGTAATATCCAAGGTTGGCGCCCAGGATCCAGTTACCGAGTGGCTCGTTGTGCTTGAGGCCGAGAAAACGCTGGTTGTAGATATCTTCCAGTTGCCCGAACCAGGCGCTGACCGAACTGCGTTTATCGTTGAAGGCGTAATCGGCGCCGACAAAGTTGAAGCCATCACTGCTGACCTGACGCTGCGGTATATGACCGAGCATGGCTTGCATCTTTTCGTCACCCGCCTCATTACGCAGGCTGGTCGAGTTCAAGTGACCACCTTGCAACGTCAGGCCATTGATCTCGTTCGAGCTGATGCTCGCACCTTGATAGCTGGGCGGCAGCAAACGGATATCGCTGAAGGCCAGCACTGGCAAGTTCGGTTGCAGTTCACCCACCTTCAGTTCGGTTTTGGAGAAACGCACCTTCAACGCGCCTTCCAGTCGGCTGTACTCATTCGCCGCGCGCCCGTCATCCTGCACCGGCAGCAAACCGGTATTGACCCGGTCCGGGCTGCTGTCGAGTTTGAGGCCGAGCAGGCCAATGACATCCACACCAAAACCGACGGGGCCTTGGGTGTAACCGGATTTGACGTTGAGGATGAAGCCCTGCGCCCACTCTTCAGCCTTCGACTGTTGGTTGGCCCCGACGATGTCGGAAAAGTCCCGGCTGAAATAGTAATTGCGTGCTTGCAAGGTCGCAGTGGTGTCTTCGATGAAGCCACTCTCGGCCGCCATTGCACCGGCGGAGAAACTCGAGACGACCGCCATGGACAACACTGAACCGGTTGTTGGAAGAATCTGTTTCATCGTTTTTTCTCTTATTTTTATTGATCGACAGGTTGAAGTGCTTCAACCGCAGCGGATTCGCGGCGGGGAACAGGACGACGGGCGTTTAACAACACGTGGGTGACCATGCCGAAAATCAGCCCCCAAAAAGCCGCGGACAAACCCAACAACGACATGCCCGACGCGGTGGTCAGAAAGGTCACCAACGCGGCTTCGCGATCACTCGGCACGGCCATTGCGCCGGCCAACGCCCCGGCAATCGCGGCGAACAGCGCCAGCCCGGCCAAGGCGGCGATCAGTTCTTTGGGGAACGCGGAAAACAGTGAAACCAGGGTGGCGCCGAAGATTCCCAACACCAGGTAACACAGCCCGCCCACAACCCCGGCCACATAGCGTTTGCCGGGATCTTCATGGGCCTCGCGCCCGGTACAAATCGCCGCGGTGATGGCCGCCAGATTCAGCCCATGGCAACCAAACGGCGCCAACAGCGCGGTGCCCACCGCACTGCTGGCGATGATCGGGCCGGCCGGCGTTGCGTAACCGCTGGCGCGCAGCACCGCCATGCCGGGAACGAACTGACCGGTCAGCGCCACCATCACCAGCGGCAAGGCGATATTCAGGGTCGCGCTCAGGCTGAACGCGGGCGTGATCCACACCGGCGTGGCCAACCCGATCACCAACGCTTCGCTGTGCAAATCACCGGCGAAAAACGCCATCGAGCAGCCCACCAGCAGCACCATCAACACCGCATAACGCGGAATCAGCCGTTTGCAGATCAGGTACGTGGCGAACATCGCCAGCACCAGCAACGGCTTGCCCTGCAACGAGACGAACAACCCGGTGCCAAAGCTGAACAGAATCCCCGCCAGCATCGCTGCCGCAATCGCAGCGGGCAGTTTGCCGATGATCCGGTCAAACGCCCCCGAGACCCCGACCAGAAAGATAATCAGGCTGCTGACCAGGTAAGCACCCACCGCCTCCGGCATGGAGATTCCCGGCAACAGCGCCACCAGCAACGCCGAACCCGGCGCCGACCACGCGATGATCACCGGGACGCGGTAACGCAGGCTCAGACCGATGCCGAGTACGGCGCTGCCGATGGAAATCGCCCAGACCCAGGAAGCCAGCACCTCCCGCGAGAGGTGCGCTGTCTCGGCGGCCTGAAAGATGATCACCAACGGGCCTGCGTAGGAAATCACCGTGGCGATAAATCCGGCGACTGCCGCAGACAGGGAAAAGTCCCGGAATAACGCTCTCATGAAACGTCGCCAACAGACCCGTCGAGCGAACCGTGGCGCAGGCCCGACAGCGCGTGTTTAGCACTGCGCCGACTGCTGACGGCGAACACGGTCATGGCAATCGCGGCCACCGCACCGGGCAAGGCAAAGGCCATGAAGTTCAGTTGCAGCGGCAGGCTGATCCCGAGTAACGCACCGCCCAGCAGCGGTCCGACAATGGCACCATTGCGCCCGATGCCCGACGCCCAGCCCAAACCGGTGGAGCGAATGGTCATCGAGTAGAACTGCGCGGCGCAGGCGTACAACAGAATCTGCGAGCCGATGGTGGTGGCGCCGGCGATGGCGATCAGCAGGTACAACAGCGGCATCGGGCTGTTGAAACCCAGCAAGGTGATCGACACCGCCGCCACGGCGAAGAACACCGCCAACACCCGCGGCAGGTTGAGTTTGTCACCCAACACGCCGCCGCCGACCGCGCCGAAAATGGCGCCGAAGTTGAGCACCAGCAGGAACGACAGACTCGAGCCCAGGCTATAACCCGCGTTGGCCATCAGTTTCGGCAGCCAGGAACTCAAGGCGTAGACCATCAGCAAGCAGCAGAAAAACGCCAGCCACAACATCAGCGTGCGCAGCGCACGACCTTCGCGAAACAGTTGCAACACCGGGGTGCCGGTGCCCTTCACTTCGCTCATGTGCAGCAGATCGCTGGTTTGCGCGACGTAAGCCGGATCAATCCGTTCCAGAACGTTGCGCGCCTCTTCATTGCGTCCCTGACGCAGCATGAAACCCACCGACTCGGGCAGGAAGTACATGATCAACGGCAACAACAGCAACGGCAGCACCGCCACGTAAAACACCGCTTGCCAGCCAAAACTCGGGATCAGCACGATACCGAGCCCCGCCGAGAGCATGCCGCCCACCGAATAGCCGCTGAACATGATCGCCACCAGCGTGCTGCGGATTTTCTTCGGCGCGTACTCGTTCATCAGCGCCACGACGTTGGGCATCACCCCGCCAATGCCAAGCCCGGCAATGAATCGGCAGAGGCCAAACTCGGTGGGGTTGCGGGCAATACCATTGAGCACGGTAAAACCGCTGAACAGCATCACGCAGATCGTGATGGCTTTTTTGCGTCCGATCTTGTCGGACAGCGGGCCGAAGAACAGCGCGCCGAACATCATCCCGAACAGCGCATAACTGCCCAGTGCGCCCGCTTGCAGGGGACTGAGCCCCCACTCTTTCATCAGCATCGGCAGCACCACGCCGTAGATCACCAAATCGTAACCGTCGAAGATGATGATCAGGGCACACCAGAACAGCACCATCCAGTGAAAGCGGTTGAATCGTGCGTTGTCGATAACCTCATGTACGTCGATCTTGCGCATGGCATTTATCTCTTGTTGTTGTTTTTTTAAGAGCGTCGGTAACGCGGCTAACGTCCGTACAGCCGAGGGTAGAGGCGCCAGGCACGTGGCAATATCCGCTTTGCGCAGATCGCTATCCGTTTTGTGCAAGGCCCTGAACCGGGCGCGGGATGTGGATTGTTGCGGGCATGACGCACCGTAGATCCGGCAGATCTGACCCTCTCCGATAAACTGTCTTCTTTGCGATCGCATTTGAACGCTAAGCTTGGGCTTATGGATGACTCAGATTATTTACGCCTGCTGACCATTGCGGCCGAGCAAGCCAACGCGTTCCTGTCCAATGCCCGCAAATGGGAGCGTGAGCGTTGGGTCTGTCAGCGCCTGCTGCAAGGCCTGAACATTCCCTATCGCGCCGACGAATTCGCCCCGGCCGGGGAGCCGCCGGACGTGCTGTTTCGTGACGCCAGTTTCGAAGTGTTTTTCGTGCTCGATGAAGGCCGACGCCTCAACGACGAATGGCGCGATGAGCTGCAACGCCGGCGCAGCGCGTTTTCCCTGAGTTCGCTGGTGCGCCGCGAGGCCAAGCCCCGGCGCATTCCGGCCAATGAATTCTTGCTGAGACTGGCACCGACCTTGCGCAAAAAAGCCCATAACTACAAAGAGCGTGGCATGGACCTGGGCGAACTGGACATCATCGCCTTCGCCAGCCTCAAGCGCGAAGTGCTGGACCTCAACAGCCATTTCCCGCCGCCGACCGAATACTTGCGCCAGGGCTGGCGCTCGTTGTCGCTGGTCGGTCCGACCTTCGCCCGCGTGCTGTTCGCGCACCCGGATGCGCCGGATTTCCTGCGCAGCAACCTGGGTCGCAGCATTGTTTTCGACGTCGGGATCAGCCTGTGAGCCCATTGCAGGAACTGATTGCCGAAGTGCCGCAAACGGGTCGCGTTCGCTGGATCGGCGTGCGGCCGCTATCACGTTCTCAGATGATCGAACTCGATGCCGTGGAGGCGCGGCTTGAAGCCGGTTTAACCGGTGATCACGCGCGTCCCGGCGTACGCAATGCGCGGCAGGTGACGCTGATTCAGTGGGAGCATCTGGCAGTGATCAGTTCGCTGATGGGCCGCCCGGCGGATCAACCGGTGTTGCCCCATGATCTGCGGCGCAACATCGTCGTCAGCGGCATCAATCTCTTCAGTCTCAAGGGTCGGCGCTTCAGGATCGGCCAGGCGATTTTCGAAACCACCGGTTGGTGCCAACCCTGTGCCCGCCTCGAGAACAACCTCGGTCCCGGGACCTTTCAGGCCGTTCGCGGACATGGCGGAATCACTGCCCGAGTGTTACAAAGTGGAATCATTCGCCTGGACGATACGGTGAGCGTCGAGCCCATTCCTGCCAGCGGCTATGCTCCGTTCAACGTTCGTTAAATCAGCCTGTAGCTTCTACACATTCAGCAACGTCTACCCCTGACGAGGCCCAATATGACCAGCCGCCTGAACCCCGACGACCAAAAGCATGTCGAAGAGTACCTGCAACTGTCCCAGCACCAAGTCGAGCGCCGGCCTTTCCGGCCGTGGATGCTCCTGGTGGTGGTGTTGGCAGTGACCATTGGTTTGGGCCTGTTGAGCCGACTTATCAGTTACCTGACGCTATGAGCTGCATCGCGCTCGCTCGGGTAATTGCACCGATTTCTTTTAGCCTTGCGAGATATCCCCATGACTCATCGTATTGTCATCGTTGGCGGCGGCGCCGGCGGTCTGGAGTTGGCTACCCGTCTGGGTAAGACTCTGGGCAAGCGCGGCACGGCCAGTGTGATGCTGGTCGACGCGAACCTGACTCACATCTGGAAACCGCTGTTGCACGAAGTGGCGGCAGGTTCCCTGAACTCTTCCGAAGACGAACTCAACTATGTTGCCCAGGCGAAATGGAACCACTTCGAGTTCCAGCTGGGGCGCATGAGCGGGCTTGATCGCGCACAGAAGAAAATCCAGCTGGCCGCCACCTACGACGAAGCCGGCGTGGAACTGGTCCCGGCGCGCGAAGTGGGTTACGACTCGCTGGTGATCTCGGTCGGCAGCACCACCAACGATTTCGGGACTCAGGGCGCGGCGCAACACTGCCTGTTCCTCGACACCCGCAAACAGGCCGAGCGCTTCCACCAGCAATTGCTCAACCACTACCTGCGCGCCCATGCCGGGCAGACCGACAAGGTCGAGCAGATCAGCGTCGCCATCGTCGGCGCCGGTGCCACCGGGGTCGAACTGGCTGCCGAACTGCACAACGCCGCGCATGAGTTGGCCGCCTATGGTCTTGACCGGATCAAACCGGAAAACATGCACATCACGCTGATCGAAGCCGGGCCACGGGTGCTGCCCGCCCTGCCGGAGCGTATCGGCGGGCCGGTGCATAAAACCCTGGAGAAACTCGGGGTCAACGTCATGACCAATGCCGCCGTCAGTGAAGTGACGGCCGACAGCCTGATTACCGTCGATGGCAAAGTCATCAACGCCAGCCTGAAAGTCTGGGCCGCCGGGATTCGTGCACCGGGCTTCCTCAAGGACATCGACGGCCTGGAGACCAACCGGATCAATCAGCTGCAAGTGCTGCCGACCCTGCAAACCACCCGCGACGAGAACATCTTCGCCTTCGGTGACTGCGCGGCCTGCCCGCAACCGGGCACCGATCGCAATGTGCCGCCGCGCGCCCAGGCTGCGCATCAGCAAGCTTCGTTGCTGGCCAAATCGCTGAAACTGCGGATCGAAGGCAAGCCTCTGCCTGCATACAAGTACACCGACTACGGCTCGCTGATCTCGCTGTCGCGTTTTTCGGCTGTGGGTAACTTGATGGGCAACCTCACCGGCAGCGTGATGCTTGAAGGCTGGCTGGCGCGGATGTTTTACGTGTCGCTGTATCGCATGCACCAGATGGCGCTGTATGGCGCGTTTCGCACGGCGATGCTGATGTTGGGCAGCAAGATCGGGCGCGGGACTGAGCCGCGACTCAAACTTCACTAACTCGGTCTAGTGTGGGAGCGGGCTTGCTCGCGAAGGCGGTGTGACAGTCAATAGAGATGTTGAATGTTATGACCCCTTCGCGAGCAAGCCCGCTCCCACATTTGTTCTGCATCAACCTGTAGATCTGTGTCTCACTGTATCTCCCCTGCCGTTTCATCCCCTTCGCTTACAAACTCCCCCCTTGCGCGACACAGTAGCGATACACCACGCCCGCTAAATGGCCACACCCGAGCAAGGCTCCCCGCCAGCTACGGTTATCGCCGCACTTACGTGGCGTCCTTTATCGAACGGTTGTGTCGTGCAACCCAGGAGTATTGAAATGTCCCGTACCACCAAAAACACTATCGGTTTGCTCGGCGCTGTTTTGGCCGGTGGCATGATGTTGTCCGGCGCTGTGTTCGCCTCGCAACCTCTGACTCAGGGCTACCTGCTGGCCTCGGCTGAACAGGTGGTGAAGACCCCTGAAGGCAAATGTGGCGAAGGCAAGTGTGGCGATGCGTCGATGGCAAAAACCGACACCGATGGCGACGGCAAGGTATCCCGTGCCGAATTCCAGAAAGTCGCGCCCAAGTCCAATTTCGACAAGATCGACACCAACCATGACGGCTTCATCGACGAACAAGAGGCTTACAACAACGTGAAAGCCAACTTCGAAGCCAACGGCAAGAAAATGCCAAAAGGCCTGTTCGAGCACTTGAAAGACCAAGACGGCGCCTAAGTTACCGAGAACCACGCCGCGCTTTTCCGTCGAGAAGCGCGGCTTTTTTGCGTCTTGGAAATTTAAAGCTGGAAGCGCCGCACCATGCCCTGCAAGGCATTGGCCAGTTGTGACAGCTCATGGCTGGACGCGCTGGTCTGATCCGCCCCGGCGGCAGATCGCACCGACAGATCACGAATATTCACCAAATTGCGATCCACTTCCCGCGCCACCTGCGCCTGTTCTTCGGCAGCGCTGGCGATCACCAGATTGCGTTCATGGATCTGATGCACCGACGCGGTGATGGTCTGCAACGCTTCGCCCGCTCGCTCGGCCAGAGCCAATGTGCTGGCCGCACGGGTTGAGCTGGCCTGCATGGAATCCAGCGCCTGAGTTGAGCCGTTGCGCATGCCCTGAACCATTTGCTCGATTTCCTGAGTCGATTGCTGCGTGCGATAAGCCAAGGCGCGAACTTCGTCGGCAACCACCGCGAAACCGCGACCGCTTTCCCCGGCGCGCGCCGCTTCAATGGCAGCATTGAGGGCCAGCAAGTTGGTTTGCTCGGCAATCGCACGAATCACATCCAGCACCTTGCCGATCTCCTGAGACTGGTTAGCCAGGGACTGCACCAATCCGCCCGTGATCTGCACATCGCTGGCCAGGGCGCCGATGGCCGTGACTGTTTCGCTGACCCGCTCCTGGCCGGCGTGTGCGGACTCACTGGATTGGCGCGTGGCGTCGGAGGTCGACACCGCGTTGCGCGCGACCTCCTCCACCGCGGTGGTCATTTCAGTGACAGCGGTGGCCGCTTGTTCGATCTCGTTGTTCTGCTGTTGCAGGTTCTGCGTGCTGTCGAGGGTGACCGCATTCAACTCGTCAGCCGCTGTCGCCAATTGCGCGGCCGAGCCGCTGATACCTTGCAAGGTTTCACGCAGGTTGCGCTGCATGGTCGCCAACGCCTTGAGCAAGCGACTCACTTCATCGTTGCCATGGGTTTCGATGGGGCGCGTCAGGTCGCCTCGTGCCACGTTTTCTGCGGCATTCAGCGCTTCGTTCAACGGTTTGACGATGCTGCGGGTCAGCAGCATGGCCAGGCCGACGGTGGCCAATGCCGCCAATGCGATAAACAGGCTGACGATCATCCGCGATGTTTCGTAATGCGCTGCAGATTTCTGGCTCTCCGCGGCGACTTGTTTGGCGAACAGATCCGCCAGGTCAGTGAGCTGTTTGCCCGAACCATCGACCACGGTTTTCATATCGATCAGCAGCAGTTTGGTCAGTTCGTCACGGCGACCCTGTTCGGCCAGGGAGAACGATTGAGCAATACCGGAGCGATAAGCCGCGAAGGTGGTTTTGAACTGGTCATACAAGGCCTTGCCTTCGGCGGTGTTGACCAACTGATCATAAGCCGCAATCTTCTGGCTCAACTCTTTGTCGCGGGTGTCCATCTGGCCACGGTAGACAGATATGTTCTTCGGATCCTGATCCAGTGCCATGCGCAGGGAAATAGTGCGGATGCGCAGCATGATTTCGCGGATCTCGTCACCGCCGCGAATGCTCGGCAGCCATTGTTTCTCCACCGCCACCTCACTGTCACGAATGCTCGACATCTGCCCCAGGGCAAAAATCCCGAGCAAAGCGACCAATACGGCAATCAGGGCAAACCCCAAGGCTGCCCGAGGAGCGATATTTAACTGACGAAGCACCATAACGAACGCCTTTTTCTTGTAGTGGCCTGGATAAGGGGCGTTGTTTCGGCAGTACCCCGTCGCCTCGTTATCGGCAAGTTGTACGATGACTGAAGTGTTGTTTCTCGAAGATAAAAAATCGAAGACAAAAAAAATCCCCGTATCTTTCGATACGAGGATTTTTAATATGGTCGGGGTAAGGGGATTCGAACTCCTGACATCCTGCTCCCAAAGCAGGCGCGCTACCGGACTGCGCTATACCCCGGTAAAAAAAAGGCACCTTTTAAAGGCGCCTTCTGCGAACAGAGCTTTTGGCGTCTGATCTTAAGATCTGATCCCAGCGTGAACTGGTTTCAAAAATGGTGGGTCGTGTGGGATTCGAACCTACGACCAATTGGTTAAAAGCCAACTGCTCTACCAACTGAGCTAACGACCCAAAAATGGTCGGGGTAAGGGGATTCGAACTCCTGACATCCTGCTCCCAAAGCAGGCGCGCTACCGGACTGCGCTATACCCCGGCTTGAAATTGGCTCCGTGACCAGGACTCGAACCTGGGACCCAATGATTAACAGTCATTTGCTCTACCGACTGAGCTATCACGGAACAACATATTTCAATTTACAACTGTGAAGCTTGCTTCACCTCTTCGACCCGTTCGCATCGCTGCGTTCGTGTGTCTGAGGCGCGCTATTCTACAATCTTAAGCACCTCTGTCAACCCCCTAAATTGCTTTCAAGTTAATGATTTGCAACTTATTTCAGATTCCTGCTTGGGGAGCTGGAACCCTTCAGGGCGACTTACTGCGGGGCGCACTTTACAAGCCTTTTCCTTTAAGTTCAACAGCCTGGCGAAAAAAAGGCCTCACAATGCGAGGCCTCTTCAATTTTGCTGCCGCCGTGGATCAGACGAAGACGATTTCGTCGTTCTCCACGACACCCTTGGCGGTATCGCCCGGCATGAAACGACCAGACAGAATCAGCTGCGCCAGCGGGTTCTCGATCCAGCGCTGGATCGCTCGTTTGAGCGGCCGCGCGCCGTAAACCGGGTCGTAACCCACCGCGATCAGCTTATCCATGGCCTCAGGGCTGAGATCAAGCTTCAGCTCGCGTTCGGTCAGGCGACTGCGCAGGCGACCCAACTGGATCTCGGTAATACCTGCGATCTGATCCCGAGCCAACGGTTCGAAGATCACCACTTCATCGACCCGGTTGATGAACTCCGGCCGGAAGTGCCTGGAAATCGCATCCATCACCGCCGCACGCTGCGCTTCACGATCACCGACCAGTTCCTGGATCTGCACCGACCCCAGGTTGGAGGTCATGACAATCACGGTATTTTTGAAATCCACCGTGCGGCCATGACTGTCGGTCAGTCGGCCATCTTCCAGCACTTGCAGCAAGATGTTGAAGACGTCCGGGTGGGCCTTCTCGACCTCGTCCAGGAGGATCACCGAATAAGGCTTGCGACGCACCGCCTCGGTCAGGTAACCGCCCTCTTCATAGCCTACGTAGCCTGGTGGCGCGCCGATCAGACGAGCCACGGAATGTTTCTCCATGAACTCGGACATGTCGATCCGCACCATCGCCTCTTCCGTATCAAAGAGGAACTCGGCCAGCGCCTTGCACAGCTCGGTTTTACCGACACCGGTCGGGCCGAGGAACATGAACGAGCCGCTCGGGCGATTCGGATCGGACAAACCGGCACGGGACCGCCGCACGGCGTTGGAAACGGCAATCACCGCTTCGTCCTGGCCGATCACACGTTGGTGCAACAGGCTTTCCATCTTCATCAGTTTGTCGCGCTCGCCCTCGAGCATTTTCGACACCGGAATACCGGTCCACTTCGAAACGACTTCGGCGATCTCTTCTTCGGTCACCTTGCTGCGCAACAACTGGTTTTCAGTTTTGCCGTGCTGGTCGACCATTTGCAGGCTGCGCTCCAGGTCCGGGATGATCCCGTACTGCAATTCGGCCATGCGGTTCAGGTCGCCTTTGCGGCGGGCAGCTTCCAATTCCTGACGGGACTGTTCGATTTTCTGCTGGATCTGCGCAGAACCCTGGACTTCGGCTTTTTCCGCGTTCCAGATCTCTTCCAGGTCCGAGTACTCACGCTCGTGACGGACGATTTCTTCCTGGAGTTTTTCCAGGCGTTTCTTCGCCGCGTCGTCGCTTTCTTTCTTCAGCGCCTGGGATTCCACCTTCAGCTGAATCAGACGGCGTTCAAGGCGATCCAAAACTTCCGGTTTGGAATCGATCTCCATGCGGATGCGGCTTGCCGCTTCGTCGATCAAGTCGATGGCCTTGTCCGGCAGCTGACGGTCAGTGATGTAGCGATGACTGAGCTTGGCCGCAGCGATGATCGCGCCGTCGGTGATCGCCACCTTGTGGTGAACCTCGTAGCGCTCTTTCAGGCCACGCAGAATCGCGATGGTGTCTTCTTCGCTCGGCTCGTCCACCAGCACTTTCTGGAAGCGCCGTTCGAGGGCTGCGTCCTTCTCGATATATTGGCGGTACTCGTTGAGCGTGGTCGCGCCGACGCAGTGCAGTTCACCACGGGCCAACGCAGGCTTGAGCATGTTGCCCGCATCCATCGAGCCTTCGCCTTTACCGGCGCCGACCATGGTGTGCAGTTCGTCGATGAACAGAATGATCTGCCCTTCCTGCTTCGACAGTTCGTTCAGCAACGATTTGAGGCGCTCTTCGAACTCGCCACGGTACTTGGCACCGGCAATCAGCGACCCCATGTCCAGGGACAGCAGGCGTTTGCCTTTCAGTCCATCCGGCACTTCGCCGTTGATGATGCGCTGGGCCAGGCCTTCAGCGATGGCGGTTTTACCGACGCCAGGTTCACCGATCAGCACCGGGTTGTTCTTGGTACGGCGCTGCAGGACCTGAATGGTCCGGCGAATTTCGTCGTCCCGGCCGATCACCGGATCGAGCTTGCCTTCTTCGGCACGCTTGGTCAGGTCGACGGTGTATTTATCCAGCGCCTGGCGCGACTCTTCGTGGTTGGCGTCATTGACGGCCTCACCACCACGCAGGTTGTTGATCGCGTTTTCCAGGGCTTTCTTGCTGACGCCCTGGCCGAGCAACAACTTGCCGAGCTTGCTGTTCTCATCCATGGCGGCGAGCAACACCAGCTCGCTGGAAATGAACTGGTCGCCCTTCTGCTGGGCCAGGCGATCGGCCTGGTTGAGCAGGCGCGCCAAATCCTGCGACATGTTGACGTCGCCGGTCGGGTTCTGGATTTTTGGTAGTTGGTCGAGCTCTTTAGTCAGCTCTTTACGCAGGCTGTTGACGTCGAAGCCAACCTGCATCAACAGGGGTTTGATCGAACCACCCTGCTGCTCAAGCATGGCTTGCATCAAGTGCGCCGGTTCGATGCCCGGATGATCGAGGCCGACGGCCAGGGATTGGGCGTCGGACAAGGCTAACTGCAACTTGCTGGTTAAACGGTCTATACGCATGGGTCACCTTCCTTTTGAGCAGGCCGGACCTATAAAACATCCTGAATGAAGAAACCTGCCAGATACCGTTATAGATGCGGTCGATTCTGGAAGATTCAAGCGTCGTGACGTTGATGCAGGTCAGCTAATTCTAGCGTTCGAGCCAGACAAGAGAGGCAAACCGACCAGTACGTGGACTGCGGCGGTAAGAAAAGAAGCGAGGATCGGTCACGGTGCAGAAACCGCCACCATAAACAGCGGTGACGCCGCAAGCCGCCAGACGCAAACGCGCCAGCTCATAGATATCAGCCATGAATTTGCCAGCATTGGCACTCGGCACAAAGGCTTTGGCGGCTTCGGGCAATTGCTCGACGAAGGTTTCGCGCACTTCAGGGCCGACTTCAAAGGCTTGCGGGCCAATGGCCGGGCCGAGCCAGACCAATACGTCTTCTGGTGGCACGGCCAGACTGTCGAGGGTCGCTTCCAGCACACCCGCCGCCAACCCGCGCCAACCGGCATGAGCCGCCGCTACGCGAGTGCCGGCACGGTCACAGAATAGCGCTGGCAGGCAATCCGCAGTCATCGCCGTGCAGGCAATACCGGGCGTTGCTGTCCAGCTTGCATCGGCAGTGGCCACCTGGCTTGGGTCTGCGTGGGCCACGGCAATGCCGTGAACCTGCTTTAACCAGGCCGGTTGAATAGAGAAATGATCGGTGAGGCGACGGCGGTTTTCGGCAACAGCTTCGGGGCTGTCATCGACGTGATCGCCGAGGTTGAGGCTGTCGAACGGCGCCAGACTGACGCCGCCCGCACGGGTGGTCACACAGGCTTTCACCCCGGCAGGCGCAGGCCAGTCGGGAATCAGCCAGTCACTCATCCGATGAACGCCTCGCGGTCTTGCTTGAGCAGGGTCAGCAACCAGACGAAATCGTCCGGCAGTGGCGATTCCCAGCTCATGCGTTTACCGGTAGTCGGGTGATCCAGCTCCAGGAACCGCGCATGCAGCGCCTGACGCGGGAACGCCTTCAGCGATTCGACCATGGTCACACTGGCAGCCGGCGGAATGCGGAAACGACCGCCGTAGGCAGGGTCTCCGACCAACGGGTAGTTGATGTGGGCCATGTGCACACGAATCTGGTGCGTACGACCGGTTTCCAGCTTCACCCGCACGTGAGTGTGGGAGCGGAAACGCTCGAGCACGCGGTAATGGCTGACAGCTTGCTTGCCACCTTCCATCACGGCCATGCGCTGGCGCTGCTGACCGTGACGACCGATCGGCGCGTTGATCTTGCCGCCGGCCGTCACCACACCGATCACGATGCATTCGTAGATCCGGCTTACGCTGCGGCTCTGCAATTGCGTGACAAGCTGTGTCTGCGCCTGAATGGTCTTGGCCACCACCATCAGACCGGTGGTGTCCTTGTCCAGGCGATGCACGATACCGGCGCGGGGCACATTGATGATGTCCGGCACGTGGTGCAGCAAGGCGTTGAGCAAGGTGCCATCAGCGTGACCGGCGGCAGGATGCACCACCAGACCCGCGGGTTTGTTGATCACCAGGATGTCGTCATCTTCATAGACGATGTCCAGCTCGATGTCTTGAGCGATCCATTCGCCCTGAGCTTCCTGCTCGGCAGTGAGTTCAAGAATGGCACCACCGTGAACAATGTCTCGCGGGCGGATAACCGCCCCATCCACAGTCAGGCGGCCGTCTTTGATCCAGGCGGAAAGGCGCGAGCGCGAGTGCTCAGCGAATAATTGTGCGGCGACTTGATCGAGGCGTTGGCCGCCCAATTCGGACGGCACCTCTGCGCGAAGTTCAATTTTATCGGACATGCTCAGACTAGGCGTCGGCACAGCCTTTGGTTTCGGCTGCGCGCTTGTGGTTAAATACGGCGTCTTTTGCCCCGAGGCTATTCAACGGGGCACTCATCATAACAGGACGGCCCCGCCCAAGACAGCGGCCGTCATAGGGACGCAAGCCGCCATGCAAGTGAAACACCTGCTGCTGATCGCCATCCTCGCATTGACCGCTGCTTGCTCATCGAAGGAAGTCGTAGACGAAAACCTGAGCGAGGTCGAGCTGTACCAGCAGGCTCAGCACGATCTGGACAACAATAGCTACACCGCCGCCACAGCCAAGCTGAAGGCGCTGGAGTCGCGTTATCCGTTCGGTCGCTACGCCGATCAGGCTCAACTCGAGCTCATCTACGCCAACTACAAGAACACCGAGCCTGAAGCTGCGAAGTCCGCCGCCGAGCGCTTCATTCGCCTGCACCCGCAGCACCCGAACGTGGATTACGCGTATTACCTCAAGGGTCTGACTTCTTTCGACCAGGACGTCGGCCTGTTGTCGCGCTTCCTGCCGTTGGACATGACCAAACGTGACCCGGGTGCCGCTCGCGACTCCTACAACGAGTTCGCCCAGCTGACCAGCCGCTTCCCGAACAGCCGCTACTCGCCGGACGCCAAGCAGCGCATGATCTACCTGCGCAACCTGCTGGCGGCCTACGAGATTCACGTTGCCGACTACTACCTGACCCGTCAGGCCTATGTCGCTGCCGCGAACCGTGGTCGCTACGTGGTGGAAAACTTCCAGGAAACCCCTTCGGTCGGTGACGGCCTGGCGGTGATGACAGAGGCCTACCAGCGTCTGCATCTGGACGACCTGGCCGCCACCAGCCTCGAAACCCTGAAGCTCAACTACCCGAACCACCCAAGTCTGGTGGACGGTCAGTTCGTGCCATCGGTGGCCGAAGCCGACAACCGTTCGTGGTTGAGCAAGGCGACCCTGGGCCTGATCGAATCCCGTCCACCGCTGCCGCCGGGCGAAACCCGCGCCAACCAGGACGTGCAGAAGCAATTCCAGGACGCCAAGGACGCGATTCCGAACGATCTCAAGCCTAAAGATGAAAATGGCGACGTGATCGAAGAAGAGGAACACGACTCCGAAGCCAATAACAGCGACCGCTCGTGGTTCAGCTACATGACCTTCGGCGTGTTTGACTGACACATCGGGTTGTACAAAAAGGAGCCTTTCGAGGCTCCTTTTTTATGGGCTCGATGATTACGCTGTGCGCTGGTCATGTCCTTGGCTAAACTGGCTCATCACTCGTCGAATAGCAGCTCATCATGCTTCGTTTACTGTTCTGGATCGCCCTGATTGCCGCTGCGGTATGGTTCTGGCGCAAGTTCAAGGGCCAGGCTTCCGTGCCCAAGTCCCCTGCCGAGCTGGAAGCGGCCCCCATGGTCCGCTGCGCCCATTGCGGCGTACACCTGCCACGCGACCGCGCGCTGAGCCTTCAACAACAGTGGTATTGCAGCCAGGCTCATCTTGAGCAAGGCCCGGGTTCCAGTGATCGCTGAGACCTCCAGTCCCGGCAGCAAACAGGCCCAGCGACTGCTGCGTCTCTATCACTTTTACCGTTTGAGCGTCGGCATCACCCTGGTGCTGTTGATCTCCAGCAACATGGACAACCAGCTGCTGACGTCCGCCAATGACGACCTGCTGCGCAGAGGCAGCTGGTTTTACCTGGTGCTGAATATCTTGCTGGTGGTGTTCCTCGAGAACACTCGACGCCCGGCGCAACTGTTCAGCCTGGCGCTGACCGACGTCCTGCTGCTGTGCGGCTTGTTCTACGCCGCCGGCGGTGTGGCCAGCGCCATCGGCAACTTGCTGATCGTATCCGTAGCCATCAGTAACACCTTGTTGCGAGGGCGCATCGGCCTGCTGATTGCCGCCGTTGGCGCGCTGGGTATCGTCGGGCTGAGCTTCCTCCTGAGTCTCAGCCATCCCGCCACCCCCAACGATTACCTGCAAGTCGGCACGCTCGGCGCCCTGTGTTTTGCTGCGGCATTGCTGGTGCAAGGGCTGACCCGACGCCTGGAGGTCAGCGAAACCCTCGCCGAACAACGGGCCAGCGAAGTCGTCGGCCTCGAAGCCCTCAACGCACTGATCCTGCAACGCATGCGTACCGGCATCCTGGTACTCGACGACAAACGGCGGGTTCAACTGGCCAACCACAGCGCCTTGAACCTGTTAGGCAGGGACAATCTTGCAGGCCAACTGATAGATGACTACCTACCCAGCCTGGTCGAACGCCTGCAACTGTGGCTCAACAATCCGACGCTGCGCCCCCAGAGCCTGAAAGTCGCCAGTAGTGGTCTGGAGCTGCAACCGAGCTTCATTGCCCTGGACCAAAGCCCACACCACCAGACCCTGGTCTTTCTCGAAGACCTCGCGCAAATCGCCCAACAGGCCCAGCAATTGAAGCTCGCCGCCCTCGGTCGCCTGACTGCTGGTATCGCCCATGAAATCCGCAATCCACTGGGCGCCGTTAGTCATGCCGCGCAGCTATTGCAAGAATCAGAGGAACTGAACCGCGCGGATCGGCGTCTGACACAGATTATTCAAGACCACTCTCAGCGAATGAATCGGGTAATCGAAAACGTCCTGCAACTGTCCCGCCGCCAGCAAACCGTAGCGCAACGGCTTGATCTGAAGCCGTGGCTGGAGCAGTACGTCAACGAAAACCGCGAGGGGGCGACCGAGCATCAGCAGATTCATCTGCGCATCGGCTCAGGGGACTTCAAAACCCTGATGGACCCAGACCAACTGACCCAGATTCTCGACAATCTGTTGCGCAACGCCTGGCGCCATAGCGCCTTGAATCACGACCTGGCACAGGTCTGGCTGGAGTTGTTCGTCGACCCGGACAGCCAGCTGTCGGTCCTCGAGATCCTGGACGATGGCCCCGGCGTGGCACCGGAGCATCACGTGCACGTGTTCGAACCGTTCTTCACCACGAGCCCCCAAGGCACCGGCCTGGGGCTTTATCTGTCCCGTGAGCTGTGCGAATGCAACCAGGCCCGCCTAGACTTCAAACCACGCCAAGGCGGCGGCTGCTTTCGCATCACCTTTGCTCACGGACGGAAACAAAGTTGAACATGAGCCCACGGCAAAAAGTCCTGATCGTCGACGACGAACCGGATATCCGCGAACTCCTGGAAATCACCCTGGGACGGATGAAACTCGACACCTTCAGTGCCCGCAACCTCGGCGAAGCCCAGGCCCTGCTCTCACGAGAGACGTTCGACTTATGCCTCACCGACATGCGCTTGCCGGACGGCACCGGCCTTGAGCTGGTGCAACACATCCAGCAACGCCACCCCCAAGTACCGGTGGCAATGATCACCGCCTATGGCAGCCTGGAAACGGCCATCAACGCCCTCAAGGCCGGCGCCTTCGACTTCCTGACCAAACCGGTGGACCTCACTCGCCTGCGGGAACTGGTCAGTAGCGCACTTCGGTTGCCTGCGCCCGGCGGCACCGGCATCGCCATCAATCGCCGGCTGCTGGGTGATTCACCGCCCATGCGCGCCTTGCGCAAACACATCGACAAACTGGCCCGCAGCCAGGCGCCGGTGTACATCAGCGGCGAATCCGGCAGCGGCAAGGAATTGGTCGCACGACTGATCCATGAGCAAGGCCCCCGCGCCAGCCAACCGTTTATCCCGGTCAATTGCGGGGCGATTCCGTCGGAATTGATGGAGAGCGAATTTTTCGGGCATCGCAAAGGCAGCTTCAGCGGCGCCTTCGAAGACAAACCCGGCCTGTTCCAGGCGGCCCATGGCGGCACCTTGTTCCTCGACGAAGTGGCTGATTTGCCACTGGCGATGCAGGTCAAACTGCTACGGGCAATACAGGAAAAAGCCGTTCGCGGTGTCGGCGAGCAACAGGAAACCGTGGTCGATGTGCGTATTCTTTGCGCCACCCACAAAGACCTCGACGCCGAAGTCGCCGCCGAACGCTTTCGCCAGGATTTGTACTACCGGTTGAACGTGATCGAACTACGGGTGCCGCCCTTGCGTGAACGCCGTGACGACATCGAATCCCTCGCCAGCCATGTGCTCAAACGCCTGGCGATCAGCACTGGCCAACCCGCCGTGAAGCTCCACCCCCAAGCCCTCGACGCGCTGAAAAGCTATCGATTCCCCGGTAACGTGCGGGAACTGGAGAACGTGCTCGAACGGGCGCACACATTGTGCGAAAACAAACAAATTGAAACCAGCGACCTGCGACTGGCCGAAGGCAACTGCAACCCGGAAGGCGGTGTGCCGGACCTGACGCAGATCGACAATCTGGAAGACTACCTGGAAAACGTCGAACGCAACCTTATCCTCCAGGCCCTGGAAGAAACCCGCTGGAACCGCACGGCGGCGGCTCAGCGGTTGAATCTTTCATTCCGGTCGATGCGCTACAGGCTCAAGAAACTGGGACTCGATTGAGTCTCAGATCCGTCCAGTCGGTGCATATGGCGCCGGATCAATGATCGGCTCACGCCCCAGCATCACATCCGCAAACAACTGGCACGACGCAGGCGCCAGCACCAAGCCATTACGGTAATGCCCGCAATTGAGCCAAAGCCCTTCGAACCCTGGTACCCGACCGATGTAGGGAATGCCTTCCGGCGAGCCCGGTCGCAACCCGGCCCAGTGCCCCACAACTTCGGCATCCGCCAGTGCTGGAATCAACTCCACCGCCGACGCCTTCAGGCTCTCGAGGGCAGATTCGGTCGGCGTCTTGTCGAAGCCTTCATGCTCCAGCGTACTGCCGATCAGAATGTGCCCGTCGCGCCGAGGAATCGCATAACGCCCCTTGGCCAGAACCATGCTCGGCAGGAAATCCGCTGCGCATTTGTAGAGAATCATCTGCCCTTTCACCGGCTCGACCGGCAGCTCCAGATCCAGGCTCTTGAGTAAATCACCGCTCCAGGCACCCGCAGTCAGCACTACCTGATCGCCATGAATCGCTCCCGCCGAAGTCTGCACCCCGACCACCGTGGCGCCTTCACGGATAAACCCGCTGACTTCACACTGCTCATGAATCGTGACGTTCGGCAGCGCCAGCAACGCAGCCTTTAGGGACTTCACCAGCCGCGGATTACGCACATTGGCCACATCGGCCATGTAGATCGCCCGGGAAAAACCGCTCCCCAACACAGGCACCGCGTCGTGAGCCGCCGAGATATCCACAGCCCGCAACGGACGGTTTTCCCGCTCGGCCCAGGCCAGTGCCTCGGCCTCGTCATCCAGGTCCAGCCAGTACAACCCGGTGGTATGCACCTCGGGATCGACACCGGTGGCTGCAAACAGTCGCTCACCCAGCTGTGGATAATAATCCTGGGACCAGTGCGCCAACGCGGTGACGGCCGGGCTGTAGCGCCACGGGTAGAGCGGCGAGACGATGCCGCCGCCGGCCCAGGACGACTCCTGACCGACGTTCGAACGATCCAGCAGCACAACACTTTGCACTTCGGACGCGAGATTGAACGCTGTCAGCAGGCCAATCACGCCGCCGCCGACAATCACCACTTGCTGTTGCCTGGTCATGTTCTGATCCAACCGTTAAATAGACAGAGGGCACAAAAGGCACCCAAAAAAGAAACTCAGCGCCCCCAGCAATCCTTGGTCGCGGCCGTCGCATTGACCATGCTTCTGACGCCCGTGTTGGTGATGGTGAAATCACCGCACTTGTCAGCTGCCATGGCCTTGCCGGGCTTGCGCGCCGCCGTCAGCAGGAAGGTCTGATCGGTCAGGGTCGGGGTGATGGTATAGAAGTCATTACCGGCGCTCAGGCCGGTGGCATTGGTGTAGACATTATTCTTCGAATAGTAGCGTTCAAGGATCTGCGCTTGTTCGGAGAGCAGGCCGGCGACTTCAGTGCGGCGGCCCTTATTCACATACTCGGTGAGGCTCGGGTAGCCAATGGTGATGACGATCCCGATGATCGCAATCACGATCATGATTTCGATCAGGGTAAAACCTCGGTTGGATCTGCGCATGCCTCAACTCTCACTTACTGAATTTGTCGCCACATGATGCGACGGCTGCCGCCGCTGCCGGGCTTTTCCACCAGGGAGCTGATGCCACCGCTGGAGTCGTTCACAATCTTGCGGGCCGCATTGTTGACGATCGCGTTCAGCGTCGGAATACCACCGGTGAAAATCACCCCGCTGGAAATCGAATCCTTGATGTCGACCAGACCGTCGCCATTGCTGTCGAGCACCGCGTAATTGAGCATCTTACCGCTGAATGCATCCAGCTCGACCAGTTTGCCGGTACCGAAACTGGCGCATGGGTCGGTGGTGTCCACGCTGGCCGTGGTGAATACGATCCGGCCGGCCACCAGACTGGCCTGATTGATCACCCGCTCACCGGTTAGTACGTTGTTGTACACCAGCGGCAGGTACCAGCCTTTTTCCGCCGGATAGGTCACGTCGTTCTGGCTGGTGGTGATGAATTGCCCACTGCTACCGGAGAACACGCCGGTCACCGACTGCGCCTGCAAACTGGACGTTGTGATTTGCCCGGAGCCACCTTCCGCATCCCACACGGCATAGAACGCCTGAAGATCTTTATTGGTCTTGTCGGCCGTCTCGTTGAATTTACCGGTGCCGAAAAACACTTCCTTCCCTCCCAACGAATTGTCCGCCAGCAATGGCTGTGCGGTGATCGGCTGGGTGACGCCACCTGCGGTGGTAAACAGCGGTTTGCGGGAAAACGCCAGATCCCACGATTCCGGGGCCGTCGCGCTCAAATCAAACTTCCACAGCCGCCCCTTCAAATCGCCGCCATAAGCGGCCTGCACCACATTCTGTGAGTTGACCCGAAGTTTTACCGACGACAGGCCGTTGGTCGTCTCGGCGCCGTCGACCACTATCTTCTTGATCAGCGTGCCGTCGCGAATGTCGACGACGTACAACGCTGCCACCCCGGAGTTGCTGCCATAACCGTTGGAGATGAATGCCGCCCATCGACCGTCGGCCAAGCGTGCCACTTCCGGTCGTGCATAGGCATAACCCAGATCATTGAAAACGTTCGCCGTGTTTGCTGTGGCCGGTGCGCTGATCTCCCACAACGCCTTCGTTACGTTACCGGCCGATGCGTCGAACAGTTGGAGCGCATAGAAGGTTCGCCCTCCTGCCCCCGTCCCGCCCAACGCGAGGGTTTTCCAGGCACTGTTGAGCTGGGCATCGAACACACCCACCTGACCGTCCACCAGAAACTTGTGGCTCACCCCGTTTATGTAAGTGGGGTCAGCGATGTAGCGCAGTGACGGCAACACGCTGGACGGCATAAACGCGTAACGCCGTGTGCCATTGGACACGTTGATGACGTTTACAAAGCCGTCGTTAGCGTTCACCACGAGGCTGGCGTTCATGCTTGCCGCTTTGGTCGCCAGATAGGTGCTGTAGGTGGTGTCGCCGGACAGATCGGACGCGGTTTTATCCGTGGGCGATGCCAACGCCAACGGCGAATTGATGATGTCGCCAAGCAGCACACTGCGCACTTTCAGACCGGCCTTGTTGGTGCCCTTGCTCCACTCCACCAGATCGCTGCCGGTGATGCCGGTGGGCAAACCCTGGTTGAGGGAAGTTTGCTGGGCAGGGGAAAAACTGGCGTAGGCCAGCGTCACGGCCGCATTGGTCAGGGTGTTCCAGGATTGATAGGTCGGTGCCGTGGCACCGGGCACGATGGTGGTATCGGTTGTCCACAACACCGAAGCGGTGTTGACCGTGCCAGTGGAGGTAAACCCGTAGGACTTGATCGTGCCGCGCCAATCCTTGGGATCGTAACTGGTCTGAAAGTAACTCGTACCGCTGGCCAGAGTGGTCCCGCTGGCGACGCCACTGCCGCCGGAGCCGGCCTTGGAGGTGATGTCGCTCAGCGCCGACGACAGTGCGCTGTTGAGGCCTGTACTGTCGGTAGCCTGGTAATACTTGCCCTGCCCGTAAGTCGCCGCGTCCGACAACATCGGGTTCGCAGTGGCGAAACCGACGGTGTAGGTGTTCATGTTCTGCTTTGGAAAATCCGCTGCGTCCCAGTTTTTGTTCGCAGAATCGGTACCGGTCGTGCGCATGTCGATGTCGAAGGCGAACTTGGCGATGTCATCCAGGTAAAGCGTATCGCCCTCATCGTCGCCGCCGGGACCATCGTTGTTTACACCGTCCCAATTGGGCAGTCGTGTACCGCCCAAGGGATCAGTGGTCGGGAAGGTCCTGTCAAAGGTGGGCAAGCCGTCAGTAATCACCACACCATAGTTTTTCTGGCAACGGTACTGGATCGGACTGGTGTAGGTCGCAGGCGTCGAGTTGTAGAACGGCGCCATGCCGCGCATGTAGCGGGTGACTTCGTAATAGGCTTCTGCCAATGGGGTATTGGCGACTGCATTCAAGCCGTTGATCGACGAAACAAGGTTATTAAAGTTGCTCTCCACCGACAGGTCGCTAATGGAACGGGCGATGTAGCCACCATTGCCAGAGTTGTAGATGGTGGCTGGGTTGAACGTCGCCAGGCCTATGCGCAGCCCACGGTTAGTGGTCACCAGATCAGTGGAGACTTTGCGCGCAACGTTCATCCGGTAATCGGTGGGGATTGAGCCAGTGGTGAAATCCTTGGTCGAACTGTTCGCCAGACTGATCAGGTAAGACAGGTAATTGGCCGAGTAACGGGTGTTCTCGCCGCCCACCGGATCGGGCAGTTTCAGGCAAAACGAATTCGCCCCCTGAGAGCCTTTAAAAAAACCAACATAACCTGACGCACAGCCACCGCGATTGAGGCTGGACAGAAAAATATTGGTGTCGGTCATGTCGAGATTTTGCCCTTCCTTGCAGGAGCCATCTGAACTGCAGATGGTCACCTGAGGGCGATTTGTGACCGTCGGATCGAAACCCGCCGCCCAGACGATGCTGTTCATGCTGCCCGAATCGTCAATCAACAGCATCACGTTAGGCGCGACAGCCGCGGCGCTCAACAGCGGAGAATCCGACGGTGTGAAGGCATACGCTGGCGCTGAGAGATAAAACCCCAATAGCACGCCGCAAACCAGGCGCCACAGCTGTTTAGTACTTCGCATAAATACTCTCCACCACACTGCGCGAGTTGCCCGCGATGCCGACTGCGGTCACCCGGTACAGCGTTGTCGAGGTGTTGCTTGGCACATTCACGGCGGTCAGGGTGGTGCCGATGTTCTGCACCCCGTAAAAACCGCTGCCGGAGGCGATCCAGGTCACCCCCGAGGTGGAATTGAAGCCGGCGCCGGTGATTGTCAACGACTCGGCCGGTGGCGCGCATTGGGTGGTGCCGCTGCAGACCGGCAACGAATAGGTCTCCAGTTGCACTGCGCTTTCACCTACGCGCAACGCCGACTCGGCGCCCTGGAACGACTGATTGCGCAAGGTCACGCTGGCCGCCATTTTTTCCTGCAGCGTGGCGTTTTGCATCGATGAAAGGCCGATCAGTGTCAACAACAGAAGAAACACCAGGCTGACCAACAGCGCCATGCCACGCTGGGCGTGAGGGGTCACGGGAGCAATACTCATCGGCCCGCCTCTCATTGCAAGCGGTTGCGCAGAGCGGCAACCACGTTGAAGGTTTGATTGCGCACCCGGTTGTTCGGGTCGGTGAGGGTCAATGTCAGGCGAACACTACGAATGCGCGCCGGATCAGAGGGGTTGCTGCTGTAACTGGAGGCGGCCACATCCGTAGCGGAACTGGCGAGACCAAAGCTCACGTTGAAGGCACTGACGTTGTTCACCAGCACCGCCTGAGCCGGCGTGCCGGGACCGACACCCATCAGCAGTTGATTGTTGCTGAAGCTGTAGATCAGGCGCCGGATCGGAAACGCCAGCTCGCCCGACGCCGGAACCCGGACGCCGGTGTAGGCCGTTGCGGTGTTCCGACAATCGGAAACCACCGTCCAGTTCGGTACCCCGCCACTACCGCCGACATCCGCAGTCACCAGGGTCAGTTTGAGGTTGGCGTTGTCCCAACTGATGGGTGTTGTCTGAAAGGCATTGAAGTCACCCGCCGAGCTTGAATCAGTGACCGTCCCCAGACATCCGAACATGCCGACCATGCGAATTTCCTGAATTAGTTTGCTCAGCACGAAACGCGCATCTTCCTGCATGGCGGCAGCGGCGTTCTGGCTGACATAGGTGTTCTTGGCCGCGATGAAAATCTGCGCCACGCCCAGGACCACGACCAAACTCAGCGCCAGGGCGATCAGTAACTCGATCAGGCCGAAACCTCTATTGGACCGGTTCATGGCGTCGGCACCGGATCGACGGTGGCGCGACTGGTCAGGACGAAACTGCGCCGTGAATCGGCGATGTTCGCAGCCCGAGAGTCATCCCAGGTGATGGTGATGGTGTACACCTGCTTATTGAGCGTAACGCTGCCGGTGGCGGTGGCGCCGCCGAAATTGACAATGTTGGTGGTGAAGTCGTAGAGGTCCTGATCCCGGGCGACGCTCAGGTTGCCTGAGGTCGGTGGCGTGACGGTGTAGTCGGCACCGGAGTTGGCGCGAATGCGGTCCATCATGTCGTAGGCGATAAAACTGGCCTGGCTGGTCATCCGCGAACTGTCGGTGTATTTGAGCGCATTGAGCTGAATCGCCGCAGCCCCTAACAGCCCCACGCTCAGAATCAACAACGCAACCAAGACTTCGATCAGCGTCATGCCCTCCTGTGCACGCTTGCTCCATCCCCTCATCCGCAGTTTCCACCCAATAGAATTCGTCCGTTCAAACACACATTCAGCGTCCTGCTTTGCGCCCCCAGGACATAGCTGATCACTACCGCCGTGGACGGTGCCGATAACCCGCCAAGGTTGTTGAAATCAATGGCGGTCACTCCTGAGGTTAGCGTCAGAGTCGCCCCGCTGCTCATCGCTGGAACAACCCGCAATACATTGGCCAATTTGCCAGTACCGTCATAAACCGAGAGTTCTCCGGTCCAGACCCCGCCCTCCGTCGTCGGCCGAAGCCGGGTGGTGATGCCCCGGTTGATCGCCTCAAGTCGGGCGAAATTCAGACCGCGTTGCAGATCGCCAATTTCGGTGTCGGCCTTGGTGATTTGCACCGAACGGGTAAACGCCGGTACGGCCAGCGTGATCAGGATCAGAAACACCGCGAGCGCGATCAGCAGCTCGATCAGCGTGAAACCTTTTGTACGATGATCCATCGGTGCGCTCCGTTGCCGTCGGCTATACCTGCTTCTACACGCTAGAGCATTCGACCGGCAGGTGTTCGATTGTTTTGCCATTACTCGCGCAGGGATCGCGCGGGCCGCAGCACTCCAGGGAGGGAGATGACATGCATCAGCGAGGTTTCAGCCTGATCGAACTGCTTATGGGACTGACAATTGTCGGGATTGTTCTGCTGTTGGTCAGTCCGGCATTTGCAGCACTGACTGAATCGAACCATCGCGAGCAGGTGGCAGAGTCGCTTATCAGCGGTATACGCAACGCCAGAACCGTTGCCATCACACGCAACCAGAGTGTTGTGATTCACGCCATCAACGGCGACTGGAGTCAGGGCTGGCGGATCATTCTGGATATCAGTGGTAAAGGGGCGGAGGACAACAGCAATCCGCTGCTGGTTGAGCGCGCGAGTGGCACTCAGGTGCCGATTGTCGGCAATTGGCCGGTCAGGCGATACATACGTTTCAACAGTATTGGCGAGCCACAGATGCCCGGACGGGCCTTTCAAGCGGGGACACTGCACATTTGCGCAGCCCGCGAACCGGTCACTCAGCTCCAGGTGGTGCTGGCCGCGACCGGCCGCGTCAGCCTGCGCAGCCATCAGGCTGAGCAGGCGCTGTGCCCAGGGGGCAAAAGCGTTAAAGCAGGGAGCGGACGCGCAGTTCTTTAGGCATGGAGAAGGTGATGTTCTCCTCGCGACCGGCCAGTTCATCGGCACCGGTAGCGCCCCACGCCTGCAACTGCTGGATCACGCCACGCACCAGCACTTCCGGGGCGGAGGCGCCAGCGGTGATGCCGATTCGCTCGACACCGTCGAACCAGCTCTTTTGCAGGTCTTCGGCACCGTCGATCAGGTAGGCCGGGGTGGCCATGCGCTCGGCCAGTTCACGCAAGCGATTGGAGTTGGAGCTGTTCGGGCTGCCGACCACCAAGACCACGTCGCATTCGTCGGCCAGTTGCTTGACCGCGTCCTGACGGTTTTGCGTGGCGTAGCAGATGTCGTCCTTGCGCGGGCCACCGATCGCCGGGAAGCGTGTACGCAGGGCGTCGATGACGCGGCTGGTATCGTCCATGGACAGGGTGGTCTGGGTCACGAACGCCAGTTTTTCAGGATTGTTCACCTGCAAGGCGGCGACGTCTTTTTCATCTTCGACCAGATAGATCGCGCCACCATTGCTGCCATCGTACTGGCCCATGGTGCCTTCGACTTCCGGGTGACCGGCGTGGCCGATGAGGATGCATTCACGGCCGTCGCGGCTGTAGCGTGCCACTTCGATGTGTACCTTGGTCACCAGCGGGCAAGTGGCGTCGAACACCTTCAGGCCACGACCGGCGGCTTCGGTGCGCACGGCCTGGGAAACACCGTGGGCACTGAAGATCACGATGACGTCGTCCGGCACCTGATCCAGCTCTTCGACGAAGATCGCCCCGCGAGCACGCAGGTCTTCGACGACGAATTTGTTGTGGACCACTTCGTGGCGCACGTAGATCGGCGGCCCGAAGACTTCCAGGGCGCGGTTGACGATTTCGATCGCCCGGTCCACACCGGCGCAGAAGCCACGGGGGTTGGCGAGTTTGATTTGCATGCTGTGCCTCGTGTCTTGCGCGCAGAAAGAATGCTGACCCCGCCCGACCAGAGTCGGGCGAAGGTTTTACAGTGCTATGACGTTGATGATCTCGACGTCAAAGGTCAATGTCTTGCCGGCCAACGGGTGGTTGAAGTCGATGGTCACTTGCTCATCATCGAATTCTTTCACCACACCAGGCAGCTCAGTATTGGCCGCATCGTTAAAGATCACCAGCAACCCAGGCGACAGCTCCATATCCTTGAACTGCGTGCGCGGGATGATCTGTACGTTCTGCGGGTTGGGTTGGCCAAAAGCGTTTTCCGGCTGAATCGTCAGCGTACGCTTGTCGCCAGCCTTGAAGCCGAACAGCGCAGCTTCGAACCCTGGCAACAGGTTGCCGTCACCGACCTTGAAGGTCGCCGGGGCTTTGTCGAAGGTGCTGTCGACGGTGTCGCCATTCTCCAGGCGCAGTGCAAAGTGCAAAGTGACTTCCGTGTTCTGGCGGATGCGTTGCTCAGCCAATACCTGTTCAGTCATGAACGGCTTCTCCGGTTTTCTTGCTTTTGAACATGTCCAGCGCAAGCATTACGGCACCGACAGTGATTGCACTGTCGGCAAAGTTGAACGCCGGGAAATACCAGCGGTTCTGCCAATGCACCAGAATGAAATCGATCACATGGCCCAGGGCAATGCGGTCATACAGATTGCCCAGCGCGCCGCCCAGTACCAGCGCCAAAGCGACGGCCAGCCAGGTTTCATTGCGCCCAAGACGTTTGAGCCATACCACCAGCACCGCACTGACCACGACCGCGATCAGGGCAAACAGCCAGCGCTGCCAGCCGGAGCTGTCGGCCAGGAAGCTGAACGCCGCGCCCGTGTTGTAGGCCAGGGTCCAGCTGAACAAATCGGGGATCACCACGATTTGCTGGTACATCTCGAGCTTGCCTTCGAAGTAGAACTTGCTGGCCTGGTCGATGACCAGGACCAGCAAACTCAACCAGAGCCAGCTCAGCCGTCCGAAACGGCCAGCCGCATTAGGCATAGTGACGAACCTCGCCAGCGCCGCTGATGTTATCGACGCAACGACCGCAGATTTCCGGATGCTCCGGGTTCACGCCGACGTCTTCACGGCAGTGCCAGCAACGGGCGCACTTGGCGTGGCTCGACTTGACCACTTGCAGTTTCAAACCGCTGACTTCGGTGACCACGGCATCGGCCGGCGCCTGCACGAACGGTGCAACGGTCGCGGTCGAGGTGATCAGTACGAAGCGCAGTTCGTTGCTCAGCTTGGCCAGGTCGGCGCTCAGCGCCTCTTCGGCGAACAGCGTCACTTCGGCTTGCAGGTTGCCACCGACGGCCTTGGCCGCGCGCTGGATTTCCATTTCCTTGTTGACCGCGACCTTCACTTCCATGATCCGCTCCCAGTAGGCGCGGCCCAGTTCGACGTCTGCCGGCAGTTCGGTCAGGCCTTCGTACCAGGTGTTGAGCATTACCGATTCGTTACGCTCGCCCGGCAGGTATTCCCACAGTTCGTCGGCGGTGAATGCCAGGATCGGCGCGATCCAGCGCACCAGCGCTTCGGAGATGTGGTACAGCGCGGTTTGCGCCGAACGGCGGGCCTTGCTGTTGGCGCCAGTGGTGTACTGACGGTCCTTGATGATGTCGAGGTAGAAACCGCCCAGCTCCTGCACGCAGAAGTTGTGAATCTTGGAGTAGACGTTCCAGAAACGGTATTCACCGTAGTGCTCTTGCAGCTCGCGTTGCAGCAGCAGGGTGCGGTCCACGGCCCAACGGTCCAGCGCCAGCATTTCTTCGGCCGGCAGGATGTCGGTGGCCGGGTTGAAGCCAGTCAGGTTCGAGAGCAGGAAGCGTGCGGTGTTACGAATACGCCGATAAGCGTCCGCACTGCGCTGCAGGATCTGCTCGGAAACCGCCATTTCACCCGAGTAATCGGTGGAAGCAACCCACAGACGCATGATGTCGGCGCCCAGGGTGTCGTTGACCTTTTGCGGTGCGATCACGTTGCCCAGGGACTTGGACATCTTGCGGCCGGACTCATCGACGGTGAAGCCGTGAGTCAGCAGCTCGCGGTATGGCGCGTGGTCGTCGATGGCGCAACCGGTCAGCAACGACGAGTGGAACCAGCCACGGTGTTGGTCCGAACCTTCCAGGTACAGGTCGGCACGTGGACCGGTCTCGTGACCCACCGGGTGCGAACCGCGCAGAACGTGCCAGTGCGTGGTGCCCGAGTCGAACCAGACATCGAGGGTGTCGCTGATCTTGTCGTATTGCGGCGCTTCGTCACCGAGCAACTCGGCCGCGTCCATCTTGAACCAGGCCTCGATGCCTTCGACTTCGACGCGCTTGGCGACTTCTTCCATCAATTCAGCGGTACGTGGGTGCAGCTCGCCGCTTTCCTTGTTCAGGAAGAACGGGATCGGCACGCCCCAGTTGCGCTGACGGGAGATGCACCAGTCCGGACGGTTGGCGATCATCGAGTGCAGGCGCGCCTGGCCCCAGGCCGGGACGAACTTGGTGTCTTCGATGGCTTTGATCGCCCGCTTGCGCAGGGTGTCGCCGGTCACAGGTTCTTTGTCCATGCCGATGAACCACTGCGCGGTGGCGCGGTAGATCAGCGGGGTCTTGTGACGCCAGCAGTGCATGTAGCTGTGTTCGATGATGCTGGTGTGCAGCAGCGCACCCACTTCGGTCAACTTGTCGACGATGGCCGGGTTGGCCTTCCAGATGAACTGGCCGCCGAAGAACTCCAGCGACGTTGCGTAAACGCCGTTGCTCTGTACCGGGTTGAGGATGTCGTCGTTGACCATGCCGTACTTCTTGCAGGTCACGAAGTCGTCTACGCCATAGGCTGGCGAGGAGTGAACCACACCGGTGCCAGCGCCCAGCTCAACGTATTCGGCCAGGTAAACCGGCGACAAACGGCCGTAGAACGGGTGGCGGAAGTTGATCAGTTCCAGCTCTTTACCGGTGGTGGTCGCGATAACCGAGCCTTCCAGGCTGTAACGGGCCAGGCACGACTCGACCAGCTCTTCAGCCAGAACCAGCAGTTTGTCGCCGACGTCGACCAGGGCGTAGTTGAATTCCGGGTGAACGTTCAACGCCTGGTTGGCCGGGATGGTCCACGGGGTGGTGGTCCAGATCACGATCGAAGCGGGTTTGCCCAGCGATGGCAGACCGAAAGCGGCAGCCAGCTTGGCTTCGTCGGCAATCGGGAATGCCACGTCGATGGTCGAGGACTTTTTGTTCTCGTACTCGACTTCCGCTTCAGCCAGGGCCGAACCGCAGTCGAAGCACCAGTTCACAGGCTTCAGGCCCTTGAACACGAAACCGCCCTTGACGATTTCTGCCAGGGCGCGGATTTCGCCGGCCTCGTTTTTGAAGTCCATGGTCTTGTACGGGTTGGCGAAATCGCCCAACACGCCCAGACGGATGAATTCGGACTTCTGGCCTTCGATCTGCTCGGTGGCGTAGGCACGGCACAGTTCGCGGGTCTTGTCCGCGCCCAGGTTTTTACCGTGGGTCACTTCGACTTTGTGCTCGATCGGCAGACCGTGGCAGTCCCAGCCCGGAACATAAGGCGCGTCGAAACCCGACAGGGTTTTCGAGCGGATGATCATGTCCTTGAGAATCTTGTTCAGCGCATGACCGATGTGAATCGTGCCGTTGGCGTACGGAGGACCGTCGTGAAGTACGAACTTCGGACGATCCTTGCCAATCTCGCGCAACTTACCGTACAGGCCAATGCTGTCCCAGCGCTGCAGAATCTGCGGTTCGCGCTGAGGCAGGCCGGCCTTCATTGGGAAGGCGGTGTCCGGAAGGTTTAGCGTGGCTTTATAGTCGGTCATTTAAGGCTCTTCATTAGCGATTGGCGCTAGGTGCGACAGGGCACGGGCGGCGGCAACATCCGCATTGATCGCCGTCTTAAGCGCCTCCAGAGAGGCGAAACGCTGCTCTTCACGCAGCTTGTGGTGGAAAACCACCGTCAAACGCCGGTCATACAGATCGCCGGCAAAATCTAAAAGATGCACTTCGAGGTGGGCTTTGCCATCACCTTGAACGGTTGGCCGCACGCCAATGTTGGCGACGCCCGGCCAGGTCTTGCCGTCGATGTCGACGTTGACCAGGTAAACCCCGGTCAGCGGCACGCGGCGACGCTTGAGTTGTATGTTGGCCGTGGGCGTACCCAACTGGCGCGCCAGCTTCTGGCCATGCAGGACCCGCCCGGCAATCCGGAAGGGACGACCGAGCAATCGCTCGGCCAGGGCAAAATCGGCAGCGGCGAGGGCATTGCGGACCTGGGTGCTGCTGACGCGAATACCGTCCAGCTCGACGGTTTGCGCCGCTTCGACGGTAAACCCTTGCAGGACGCCAGCCTGTTGCAGGAAATCGAAATCCCCTACCCGGTCGCAGCCGAAACGGAAATCGTCACCGACCTCAAGATGTTGTACACCGAGGCCGTCCACCAGAATGGTGTCGACGAATTCGGCGGCGCTGAGCTTGCTCAAGCGCTGGTTGAAGGCCAGGCACAGGACCCGGTCGACACCTTCCTCGGCCAGCAGCTGCAGTTTGTCCCGCAGCCGGGCCAGACGGGCCGGCGCCGTGTCCGGGGCGAAAAACTCCCGCGGCTGCGGCTCAAAAATCACCACGCAGCTGGGCACGCCCAACTCGAGCGCACGCTCACGGAGCCTCGCCAGGATAGCCTGGTGGCCACGGTGAACACCGTCAAAGTTGCCAATAGTGGCGACACAGCCCCGATGCTGGGGGCGCAAGTTGTGGAGGCCTCGAACCAGCTGCATAACGCGCTTCTTGCTCATAAAGTGGTCGATTATAACCACACCCGGCGGCCGACGACAGGCAACACCGTAACCCAAAGTGATCGAGCCGACAAAACCGTCGATTCGCCCGTGTTTATCGAGGTCGTGACCTCAGCTCAGCGCTTTGCGATTGAAGTCGCGCAAACGGAAGCCCATCAACAGCAACATGCCGAAATAAGCCACCACACCGGCAACGACCAATGCGCCCAGACGCAGGAACCGCTCCAGCATATGCCCCTGATCCCAGGCTGGCATGAAATGCATTCCGATCAGTAACACAGCAGACATCACCAACACTGCAATCACTAGCTTGAAGCCGAACTTCGCCCAACCCGGTTGCGGCTCATACATCTGCTGCTTGCGCAGCTGATAGAACAGCAGGCTGGCGTTAATGCACGCGCCGATGCTGATGGCCAGCGCCAGGCCGGCGTGGGCCAGCGGGCCGATCAACACCAGGTTGAACAACTGGGTGACGATCAGGGTAAAAATCGCGATTTTTACCGGAGTGCGAATGTTTTGTTGCGCATAAAAGCCCGGAGCCAGCACTTTGATCACGATAATCCCGAGCAACCCGACCGAATAAGCAATCAGTGCCCGCTGGGTCATGGAGGCGTCAAACGCGCTGAACTGACCGTACTGGAACAAAGAAACCGTCAGCGGCTCGGCGAGAATCCCCAGTGCCAGGGAGCACGGCAACACCAGCATGAAGCACAGGCGCAGCCCCCAATCGAGGATCCGCGAGTATTCCTGGCGATCCTTGCTGGCGTAGGTCTTGGCCAGGGTCGGCAGGAGAATCGTGCCCAGCGCCACGCCCAGAACACCGGACGGCAACTCCATCAAACGGTCGGCGTAGTACATCCAGGACACGGAACCGGCGACCAGGAACGAGGCGAAAATGGTGTTGATGATCAGCGAAATCTGGCTCACAGAAACGCCGAGAATCGCCGGCAGCATTTGTTTCATGACCCGCCAGACGCCACTGTCACGCAGGTTCAGGCGTGGCAACACCAGCAGGCCGATCTTTTTCAGGTGCGGCAGCTGATAGAGCAATTGCGCCAGCCCTCCCGCCAGTACTGCCCAGCCCAGTGCCATGACCGGCGGATCAAAGTAAGGCGTCAGGAACACCGAAAAGATGATCATGCTGACGTTAAGCAGGGTCGGCACAAAGGCCGGCACCGAGAAACGGTTATAGGTATTGAGGATCGCCCCGGCCAATGAAGACAGGGAGATCAGCAATACATAAGGAAAGGTCACGCGCAACAGACTGGTCGTCAGCTCGAATTTTTCCGGCGTGTCGGTGAAGCCCGGCGCGGTCACCCAGATGACCCACGGCGCAGCGATCATGCCCAACGCGGTGACCAACGCCAGTACCAGCGTCAGCAGGCCCGAGACGTAGGCAATGAAGGTTCGCGTCGCCTCCTCGCCCTTCTGGCTTTTATATTCAGCAAGAATCGGCACGAATGCCTGGGAAAATGCCCCCTCGGCGAAGATACGTCGCAGCAGATTGGGCAATTTGAAGGCGATAAAGAAGGCGTCAGTCGCCATCCCGGCGCCAAATGTGCGCGCAATGAGAGTGTCACGAACGAACCCCAGAATCCGGGAAAGCATCGTGATAGAGCTGACGGCGGCCAACGATTTGAGCAGATTCATTGAAAGAGTTTGTGCCTGTCGATAAACAGCAGGCGAACAAAGCGCCTACTTATGCGATACTCCGCGCCGCAGCAGCACAGAGCCAAAGCTCGCGAGTTTACAGGTCAAGCGCCGGAAATAAATATCCCGCCTCTTTATACCTACCACTTAGCGGAACGTCTCAACCGCCCTTGACAAGACATCAACTCATCGGCATGATTCGCGGCCTATTTTGTTTGCTATTTCCTAAAAAGTCTTTCGAGGAGCTCGACGGTGGCCAACACACCTTCCGCCAAAAAACGTGCAAAACAGGCTGAGAAGCGTCGCAGCCACAACGCCAGCCTGCGTTCCATGGTTCGTACCTACATCAAGAATGTAGTTAAGGCCATCGACGCAAAAGACGCTGAAAAAGCTCAAGCTGCTTACGTTCTGGCCGTGCCAGTTATCGACCGTATGGCCGATAAAGGCATCATCCACAAGAACAAGGCTGCTCGTCATAAGAGCCGCCTGAACGGTCACGTCAAGGCTCTGAACCTTGCTGTTGCCGCATAAGCGATAAGCTTGTTAAAAAACCGACCCTAGGGTCGGTTTTTTATTGCCTGCGATTTAACAAACGTCGCACAAAAAAGCAGGAGTGAGCCTGCTCGCGATAGCAGTAGAACAGTCAACATCAGTGTTGAATGTTAAACAGCCATCGCGAGCAGGCTCACTCCTACATTTCGATTTGCGTCAGATTATTGAGCCTGTGCCCACGGCAAAATCGGAATCGCCGTCACCGCATTCTGGGGACTGCCTTCGATCACACGATCGCTATAAACCAGGTACACCAGCGTATTGCGTTTCTTGTCGAGGAATCGCACCACCTGCATGGTCTTGAACACCAGCGACGTGCGCTCCTTGAACACCTCGTCACCATCCTTCAACTCGCCCTTGAAGCTGATCGGCCCGACCTGACGACAAGCGATAGACGCTTCTGCGCGATCTTCAGCCAACCCCAAACCGCCCTTCACGCCACCCGTCTTGGCTCGCGACAGGTAGCAAGTCACACCCTCAACCTTTGGATCATCAAACGCTTCGACGACGATGCGGTCGTTCGGACCGACAAACTTGAACACCGTCGACACCTGACCGATCTCCTCGGCCGAGGCCAGCAGCGGCATCGCCAACAGCAGACCCAACAATCCTTTTGCCACGCGCATTCAGGTATTCCTTCAGACCAGGATCAGGTTATCGCGGTGAACCAGTTCCGGCTCCGCCATGTAACCCAAAAGACCGACAATCGCCTCAGACGACTGACCGATGATTTTTTGTGCTTCCAGCGCGCTGTAGTTGGCCAGACCCCGAGCGATTTCACGACCGTCCGGCGCCACGCAAACCACCATCTCGCCACGACGGAAGCTGCCCTGGACCAGCTTGACACCCACAGGCAGCAAACTTTTGTTGCCCTTGGACAGCGCCGTCACCGCACCGGCATCCAGCACAAGCGTGCCGCGGGTTTGCAGGTGCCCGGCCAGCCACTGCTTGCGCGCCGCCAACAGGCCGCGCTCAGGCGACAGCAAGGTGCCGATGCGCTCGCCCGCCTTGAGGCGATCCAGCACGCGCTCAATACGCCCGCCAACGATGATGGTATGCGCACCGGAACGAGCCGCCAGTCGCGCAGCACGCAATTTGGTCTGCATGCCGCCACGCCCCAGCGCACCCCCCGTACTGCCCGCCACCGCATCCAGCGCCGGATCATCGGCGCGCGCCTCGTAAATCAGGTTGGCGTCAGGGTTGTTGCGCGGATCGGCGTCGAACATGCCATCGCGATCGGTAAGGATCACCAGCAAGTCAGCCTCGACCAGGTTGGCCACCAGCGCCGCCAGCGTGTCGTTGTCGCCGAACCGTATTTCATCAGTGACCACGGTGTCGTTTTCGTTGATCACCGGAATAACTTTCAGCTCGACCAACGCGCGCAAGGTGCTGCGGGCGTTCAAGTAGCGCTTGCGGTCGGACAAGTCGTCGTGGGTCAGGAGAATCTGCGCGGTATGCCGGCCATGCTCGGCAAAGCTCGACTCCCAGGCCTGCACCAACCCCATCTGACCGATGGCGGCAGCGGCCTGTAGTTCGTGCATCGCACTGGGTCGCACAGTCCAACCCAAGCGGCTCATGCCGGCCGCCACCGCCCCGGAGGACACCAGCACCAACTCGACGCCAGCCTCATGCAAAGCCACCATCTGCTCGACCCAAACACTCATTGCCGCGCGATCCAGGCCCTTGCCGTCCGCCGTCAGCAAAGCGCTGCCGATCTTCACGACCCAACGCTGCGCACCTGTCACCTTGCTCCGCATCATCTTCAACCTTAGCTTGAGGACAGCGCGACCTGGCACTGCCCGTAACGTTATTCGTGGTTATTCGTGACCAACTATCGATTTCCAGATACTAAAACGCCGCTCTAGTGAGCGGCGTTTAAGTTTATCGCAACGAATCAGTCACGCACGTAAATGATTTCCGGACCGTCTTCGTCATCCACATCTTCTTCATCCCAATCATCGTCGCCGATGTCGTGGACGGACTTCACGCCGCTACGGCGCAGGGCACGCTGGTCATCCAGGGCCTGCAGCTGAGCACGGGCTTCGTCTTCGATGCGCTGATCGAGTTCGGCCAACTCTTCTTTGTAAACCGGGTCGTTAGCCAGGCGATCAGCACGGTCTTCCATGTAACGCATGATGTCGTGGCAAAGACGCTCGGTGCCCAACTTGGAGATAGCCGAGATTACGTAGACCGGACCGGTCCATTCAAGACGATCAACGATTTCCTTGACGCGAGCATCGTGCTCTTCTTCGAGGATCTGGTCGCACTTGTTCAGCACCAACCAACGATCACGCTCAGCCAGGGACGGGCTGAACTTGGTCAGCTCGCTGACGATCACTTCAGCAGCATCCGGGGCGCTGGCGTCATCGAGTGGCGCCATGTCCACGAGGTGCAGCAGCAAACGGGTACGCGACAAGTGCTTGAGGAAGCGAATCCCCAGGCCTGCGCCATCGGAAGCACCTTCGATCAGGCCCGGAATGTCCGCAACCACGAAGCTTTTCCAGCGATCGACGCTGACCACACCCAGGTTCGGCACCAGCGTGGTGAACGGGTAGTCGGCGACTTTCGGCTTGGCGGCCGATACCGAACGAATGAAGGTACTTTTGCCTGCGTTCGGCAAGCCCAGCAGGCCGACGTCAGCCAACACCTTCATTTCCAGCTTCAGATCACGCGCCTCACCCGGCTTACCCGGAGTGGTCTGACGCGGAGCACGGTTGGTACTGGATTTGAAACGGGTGTTACCCAGACCGTGCCAGCCGCCGTGAGCCACCAGCAACTTCTGGCCAGCTTTGGTCAGGTCGCCGATCACTTCCTGAGTAGCGGAGTCGATAACAGTGGTGCCGACCGGAACACGCAGTACCAGCTCTTCACCTTTTTTACCGGTGCAGTCGGTGCTGCCGCCGTTGGAACCACGCTCGGCATCAAAGTGCCGGGTGTAACGGTAGTCCACCAGGGTGTTGAGGTTTTCGTCGGCGATCATGTAGACCGAGCCGCCATCACCACCGTCACCGCCGTTTGGGCCGCCGTTTTCAATGAATTTTTCGCGACGGAAGCTCATGCAACCGTTGCCGCCGTCGCCGGCCTTTACTCGAATCGATACTTCATCAACAAACTTCATAACAAAACGCCTCTCGTCATACGGACGAGCCGAAAAACACTAAGACATAAGACTCTTGCAAAAATGAGCGCAGCGACCTCAATCAACAACCGCAAATCCAGCGCTGGAGCCCATCACAAACAGCTTTGCAAGAGACTCACCCCACAAACGAAAAAGCCCCGTCGCGAGACAGGGCTTTTCCAGCGATCGCGCAATTAAGCTGCGACAACGCTCACGTAACGGCGGTTGAACGCGCCCTTTACTTCAAACTTGATCACGCCTTCGATTTTCGCGAAGAGAGTGTGATCTTTACCCATGCCAACACCGTAACCGGCGTGGAATTGGGTGCCGCGCTGACGCACGATGATGTTGCCCGGAATGATTTTCTGGCCGCCATACATCTTCACGCCAAGGCGTTTGGCTTCTGAGTCGCGACCGTTACGGGTACTACCACCAGCTTTTTTGTGTGCCATGAGTCAATTCTCCTAGTGAGGAATTAGGCTGAAATTAAGCCTGAATACCGGTGATTTTGATCTCGGTGTACCACTGGCGGTGGCCCATACGCTTCATGTGGTGCTTACGACGACGGAACTTGATGATGCGGACTTTATCGTGACGACCTTGGGAGATCACTTCAGCCACAACGGTAGCGCCAGCAACAACTGGAGCGCCGATGTTCACGTCATCGCCATTGGCGACCAACAGAACGCGATCAAAAGTAACGGATTCGCCGGTAGCGATTTCCAGTTTTTCGATCTTCAGGTATTCACCTGGGGCGACCTTGTATTGCTTGCCACCAGTAACAATTACTGCGTACGACATGGTATTTCTCCGATAATCCTGCTCACCCAGCTCTTTATAAGAAGAGGTATTGGCTGGCATGGCTGCATAAGGCTGGAAGGCCTGTTTGCAATTGCGTAAGGCAGGTGCTGCCCAGGAAGTTCAGGGTGCGCGATTGTACGCAAGCTGCCAGGGCGATGCAAGAGGCCGTCCATCGTACCTTGACACCCGCCGACGTGGGTCCTAGCATGCCGCGCAACCCTTCTGGAGCAACTGTCGCTGATGCAACCCCAAGCTTTCTACCGCGCGGTGGCGGACGATTTTAGCGCCGTCGACGGCATCATCAAGAAGCAGCTGACTTCCCGAGTGCCGCTGGTATCGAAAATCGGCGATTACATTACCTCGGCTGGCGGTAAACGCCTGCGCCCTCTATTAGTGTTGCTGTGTGGCAAGGCTCTGGGTCGCGAAGGCGATGACCTGCGCCTGCTGGCCGCAACCATCGAGTTCCTGCACACCGCCACCTTGCTGCATGACGACGTGGTCGACATGTCCGGCATGCGCCGTGGCCGCTCGACGGCCAACGCCATGTGGGGCAACGCCCCTAGTGTGCTGGTGGGCGACTTCCTGTATTCGCGGTCCTTCGAAATGATGGTCGAACTGGGCTCCATGCCAGTGATGAAAATCCTTTCGCAAGCCACGCGCATCATCGCCGAAGGCGAAGTGTTGCAGCTGTCCAAGGTTCGTGACGCCAGCACCACTGAAGAAACCTACATGGAAGTCATCCGCGGCAAAACCGCGATGCTCTTTGAGGCCTCGACCCACAGTGCCGCAGCGCTCTGCGAAGCGACATCGGAACAGTCAGAAGCCCTGCGTACATTCGGCGATCATCTGGGCGTGGCATTCCAGTTGGTCGACGACCTGCTGGACTACAAAGGCGACGCCGAAACCCTGGGCAAGAACGTCGGTGACGATCTGGCTGAAGGCAAACCGACCCTGCCGCTGATCTACACCATGCGCGAAGGCACGCCGGAGCAGGCTGCCCTGGTGCGCAAGGCGATCCAGAAAGGCGGTATCGAAGACCTGGAAAGCATCCGCGAAGCCGTGGAAGCCTCAGGCTCGCTGGATTACACCGCGCAACTGGCCCGTGACTACGTGGCCCGCGCGATCAAGTGCCTCGACGCACTGCCTGCCAGCGAATACCGCGATGCACTGGTCGAGTTGAGCGAATTTGCGGTCGCCCGTACGCACTGATAGACCACAACCTGTGGGAGCCCTTTCCCACAGGTTTGCTACCCCCCGCCCTCTTCCACCTAAAACCCTATACAATGTGCGCTTTTTAGCGATCCTGAATCCAAGGAGCTTTAGTGAGCACGTTGCCACCCTGCCCAAAATGCAATTCCGAATACACCTACGAAGACGGCGCCCAGCTGATCTGCCCTGAGTGCGCCCACGAGTGGTCCGCCAGCGGCGAAGCCGAAGCAGCGTCCGATGACACCGTGAAAAAGGATTCGGTCGGCAACGTCCTGCAGGACGGCGACACCATCACCGTGATCAAGGACCTCAAGGTCAAAGGCACGTCGCTGGTGGTCAAGGTCGGCACCAAGGTCAAGAACATCCGCCTGTGCGATGGCGATCACGACATCGACTGCAAGATCGACGGCATCGGCCCGATGAAGCTCAAATCCGAGTTCGTCAGAAAAGTCTGAGTCTGCTGTATTCCATCCCGCGTCCTGCGCGGGATGGTGCTTCACCCTCCCCCGCTTCGCCCAACAATCCCTCGCAATAGCCAAACGCCAGCCGTTTTGACCTTACGCAACCTTTACCCTTAAAAAAAACCAAACCGCCAATAGGCCCTTGCTATTTGATGAATAAGAATTATTCTCATTGAAATCAATCGATGGAGATGAGACCCATGACTTATTTGATCGACGCCTGGCTGGACCGCCCACACCCTTACCTCAGGATCCTGCATCGGGAAACCGGGGAAGTCTGTGCGGTGCTTGAAGAGGAAGCCTTGAACGAGCTGCAGGATCAGGGTGATCTGGACGTCAACGGCTTGAGTTCCAGCGAGCCGGTGGTGCTCAAGGAACTGGTGCGCAATCTGTTTCTGTTCTGCTATGCCCGGGCATTGCGCCCGACAAGCGAACTGCACCACAAGATCGAAATATGAAAAACGCTGAAAAACCCTGTAGGGGCAGAGCGCCTACAGGGTTACGGTCTTACAGAACGTCGAGCAGTTCGACGTCGAATACCAGTACGCTGTGCGGCGGAATGCTGCCAACGCCTTGAGCGCCGTAAGCCAGTTCGCTCGGCACGTACAGACGCCATTTGCTGCCGGCGTTCATCAGTTGCAGGGCTTCGGTCCAGCCAGGGATCACGCCGCCAACCGGGAATTCTGCAGGCTGACCACGATCGTAGGAGCTGTCGAACACAGTGCCGTCGATTAGAGTGCCGTGGTAGTGAGTGCGCACTTGATCTTCACGGGTTGGCTTGGCGCCTTCACCCTGAGTCAGTACTTCGAATTGCAGGCCGGAAGCCAGGGTGGTGATGCCGTCACGCTTGGCGTTTTCAGCCAGGAATGCCAGGCCTTCGCCAGCAGCGGCTTCAGCTTTGGCAGCTGCTTCAGCTTGCATGATTTCGCGAATGACCTTGAAGCTTGCGGACATTTCTTCCTGACCCACACGGCTTTCCTTGCCGGCGAAAGCGTCGGTCAGGCCTGCCAGGATCGCGTCCAGGCTAACGCCCGGTGGCGGGTTGTCGCGCAGTTGGTCGCCCAGCTGACGGCCAATACCGTAGCTGACGCGGGTTTCGTCGGTGGACAGATTTACTTCGGACATGACACTGCTCCGCTGTGCGGACGGCCCTGGAACTTGCCGTGCGTACACAGCGCGTCCCGGAGCGCCCGGAACCAAAAGGGCCAGCAGACTAGCACAGATGCCATTGTGTTGATGAGAGGCGTCAGTGCTGCCACGCAATCGGAACCTTCAGGCTTCCCTCGGAACTGGCACCGAGTCCACACATCTCGTCATGAACCGAAACGTGCACAAGGTTGAACGGCAAGCTGGGAAAGGCATGAAGCACTTCACGCGCATGCTCGACCGAACGCAGGTGAAACATCTGGCCGTGGGCATCACTCAGCGGATACGCCGCGCCATGCATCCGCGCCTCCAACAGGTAGATCCCGCCTTCCATCGAGATCAGGTTGAGCTCATCAACCTTCCCGGCGATGGCATAAGCATTCAACTCTTTCAGGTCCATAAACGCACCTCACGCAATGGCGAGCCAAGATTCTTACAGGCATAGGCCTCGGCGCATCAAAGTACAAGCCACAAACGACACCGCCCGTCTGTTTCGCAACAGACGGGCGGTTGGGTACAGCGATAAAACGATCAGTGCTTGGTCAGCTTATCCAGATAACCCATGGCAAACGCCGAAATCACGAAGGTCATGTGGATGATCACGTACCACTTCAAATGCTCGGGATCGACGTTCTTGGCGTCCATGAAAATCCGCAGCAGGTGGATGGACGAAATGGCCACGATGGAAGCGGCCACCTTCATCTTCAATGAAGAGGAATCCATGGTGCCCAGCCAGTTGAGCTTTTCCTTGTCGTCGTCGATGTCCAGTTGGGAAACGAAGTTCTCGTAACCGGAAATCATCACCATCACCAGCAAACCGCCTACCAGCGCCATGTCGATCAGTGACAGCAGCACCAGAATCAGATCCGACTCGGCCATCGAGAACACGTTAGGGATGACGTGGAAGACTTCCTGGAAGAATTTCAGCGCCAGGGCCAGCAGCCCAAGGGACAGACCAAAGTAGATCGGCGCCAGCAGCCAGCGGCTGGCGTACATTGCATTTTCGATAAAGCGTTCCATTAAATCTCACACAAGGCCTGGAAATGGCCGCGAGTATATCAGCCACCTGTAACACCCAGAAACCGTTGGGAAATCCATAACCTGCGCGTGTGTGACAAGGTTTTTCTGCTAGTGTCCAAAGCATTGACAGCTCAGCGACATCGGACAGGAAGACGGGAAATGGATGTGCGATTGCCTTTAACGAGCGCCGGCATTTGCCTGGCTTTGCTGATGAGCGCCTGCTCACCCAGCGATGAGAAGCGCCAGGTCAGTCTCGAGGAAAAGACTGCGCAGTTCGAGAAGTCTCTGGATGCGATTCAGGATCCGCAACTCAAGGAAGCCGTGGCTGAACTCGGCGGCTCACTGTTGTTGCTCGAGCGTGCGCAACTCAAGCTCGACAGCAAACCGGTGGAAACAGAATACGGTGAAGACGCCCTCGCCGTCCTCAAGCACTATCCCACCCCACAAGCCTTGGTCGACACGTACATCAATGGTCTGTTCGTGCTGCACAAAGACTCCAGTTCCGACTACCTGACCGATTTGCAACCGGTGTTCCCCTTCAACTTCAACATTCCGGTCGCATTTCTCTTTCCCCATAGTCTTGAATGGCAATCGGTGACTTTGAGCAACAAACGCGTCATTCCGTTTCAGCCGGAATGGTCAGAGACCGATCCGGGCATTCAGCTCAGTCCGTCGAGCTCCAACCTGACCAACCCCGATGATTTGACGGTGACCTATCCATTCATCGACGGCCTGGACGTGGACAAAAAGAACCAGCCACAACCGGTGAGCCTGCAAGGCACGGTGGAAGTCATCGCGCCGCGCCGGCTCTACAGCTTCGACCTGACGAAAAAGGACGTTGGCCAGACTCGCACCAACGACAATCTCAGCGTCACCCTGCTGAACCTTGCAAACAACTACGCCGAAATCGAATTCAACAACAGCGCGCCACAGGCCCCTGAGATCGGCGAAACACCGCTGAATCCGCTGATCGTCCAGGCCAAGGACAGCACCGGGCAATTTCTCGCGCGCTCAGGCTCGATCAACGAAACCCCCACACAAATAGCCTTCTATCAAAAGCAACTGGCGAAAATGCAACAGCAGAAAGCCTGGAGCGAGAGCTTCGAGAAGCAGATCAATGAAGAGCAGCGCGCCTTTGAGAAGCAACAAAGCCACCGTTATTCCAAGGTGTACTTCAACGGGCCGATCGAAACGCTTGAGGTCAGCGTACTGGACTTTTCAACCGCCACGGTGACCCGCAAGGACCTGAACCTGCCGGTACTTCGCTTCGACCCACACACCACGCAAAAGACCATCCAGCCACTGACGCTGCCGGTGGTGGTGTACGACGACCAGGCCCCGATCTGGCTCAAGGGCGCCACACTTGGCGAGGAACAACTGAAAAAAAGCGTGCGCATCAGTCAGTCGGTCGAAGACCCCAGCGCCGCGCGTATCGAGTTCGATCACCCCAAAAGCTTCAATGATGAGCTGCTCGGCACCTCCTTCAACCCCGGCGAAAGCCCGGTCAGCTTCTTTACCGAGGACGGTAACGGCAAGCGCGATGAGCCGATCGAATTGCCGCCTGAGGCTTACCAGGTCGATCCCCTGCGCGGCACCATCACCTACGACTTGAACCTGTTTCCAGAAACGCCGGCTTACGCGGTGGGCTCCATGCCGCTGTTTCTCGCCACTGTCGAAAAGAACACCCTCGACGCCCACCAGTTGCCCAAAGGGCTGCTGCTCAAAGGCAATGCGCTGGTGGTTGATCTGAAGCAGTTTCCCGCCCAGGACTGGCGTTTCTTCGCCAAGGACGACAGCGGCAATTATCTGAAGGAGATTCTGGCGGTCAGCCACGATGCGAGCGCAGAAGGCCCGGCATTATTGGGGGTGCATTATTTCTACGGGCAGCCTGCCCGTCTGGAAACCTATCAACGAACCGATCTCTCCACCGTGCAATATGGCTTCGAGGTCAAACTCGACAAGGCGGACACGTCCAGCCTTGCTCAATAGCCTGTTCAGTGATCGGGCCGAAACTCGAAACCTCCAGGGTTGCGGCAACGGCCACCATTGATTTCCCGCAGCTGGGCTTGCAGGTGCAGGCACCAGATTTGCGGATCATCGGCCAGCTCATAGCCGTGCAGGGTGAGACTTTCAACAATGGTGTCGAGGATCGACTCAGCCACAAAGGGGCCATGAAACGGGCCCTGGGCTTTGATGGCAGAAGGTTGTTCGCCTTCCATTCCGGCGGCGAAGAGTAAGGTCCACATGCCCGTATCCCCCGCCAATGGGCGGATGGCACACTCGATACGGGTCACAAGGCCCAGGCATTGACGGGTGAGGCAGAGGTTGCGCGACATGGCGGCGACCCTCAGTAGATCCGGTATTCAGCCCCCACGGGAGGACTGTCTCGATCCAGTGATTACTGTCGATATCCTTGACCTGAGAATAGAGGAAAAGTCTGACTAGCACGTCAAGTAAGACCAGAAGGCGCCGAATGGTCACTGTGTGAATATTGACGCCAGACTGATGGCACTTTCTTGAGACTGACACAAACAAATGTGGGAGCGAGCCTGCTCGCGAAGAGGGAGTGTCAGCTGACGTCAATGTCGTCTGATACACCGCTTTCGCGAGCAGGCTCGCTCCCACAGGGGATCCGTGTGATCCTCAGATTGCTTAGGCTGGTTTGGCCTCGACCAGCGCTTCCTGCGCAGCTTCTTTCTCTGCTTCCTTGAGGTCCTCTTCGCTGATCATTTCTGCGATGACCCGCAAGCGTTCCACCACCCGCGCGTTAACGCTGCCTTCAGGGAACTGGCCTTCGGCGTCCGGCGCACCGGCCGGCTCGCCGACCAACAGGCTCAGGGCTTCATCAGCCTGACGCACGGCGTAGACGTGGAACTGCCCCGCGCGCACCGCCGTCAGCACTTTTTCGTCGAGCATCAGCGTGGCAACGTTGGCGTGGGGAATGATTGCTCCCTGCTCACCGGTCAGCCCGCGGGCCTCGCAGAGCCGGAAGAAGCCTTCGATCTTCTCGTTGACCCCGCCCACCGCCTGCACTTCACCGAACTGGTTGATCGAGCCGGTGATCGCAAAACACTGCTTGAGCGGAGTTTTCGACAGTGCCGAAATCAAGGTGCAAGCCTCGCCCAACGATGCACTATCACCATCGACATAACCGTAGGATTGCTCCAGGGCGATACTCGCGGAAATCGCCAGCGGGAATTCCTGGGCGTAACGGCTGCCCAGATACCCGGTGAGGATCATCACGCCTTTGGAGTGAATGGGCTGACCGAGGTTGACCTCGCGTTCGATGTCGACGATGCCGCTACCGCCCGGATAGACCGTGGCGGAAATCCGCGCCGGCACACCGAACGCCGAATCGCCGACCTCCAGCACTGTCAGCCCGTTGCATTTGCCCACCGCCGCGCCGTCCGTGTCGATCAGGATGATCCCGGCCAGCATGTCATCGAGAATCCGCGCCGAGACGCGCCCGGTCCGCGTGGCCTTGGCCTTGAGCGCACGTTCGATGTGCCCGGCGTCGGTCATTTCGTCACTGGCCAGTTGGCGAATGAAATCCGCCTCGCTGACCAGTTGGAACAGATCGCCGATCCGCGCCGACAAACGCCCTTGGTGCTCAGCCAAGCGAGCACTGTAAGTCGCCAGACGCGCCACCGCATCGGCGGTCAGCGGCGCCATGCCTTCTTCGGAAGTGCGGGTCTTGAGCAACTGGGCGAACTGCTCCAGGCTTTCGTCGACCATCGGGATGTCTTCGTCGAAGTCCACCAGGACGCGGAACATCTCCTGGAAGTCCGGATCGAGGTCTTGCAGCGTGTAGTAGAGCTGCCGGGCGCCAATGATGACGACTTTGACCTGCAACGGAATGTATTGCGGTGTCAGGGTCACGGTGGCGAAACGGCCCATCTCGCCCAGCGGCGATTCCATTTTCAATTTGCGCGATTGCAGCGCGCGCTTGAGCGCATCCCACACGAACGGCTCGCTGAGCATTTTTTCCGCTTCAAGAATCAGGAAGCCGCCGTTGGCGCGGTGCAACGCACCCGGACGCAACTGTCGATACGTGGTGTAGAGCGCGCCCTGATCGGTGGTGTACTCGATGCGGCCGAACAGGTTTTCGTAAGTCGGGTGCGGCTCAAAGACCACTGGCGCACCGCCGCTGTGCGGATGACCGACCACCAGGCTCGGTGCGTATTGCTCTTCCAGCAGCTTGCGGGCGATGGCGTCCGTCTTGCTGTCGTCCACCAGTTGCTCGACCACAGTCTTGAGCAGGTACACCTGCATCGCTTGCAGGTAACCGCAAACGCCGGCGTTTTCCGCGTACTTTTCCGACAGCGGCGCGAGCAAGGGTTGCAAGGCCAGGGTGATGGTTTCTTCGTTGAGCTGGCGCAGTAGATTGCTCGACTCACGCTTCCATTGCGGCAGGCTGGCGAGCTCTTCGTTCAGCCGCTCTTCCAGCCACGAAATATCCTCGTGAAAACGCTCGCGATCGACTTCCGGCAACTGGGCAAATTCGGCCTCATCCACAGCCTTGCCTTCGCTCATCGGCGTGAACGCGATATTGGTGCTGTCGCGGTACAGCGCAACGTCCTTCTCCAGCGCCAGACGCTCGATGACATCCAGCGCGCGGTCATACCGTTGATTGAAGGCGCGGTCGATGGCGCTTTTCTTCTGCTGGTAGGACGGGTGCTCGAACACGGCCGGAAAAGTCGCCAGCAAGTTATCGATCAAGCCGTTGATGTCATCGATAAAGGCGCCGGCAGTGCCCGAGGGCAATTCCAGGGCGCGAGGTTCGCGAGGATCATCGAAATTGTTGACGTAGACCCAGTCCGCCGGGGTCTGCAGGCGTTTGCCTTCGGCTTTCAGGTAGCGTTTGACGAACGAAAACCGGCCGGTGCCGGGCTCGCCCATGACGAATACGTTGTAACCGGGGCGTGGCATTGCCACACCGAACTGCAAGGCTTCGACCGCACGTTCCTGGCCAAGCACACCGCGGAAGGGCTCCAAATCATTGGTGGTAGAGAAGCTGAACTGTTCAGCGGAAAACGGACGGGTCAGCGCTTCGGGCGCTAGACGCAAGCTGGCAGCAACAGGATCAGGCATCGGGCTTCCTTACATCAGGCGGGGCAGATAGCGGCATTCTGGCGCTGCCCATACCTCACTTGCAAGGCGCGCCTCTAGCCAAAGCATAGACAAAGCGGTATCGCCAAGCGGACCAGGTCCAAATCAATGTTTTCAGCGAATGTTATGCAAAAAATAACGGAACCTCAGGAACATGCCTAAACTCCAAACTGCGCGGCTGGAACAATAACCGGCCCACTGGCGCCAGATCGGGCCAGACCCCTGTCCATTGGTATGCACATAAAGAGAAAAAAGCTATGAAACGGATTCTTCTCGGTACTCTCTTCACCGCTGTATCCATCAACGCCATGGCTCAGGCGCCAGGCGGCCCGGATTGTGGTTGGGGCAACATGCTGTTCGAAGGTCAGCGTGGCACCCCGGCTCACTTCCTGGCATCCACCACCAACGGCACTTCCGGCAACGCAACTTTCGGTATGACCTCGGGTACCAACGGTTGCTCGACCAATGCGGCGCTGACCTATGGCGGCAAATCCTGGATTGCCATGAATGGCATGATGAACGAGCTTTCTGAAGACATGGCTAAAGGTCAGGGCGAAGCGCTGACCACTTACGCCGTGGTACTGGGCGTGGCGCCGGAAGACCGTGCGCATTTCGCCGCCGTCACTCATGAGCACTTCCAGCAGATCTTCAGCAAGGCTGATGTGACCGCTGACGACGTGCATACCAACACCCTCGCCGTTCTGAAAAGCGATCCTCGTCTGGCTAAGTACGCTACTCAAGCTTAAGCTCGACTCGCCCGCTGCTCTTTCGGGGAGCGGGTTTTATTTTTTGAACCTGGCCCTTTTCGGGCCTTTGTTTCTTTCGAATTAAGTTGCCCACTATGCTCAAACGCCTTGCCTGGCTGGCGCTCTGTGTCTGCGCCCCGCTGTCTGCCGCGCCACATGTCGACAATCAACGTTTGCAGCAATTGGCCAATGACCCCTTCTGGATTTCCCTGGGCCACTACGAAACCGCCAAACTCGGTGGCTGGCGCAGCTATGTCAGCGACAAGAAATTCTTCCTCGCCGCCGACGGCAATGAACATCCCGACCATGAACTGGCGGCGACCGTGCAAGCGCTGTACGCCCCGGCCAGTGCCGGTGATAAGCATGCGCAATGCGTCTACCCCGCCCGCACCCGCTGGCTGAAGGCGCAGCTCAACCTGAGCGATCTGCCTGCACTGGACTGCACTGAATTCAAGCAATGGTTCAAGGATGTATCGCCCCACAGTGCGGTGATGATTTTCCCGGCAGCGTATCTGAACAGTCCGTCATCGATGTTCGGCCACACGTTGCTGCGCATCGACCAGGCCAATGTGCAGAGCGATCAAACCGCCCTGCTCAGTTATGCGATCAACTTCGGCGCCTACATCGAGGGCTCGGACAACAGCATCCTGTATGCCTGGAAAGGCTTGATGGGCGGCTATCCCGGTTTGTTTGCCCTGGTGCCTTATCAGGAAAAACTCTCGGAGTACCGCAGTCTCGAGAACCGCGATCTGTGGGAATACCGCCTGAACCTGACCCAGGCAGAAACCGAGCGCATGGTCGAGCACGTCTGGGAGCTCAAACAGATCCAGTTCGACTATTTTTTCTTCGACGAAAACTGCTCTTATCGTCTGCTGGAATTGCTGCAAGTCGCCCGTCCGAGCCTGCGACTGACCGAACAATTCCCGCTGACTGCGATTCCTACCGACACCGTCAAAGCGGTGAAAGAAGCCGGGCTGGTGGAATCCATTCAGTATCGACCGTCTCGCGAACGTGAACTGCTGAGCCGCGCCGAGCCGTTGACCCATGAAGAACAGGATTGGGTACTGAAAGTCAGCGCCGACCAGAAGCAACTGCAAGAACCGGCGTTCAAGGCTCAACCCAAGGCTCGTCAGGCGCTGATCATCGACGCGGCCTATCGCCTGGAGCGCTACCGCGCCAACGGCCAGGAGCGTGACCCGCAACGGGCGCAGCGCAGTTTCGAATTGCTGCGGGCGATCAACCAGAATCCGCCACCGGAACTGGACATCCCGCGACCCGGTTTGCCTGAGGATGGCCATGAATCGCGCACCTGGCAGGCCGGCATCGGCACTCGAGGCGACAAGGCCTTTGGCGAGTATGGCCTGCGCATGGCGTATCACGACCTCAACGACAACGCCGAGAGCTTCCCCCTCGGCGCGCAGATTGAAATCCTGCAAATGAAACTGCGCCAGTACGAAGGCAATCACTGGCAGTTGCAGCAATTTGACCTGGCGACTATCCGCTCCCTGACTCCGCGCAATGAATTGCTGCAACCACTCTCGTGGCAAGTCACCGGCGGCCTGGAGCGAGTGCCGGGCAAGCATGACGACGAAACCCTGGTCAGCCACGTCAATGGCGGTGGCGGCGGGACCTGGCAACTGGGCGACGACATGCTCGGCTTTGCTTTAGGCACCGTGCGCATTGAACACAACAACGACTTTGCCGGTTTCATCGCGCCGGCGGCAGGCTTTAACAGCGGTTTGCTGTGGAAAAACCCGGTGGGCAACTTCAGCCTGGAAGCCAAGGGCGACTTCTTCACCAACGGCGAAGTGCGTCGTAGCGTGAGTCTGAACCAGCAGTGGGAATTGTCTCGCAACCTGGGTTTACGCCTGAGTGCCCAGCGCGAATTCAGCCACCTGGCTTCGCCCGAGAATGAAGTGATGCTTGAGGTGAAGTGGTATCACTACTAATCCCTCCCTTGTAGAAACATGGAGCTCGAACAACATGGTCGTTACCTGCAATTCCCTCGAGGACGTTCGCCAAAACATTGATCGACTGGACCGTCAGATAGTCACTCTGCTGGCCCAACGTGGCGCTTATGTGGCGCAGGCGGCTCGTTTCAAGAAGGACCCCGACGCGGTGAAAGCCCCGGCGCGAGTCGAGCAGGTCATCGCCAAAGTTCGCGCACTGGCTGAGGACGCAGGTGCCAGCCCAGAAGTTACGGAGCAGGTTTACCGCGCCATGATCGCTGCATTCATCGAACAGGAATTGTCTGAACACGCGCGCCTGACCGCAACTCCAACGGATTAATCACAGGTCTTTCACAAACGCCTCACGATTCCACTCCTAGACTTCTCCCATAGGCCGTTGACGGCCTGGGAGTCTGAGATGTGGCGTTGCGTGGGTGTGGTGGGTTTGCTGATGTTGATCGCGGGTTGCCAGACGACCCACGAGGATCTGATCGCCAAGGGTTATCCACCGGCGTTCGCCGATGGCTTCGATGACGGTTGCAGCAGTGGCCGGCAAGCGGCGGGGGCAATGACCGGAGAGTTTCGTAAAAACGTTCCGCGTTACCTCAAGGACAAGCAATACGCCGAGGGCTGGAGCGATGGCTTCCGTCAGTGTCAGGCCATGCTGGAAAACCAGGACCGCGAGGACTATCGCAGCCACCATTGGGACGACCGGGACAAAGCCTGGCAGCAGCAGAAGGATCAGGGCGCCGCTCGTGCTTTTCGCTCGCAATAAGTCGCTGGCAGATATCTGTCGAAACTAAAAGCCTGCGACCATGGCCCAAACCCTATAACGGGAGACAACCATGAGTCGCGCCTTCGTCAATGAAGATAACGCCGCCGCGCAAGCCGATCAGCCCGTCGAACGGCAGGTCAGCGCGCAGCCCAATTACGTCACGCCCACGGGGCTGATCCAGTTGCAGGTGAAAGTCGCCGAATTGCAACACCTGCACAGCGAGCAATCGGCCAAAGGTGAGCACGCCGACAAGCAGCGCCTGGCGGACCTTGAACGCGATTTGCGGTATTTCAACCAGCGTCTGCAAAGCGCTCAGGTCGTGACCGCCGCCAACTCAACGCAAAAAGTGCAGATTGGCAGCCGGGTGACCTTCGCCGACGAACACAACACCGAGCAAACCGTGCAACTGGTCGGTGAAGACCAGGCCCACGCGTCGGCGGGCCTGATCAATTGGGGCTCACCGCTGGGCCGGGCGTTGCTCGGGGCGCAACTCGGCGACGAGGTGCTGTGGCAACGTCCGGCGGGCGATCAGTTGATCGAGATCATCCGTATCGAACCGGCTTAAACCACGCCTTGGGCGAGCATCGCGTCGGCGACTTTGACGAAGCCCGCGATGTTGGCGCCTTTGACGTAGTTGATCCGGCCATTCTCTTCGCCGTAATGCACGCAAGCGTGGTGGATCGACTGCATGATCGCGTGAAGTTTGCTGTCCACTTCGCCACCGGTCCACAGCAGGCGCATGGCGTTTTGCGACATCTCCAACCCGCTCACCGCGACGCCACCGGCGTTGGACGCCTTGCCCGGCGCGAACAAAATCCCCGCCTCGATAAACAGGTCCACCGCTTCCAGGGTGGTCGGCATGTTCGCCCCTTCCGCCACGCAGATGCAGCCGTTGCGCAGTAACGTGCGGGCCGCCTCGGCGTCCAGTTCGTTTTGTGTAGCGCACGGCAGCGCGATGTCGCAGCTCAGGGCCCATGGGTGCTGGCCGGCCTTGAACTCCAGGCCAAAACGGCCGGCCAGTTCACTGATGCGCCCGCGCTGGACGTTTTTCAGTTCCAGTACCGCCAGCCACTGCTCTTCGGTCAAACCGCTTTCGCAGTACAGCGTGCCTTCAGAATCGGACAACGAAATCACTTTGCCGCCCAGGTCCATGACTTTGCGCGCCGCGTATTGCGCGACGTTGCCGGAACCGGAAATGGCCACGCGTTTGCCGTCGACGGTTTTACCGCTGCGCTTGAGCATTTCTTCAGCGAAGTACACACAGCCGAAACCGGTGGCTTCCGGGCGAATCAGGCTGCCGCCATAGCTTGGGCCCTTGCCGGTCAGCACACTGGTGAACTGGTTGCTCAGGCGCTTGTATTGGCCGAACAGGAAACCGATCTCGCGGGCACCAACGCCGATATCACCGGCCGGAACGTCAACGTCTGCACCAATGTGGCGATACAACTCGCTCATGAAGGCCTGGCAGAACCGCATGACTTCAGCGTCGCTTTTGCCTTTCGGGTCGAAATCCGAACCACCCTTGCCACCGCCCATCGGCAACGACGTCAGCGAGTTTTTGAAGGTCTGCTCGAAGGCAAGGAACTTCAACACGCCGAGGTTCACCGAAGGATGGAAACGCAGCCCACCCTTGTACGGACCGATAGCGCTGTTCATCTGGATGCGGAATCCACGATTGACCTGCACCTTGCCTTGATCGTCGACCCAGGAAACCCTGAAAACAATCGCCCGCTCCGGCTCGCAAATCCGCTCCAGAATGCCCGAAGTCAGATAGCGCGGATTGGCTTCAAGAAACGGCCACAGGCTGCGCAGGACTTCTTCCACGGCCTGGTGAAATTCGGGTTGGTCCGGGTCGCGTTTTTTCAGGCGGGCAAGGAAGGATTCAACGGATTCGATCATGGAAAAGTCTCGGCAAATTTATTGTCGTTGGAAGAGATTGGGCCGGACTTTAACAAACGAAACGCGCACAGGAATAGAGCAGAATGTCGCGTTTATGAAATTAAATGGTGCATTGAATATAAATTCGGTCCGATTATCGGCCACTTTTGCACCAAAACAGGGATTCGCTCCTTGAATACTGCACCAACAGTTACACCGACATCGCTGGCAAGCTAGCTCCCACAGTTTAAGGCGTGGTTCATCAGATTAGAGACAGTGCATAAACCCTGTGGGAGCTGGCTTGCCAGCGATGAATACACCGCGGTGCCACTGAAAAATGAATAAAAAAAACGGAGCCCGAAGGCTCCGTTCTTTCATGCAACCAACCTGAAATCAGGCCAGTTTCTTGTGCCGTACACGGTGCGGCTGAGCAGCCGCTTCGCCGAGGCGTTTGCGACGATCGGCTTCGTACTCGGTGTAGTTGCCTTCGAAGAACACCGCTTGCGAGTCGTCTTCGTACGCCAGGATGTGAGTTGCGACGCGGTCAAGGAACCACCGATCGTGAGAGATCACAATGGCAGCGCCCGGGAAGTCCAGCAGGGCTTCTTCCAGGGAACGCAGAGTTTCAACGTCGAGGTCGTTGGATGGTTCGTCGAGCAGCAAGACGTTGCCGCCCTCTTTCAGGGTCAGGGCCAGGTGCAAGCGACCGCGCTCACCACCGGACAGGTCCTTGACGAACTTCTGCTGATCGCCGCCCTTGAAGTTGAAGCGACCGACGTAGGTGCGCGACGGGATCTCGTAGTTGCCGATGCGGATCTGGTCCGAACCGTCGGAGATTTGCTGGAACACAGTCTTGCTGCCGTCCAGGTCTTCGCGGCTCTGATCGACGCACGCCAGTTGCACGGTTTCGCCGACTTCGATGGTGCCCGAGTCCGGCGTTTCCTTGCCCATCAGCATGCGGAACAGGGTCGATTTACCGGCACCGTTACCGCCGATCACACCAACGATGGCGCCTTTAGGCATGGAGAACGACAGGTTGTCGATCAGCACGCGATCGCCATAACCCTTGGAAACGTTCTTGAATTCGATGACCTTGTCGCCCAGGCGTGGACCGGCCGGGATGTAGATCTCGTTGGTTTCGCTGCGCTTCTGGAATTCCTGCGATTGCATTTCTTCGAAGCGTTGCAGACGAGCCTTGGATTTGGACTGGCGGGCCTTGGCGCCTTTGCGCACCCACTCCAGTTCTTCCTTCATGGCTTTTTCGTGGGCCGACTGCTGCTTGGATTCGGCAGCCAGACGATCGGACTTGGCTTCGAGCCAACCCGAATAGTTGCCCTCGTACGGGATACCGGCGCCGCGGTCGAGCTCGAGGATCCAGCCGGCAACGTTGTCCAGGAAGTAACGGTCGTGCGTGATCGCAACCACGGTACCCGGGAAATCGTGCAGGAAGTGCTCCAGCCAGGCGACGGAATCGGCGTCCAGGTGGTTGGTCGGTTCGTCGAGCAGCAGCATGTCGGGGGCGGACAGCAGCAGGCGGCACAGGGCCACACGACGCTTCTCACCACCGGACAGGAATTCAATCTTGGCATCCCAGGCCGGCAGACGCAGCGCATCGGCGGCGACTTCCAGTTGGCGATCCAGGTTGTGACCGTCGCTGGCTTGCAGGATGGCTTCGAGCTTGGCTTGTTCAGCGGCCAGTTTGTCGAAGTCGGCATCCTCATCAGCGTAAGCCGCGTAGACCTCGTCCAGGCGCGCCTGGGCGTTCTTGATCACGCTGACCGCTTCCTCGACCACTTCACGCACGGTCTTGGTCGGGTCCAGGATCGGTTCTTGCGGCAGGTAGCCGATGTTCAGCTCCGGCATCGGACGGGCTTCGCCCTCGAACTCGGTGTCGACGCCCGCCATGATTTTCAGCAGCGTGGACTTACCCGAACCGTTGAGGCCGAGTACGCCGATCTTGGCGCCAGGGAAGAAGGACAGCGAAATGTTTTTCAGGATTTCCCGCTTCGGCGGAACAACTTTACCCAGCCGATGCATGGTGAATACGTATTGAGCCATGGAGAACCTAGGGTCAGTGAACGATGAATGATTGGGGCGCGGGCGATGCCCGGCCAGGCCGTGCGCGTCGTCCGATTGATAGCTATCAATACGTGCGCGCTGAAAAAGCCTGATTCTAGGAGCTGGAACGCTCCCGCGTAACCGGCAAAGCTACCTGATTGACGGAAGGCAGTCCAGCCGAGCGGGACTGGCACTTTGCCACAACTCAGGGCATGCTAGCCGCCCTCCGGGCGTCCGGCTTATAGTGCACGTCGCGCCAGTCCAGCCAAACCGCAGGATTACAGTTTGTCTAATGTCACTCCCTCATCGTCCGTGACCGCACTCAATCCTGCGACCGGCTCAACCCTGCGTGGGTCCTTGAAGGGCGCGCTGGCGGCGCTCGTCCTGTTGTTGCTCGCGCTGCTGTTCTGGCAGTTGCTGGATCAACTGCGCGATACCCAACAACGCCAGCGTCAGTACACCATCGACTACACCGCCGATCTGGCCTCGCAAGTCAGCCTGAACATGGCGCTGAACGCCCAGATCGCCCTCAACCTGCTACCGATCGTCGAACAACCGCAAAGTGCCGACGAACAGCAGGTGCTGTTTCTCAAACTGCAAAAATCCTTGCCCGAGCTGCGCAGCCTCGCGTTGCTCAGCCCTTCCGGGAAAATCCTCACCGACAGCGCCGACAACAGCGACGATGCCGACTACCTGAGCGAACTGGTCCGGCGCAGTCGCGCCCAGGCCCATTATTTCAGCAACGCCAATAACGGTTCGGTAGTGCATCTGCTGCTGCATCAAGCCAGCGGTAGCACCCGTGGCTACTGGGTTCTGCGCCTGACGCCGACATTTTTCTCGTCACTGACCAAACAAAACGAAACCGGTATTCGCCCGCTGTGGGTGGTGGAAAACCGCGTCAATCACCAGATCATCAGCCGCGACGATGGGCAGTTCTCAGCCACTCCGGCAGTAATGACACCGGACGAGCAGGCCAACAGCGTACTGACCGTGCCCCTGAGCAACAGCGACTGGCAACTGCGCGGGTTGTTCGACCGGAAACGGGTGATCGAACAGCTGCTGCCGGCGTTCATCGGCAAATGCCTTCTGGGCCTGGCCTTCTCGCTCCTGCCGTTCATCGCCTTGCTGAACATGCGCCGCCGCCAACGCCAGGTACATGAAGGCCGTCGACGCTACCAGGATATTTTCGAAGGCACCGGCGTCGCCTTGTGTGTACTCGACGTGTCCGGGCTCAAAAGCTTCTTCGACAAGGCTCAGCTGTACAGCGGCGAACAACTGAAGGCCTGGCTCGAAACACCGGAACAACGCCAGCAGCTGCTGCAGGAACTGCGCATCACCGAAGTCAACCTGGTCGCCCTGCAACTGCTCAACGTCAGCACGTGCGATCAAGCCTGGAAACTGCTGATCGACGGTAACCCGCAGGACGGCACCGCCATCGGCAATCAAGTGCTCGACGCGGTGCTCAACCAGCAGAAACAGCTTGAACTGGAAATCAAACTGCAAGACGCCAATGGCCGCGACCAGCACTTGTGGCTGGTCCTGCGTCTGCCGGAAGACCAGGACGACTATAAAGCGGTGATCCTGAGCATCACCGACATCACCAGCCGCAAGCTTGTCGAATTGTCGCTGCTGGAGCGCGAAGGATTCTGGTCCGATGTGGTGCGCACCGTGCCGGATCATCTGTACGTGCAGGACGTGATCAGCCAGCGAATGATTTACAGCAACCACCACCTGGGCCAGACACTCGGTTACAACCGTACCGAATTGCACCAGATGGGCGAGTATTTCTGGGAAATTCTGCTGCACCCCGAAGATGCCGACTTCTACCACCGCTCGCGCCAAACCCAGCGCCAGGCGGGTTACAGACAATTGATGCAATGCCAGCTGCGCTTCCGCCACCGGGACGGTAAATGGCGGCGCTTCGACATTCGCGAACAGGCGCTGGCGCGGGACAAGCATGATCAGGTCACGCGGATCATCGGCGTGGCCAAGGACATCACCGATCAGATTGAAGCCAGTGAGTCCCTGCGCGACAGCGAGCAGCGTTACCGGATGCTCGCCGAAAGCATCAGCGACGTGATTTTCTCAACCGACAGCAAGATGGCGCTCAACTACGTCAGCCCGTCGGTGCAAGCCGTGCTGGGCTACGACGTCGACTGGATTTTCCAGAACGGCTGGCAATCGACCATCGCCAACCCGCAACAGCTGACCGGCATTTACAGCCTGATGGACCGGGTCAGCAAAGCGCTGAACAAACCCGACCAACTGGCGCTGTTGCGCAGCCAGGTACAGACCCAACTGTTTTTGTTCGACTGCCTGCGGGCCGACGGACGCAAGATTCCTATCGAACTGCGGCTGGTGCTGGTCTGGGACGAACACGGTGCATTCGAAGGCGTACTGGGCGTCGGTCGCGACATCAGCCAGCAACGCCGGGCCGAAAAAGACCTGCGCATGGCCGCGACCGTATTTGAACACTCGACCTCGGCGATCCTGATCACCGACCCGGCCGGCTACATCGTCCAGGCCAACGAAGCCTTCAGCCGTGTCAGCGGTTATGCGGTAGAGCAAGTGCTCGACCAGTTGCCGAACATGCTGACCGTCGATGATCAGCAGGAAGCCCATCTGCGTTACGTGCTCAAGCAATTGCATCAGCACAGCACGTGGGAAGGCGAAGTCTGGCTCAAACGACGCAATGACGAGCACTACCCGGCCTGGGTCGGGATCACGGCGGTGCTGGATGACGAAGGCGATCTGGCCAGCTACGTGTGCTTCTTCAGCGACATCAGCGAACGCAAGGCCAGTGAACAGCGGATTCACCGCCTCGCCTATTACGACGCCTTGACCCACCTGCCCAACCGCACACTGTTCCAGGATCGCCTGCACACGGCGCTGCAATCGGCCGAACGGCAGAAGTCCTGGGTGGTGCTGATGTTCCTCGACCTGGACCGCTTCAAACCGATCAACGACTCCCTGGGCCACGCCGCTGGCGATCGCATGCTCAAGGAAATGGCCACGCGCCTGCTCGGCTGTGTCGATGATGACGATACCGTGGCGCGCATGGGCGGCGATGAATTCACCTTGCTGCTGCAACCGCGGGCCAACCGTGAAATTGCCTTGAACCGGGCGATTCATGTGGCCGAACAGATTCTCGCCAGCCTGGTGAAACCGTTCGTGCTTGAAGGCCGCGAGTTCTTCGTCACCGCCAGTATCGGCATCGCCCTGAGCCCTCAGGACGGTAACGAACTCAGCCAGCTGATGAAAAACGCCGACACCGCGATGTATCACGCCAAGGAGCGTGGCAAGAACAACTTCCAGTTCTATCAGGCCGACATGAACGCCAGCGCCCTGGAGCGTCTGGAACTGGAAAGCGACTTGCGTCACGCCTTGGAGCAGAACGAATTCGTCCTCTATTACCAACCGCAGTTCAGCGGCGATGGCAAACGCCTGACCGGCGCCGAAGCCTTGCTGCGCTGGCGCCATCCGCGACGCGGTCTGGTGCCGCCGGGAGACTTCATTCCGGTGCTCGAAGAGCTCGGCCTGGTGGTGGATGTCGGCGACTGGGTGATCAGCGAGGCCTGCCGTCAGCTCAAGGCCTGGCATCAGGCCAAGGTGCGGGTGCCGAAGGTGTCGGTGAACATTTCGGCCCGGCAATTCTCCGACGGCCAACTCGGGACGCGGATCGCCACCATCCTCAAGGAAACCGGCCTGCCGCCGGCGTGCCTGGAGCTGGAACTGACCGAAAGTATCCTGATGCGCGAAGTCAGCGAAGCGATGCAGATTCTCGCCGGGCTGAAAAACCTCGGCCTGAGCATTGCGGTCGACGACTTCGGCACCGGTTACTCATCGCTCAACTACCTCAAGCAGTTCCCCATCGACGTGCTGAAAATCGACCGCACCTTCGTCGACGGCCTGCCGTCGGGTGAGCAGGATGCGCAGATTGCCCGCGCGATCATCGCCATGGCCCACAGCCTGAACCTGGCGGTTATCGCCGAGGGCGTGGAAACCCACGAGCAACTCGACTTCCTGCGTGAGCATGGTTGCGACGAGGTTCAAGGGTATCTGTTCGGCCGGCCGATGCCGGCGAACCGGTTTGAGGCGCAGTTCAGCAATGATGCGCTATTCATGTTCGACTGAAACGCAATCACTGTGGCGAGGGAGCTTGCTCCCGCTTGAGTGCGCAGCGCTCACAAGATTTTTAGGGCCGCTTCGCAGCCCAGCGGGAGCAAGCTCCCTCGCCACAGGCCAGCACGATCACCGCTGATCCCGTCATGAAGCCCACTTGTCTGCGACATGATGTCCTTTCATATGCCATCTAAAACCCATTGGGTTAGAATGCCCCCCTTTTCTGCCCCGATCCCTGAGGACCGCCATGTTCAGCCGTGATTTGACTATTGCCAAGTACGACGCCGATCTCTTTGCCGCCATGGAGCAAGAAGCTCAGCGCCAGGAAGAGCACATTGAGCTGATCGCTTCGGAAAACTACACCAGCCCTGCGGTCATGGAAGCTCAAGGCTCGGTACTGACCAACAAGTACGCCGAAGGCTACCCGGGCAAGCGCTACTACGGTGGTTGCGAGTTCGTCGACGTGGTCGAGCAACTGGCCATCGACCGTGCAAAAGAACTGTTCGGCGCTGATTACGCCAACGTTCAGCCACACGCCGGTTCGCAAGCCAACAGCGCCGTTTACCTGGCGCTGCTGCAAGCGGGCGACACCATCCTGGGCATGAGCCTGGCGCACGGTGGTCACCTGACCCACGGTGCCAGCGTTTCCTCCTCCGGCAAGCTGTACAACGCCGTTCAGTACGGCATCGACGGCAATGGCCTGATCGACTACGACGAAGTCGAGCGTCTGGCGGTCGAGCACAAGCCGAAAATGATCGTGGCCGGTTTCTCTGCCTACTCGCAGATTCTGGACTTCCCGCGCTTCCGCGAAATCGCTGACAAGGTTGGCGCCTACCTGTTCGTCGACATGGCCCACGTGGCCGGTCTGGTCGCCGCTGGCGTCTACCCGAACCCGGTACCTTTCGCTGACGTCGTGACCACCACCACGCACAAGACCCTGCGCGGTCCACGTGGCGGCCTGATCCTGGCTCGCGCCAACGCCGACATCGAGAAGAAACTGAACTCCGCCGTATTCCCGGGCGCCCAGGGTGGCCCGCTGGAGCACGTGATCGCCGCCAAAGCGATCTGCTTCAAGGAAGCACTGCAACCTGAGTTCAAGACTTACCAGCAACAAGTGGTGAAAAACGCCCAGGCCATGGCCGGCGTGTTCATCGAGCGCGGTTACGACGTCGTGTCGGGCGGTACTCAGAACCACCTGTTCCTGCTGTCGCTGATCAAGCAGGAAATCTCCGGTAAAGACGCTGACGCCGCTCTGGGCAAAGCGTTCATCACCGTGAACAAGAACTCCGTGCCAAACGATCCACGCTCCCCGTTCGTCACCTCCGGCCTGCGCTTCGGTACTCCGGCTGTGACCACTCGTGGCTTCAAGGAAGCAGAGTGCAAAGAACTGGCCGGCTGGATCTGCGACATCCTGGCGGACCTGAACAACGAAGCGGTGATCGACGCCGTTCGTGAGAAGGTCAAGGCCATCTGCAAGAAGCTGCCGGTGTACGGCGCTTAATCAGCCCGCAGAACCGCAGCAATGAAAAACCGGCCAGTGATGGCCGGTTTTTTTATGCCCGCGATTTTTTTCAAACAGCGAAAAGGCTCAAGGTCGGGGCATTGCGCCCAACTGGTAAGACCGGTCATGCCAATTTCTCAAAATTTGCTTGCGATCACCCAAAAACAGCGCCTAGACTGCGCCTGCACTGGACATACCGGTAAGACCACAATAATTAAGTCCTGAATCTGATGCGCGAAGCGCACGGCAGCCAGGACACCGACCAGGATTCCTCCCATGCTCAGATGGTGCTCGCGTTCTATCTTCCTCCAAGTGGTTCTCGGACTGGTGCTCGGCATCGTCTGTGGGCTGACCCTTCCTGAATACTCCGCCCAGCTCAAACCGCTCGGTGATGGCTTCATCAAACTGATCAAGATGCTCATCGGTCTGATCGTGTTCTGCGTAGTGGTCAGCGGCATCAGCGGTGCCGGCGACCTGAAGAAGGTCGGGCGCATCGGCCTGAAATCGGTGATCTACTTCGAAATCCTGACCACCATCGCCCTGGTGATTGGTCTGGTGTTCGCTTTCACCACCGGCATCGGCAGCGGCGCGAACATTCATCTGGATCAGCTCTCCGCTGCCGACATGGGCGACATCGCCCAGCGCGGTCAGCACATGCAAACCACCTCCCAGTTCCTGATGAACCTGATCCCGACCTCGGTCATCGGCGCCTTCGCGGAGAACAATATTCTGCAAGTGCTGCTGTTTTCGGTGCTGTTCGGCAGTGCGCTGAACCTGGTGGGCGAAGCAGCGTCGGGTATTTCCCGACTGATCAATGAGCTGAGCCACGTGATCTTCCGCATCATGGGCATGATCGTGCGTCTGGCGCCGATCGGCGTGTTCGGCGCCATCGCTTTCACCACCAGCAAATATGGCCTGGATTCGCTGCAGCACCTGGGCAGCCTGGTTGGCCTGTTTTACCTGACCTGCGTGGCGTTTGTGTCGCTGATTCTCGGCCTGGTGATGCGCCTTTCGGGCCTGAAGATGTGGCCGTTGCTCAAGTACCTGCGCGAAGAACTGCTGATCGTGATGGGTACCGCTTCTTCCGACGCCGTGCTGCCACAAATCATGCGCAAGCTTGAGCATCTGGGCATCGGCAGTTCGACGGTCGGGCTGGTGATTCCGACCGGGTACTCGTTCAACCTGGACGGTTTCTCGATCTACCTGACCCTCGCCATCGTGTTCATCGCCAATGCCACCGGCACGCCGCTGGCCATGACCGACCTGCTGACCATTCTGCTGGTGTCGTTGATCACCTCCAAAGGTGCCCACGGGATTCCCGGCTCGGCGCTGGTGATTCTCGCGGCAACACTGACGGCAATCCCGGCAATTCCGGTGGTTGGCCTGGTGCTGGTGTTGGCAGTGGACTGGTTCATGGGCATCGGCCGGGCGCTGACCAACCTGATCGGCAACTGCGTCGCCACCGTGGCCATCGCGCGCTGGGAAAAGGACATCGATATCCAACGGGCGAACAAAGTACTTTCTGGTCAGGTGGGTTATACCTTCCAGCCGAGAAAGCCTGTCGGCCCGGCACATCAGCAGGAATTCTGAATAACCGCCGTGGCGGCCCCCCGGCCCGCCCCCCCCCCCACAGGTTTTGTTTGTCATTGGGGGACCCGTGGTAACCCCCTCGGCCGGGGGGTATTATGTTGTAGTAAAAAAACCGGGCGCGTTGGGGCGCGGGGACTGGGG
>NZ_JBNDJH010000028.1:0-102943 GCF_050434865.1 Pseudomonas silensiensis
GCTTTTTCATGGCCTCGCCCTCGCTGTCGTTGGCTTCTATAAGAATGCCACCGTGGCGCACAGACGCCTCGGCTTGGGCGAGTCCATTCAATTACAGGTTTACACGATCCCTTGTAGGAGCTGTCGAGCGAAGCGAGGCTGCGATCTTTTTAATTAAACTCATCCCCAATCGGATACCGACTGGCATTCAAGCTTTCCTTGATCTTGCGCAAATGCGGCTGGAAGTCCACGCCTCGGCGCAAGGTCATGCCAGTGGCGAGCACGTCCAGCACGGTCAGCTGAATGATCCGCGACGTCATCGGCATATAGATGTCGGTGTCTTCCGGCAGCGGAATGTTCAGGCTCAACGTACTGGCCTTGGCCAGCGGCGAACCTTCGGCGGTCAGACCCAGCACCGAAGCACCGTTTTCCCGGGCAATACGCGCCACTTCCACCAGTTCGCGGGTACGCCCGGTGTAGGAAATGATCACGAACAACTCGCCGGTGTGTGCCACCGAGGCAATCATGCGCTGCATCAGCACGTCGGCATGGGCGGTGACCGCCAGGTTGAAGCGGAAGAACTTGTGCTGCGCATCCAGCGCCACCGGGGCCGAGGCGCCGAGGCCGAAGAAGTGGATCTGCCGGGCCTGGATCAGCAGGTCGACGGCGCGGCTGATCAGGTTCGGGTCCAGCGCCTGCAAGGCACTGTCCAGCGAAGCGATGGCGCTGCCGAAAATCTTCTTGGTGTACGCCTCGGGATTGTCGTCGGCCTCGACCGCACGGCTGACATACGCCGCGCCGCTGGCCAGGCTCTGCGCCAATTGAAGCTTGAGTTCCGGGTAGCCGCTGACGCCGAACGAACGGCAGAAACGGTTGACCGTCGGCTCGCTGACCTTTGAGGCCTGGGCGAGGGCGGCGATGCTGAACCGGGTGGCCTGCTGTGGGTTGAGCAGGATCACCTCGGCGACTTTGCGTTCTGCCTTGTTCAGGTCTTCAAGGCGATTCTGGATCTGTTCCAGTAAATTTCGCACGCGGTCCATATGGTTTCCTTGGTTCGCCTACAAGAGTGCATCTGCAATGCAAACAAGCGTGTTGCTATGCAAATTGGGCCTTTGATGCGGCCCCAAACGGTGGCCTATCCTACTGATGGCTCCGACCGTCCACCACTCGGAATCTGTATTTTGCGAAAATGTTGTGGTTATTACTACATTTTCCCTTGAGTGATGCCTTGAAAAAAGGTATTTGTAGCTTAACTTGATAAAAGAACAAACATCATGCCTTCGATTACGGTTGAACCGTGCACCTTTGCCTTGTTCGGCGCCCTTGGCGATCTGGCCCTGCGCAAGCTGTTTCCTGCCCTTTATCAGCTCGATGGCGCAGGCCTCTTGCACGAGGACACGCGAATTATCGCGCTGGCCCGTGAGCCTGGCAGCGAGCAAGAGCATTTGGCGTTCATCGCCTCCGAGCTGCGCCGCTACGTCGTCGCCAAAGAGCTGGACGAAGCCGTGGTCGAACGCTTTCTGGCCCGCCTGAGTTACCTGCACGTCGACTTCCTCAAGGCTGACGATTACGTCGCCCTGGCCGAAATGGCCGGCAGCGCCCAGCGAGTGATTGCCTACTTCGCGACACCGGCCGCCGTTTACGGCGCGATCTGCGAGAACCTGTCGAAGGTCGGCCTGACTGAAAACACCCGCGTGGTGCTGGAAAAACCCATTGGTTCGGACCTGGAATCCTCGCGCAAGGTGAACGACGCCGTGGCGCAGTTCTTCCCGGAGAACCGCACCTACCGCATCGACCACTACCTGGGCAAAGAAACCGTCCAGAACCTGATCGCCCTGCGTTTCGCCAACAGCCTGTTCGAAACCCAGTGGAACCAGAATTATATCTCCCACGTGGAAATCACCGTGGCTGAGAAAGTCGGGATCGAAGGCCGCTGGGGTTACTTCGACAAGGCCGGCCAGCTGCGGGACATGATCCAGAATCACCTCCTGCAACTGCTCTGCCTGATCGCCATGGACCCGCCGGCCGACCTGTCTGCTGACAGCATCCGTGACGAGAAAGTCAAAGTGCTCAAGGCGCTGGCGCCGATCAGCCCGGAAGGCCTTACCACTCAGGTGGTGCGCGGTCAATACATTGCCGGTTACAGCGAAGGCAAATCGGTTCCCGGTTACCTGGAAGAGCCGAACTCCAACACCCAGAGCGACACCGAAACCTTCGTTGCGCTGCGTGCCGATATCCGCAACTGGCGTTGGGCCGGTGTGCCGTTTTACCTACGTACCGGCAAGCGCATGCCGCAGAAGCTGTCGCAGATCGTCATCCACTTCAAGGAACCGTCCCACTACATCTTCGCTCCCGAGCAGCGCCTGCAAATCAGCAACAAGCTGATTATCCGCCTGCAACCGGACGAAGGCATTTCCTTGCGCGTGATGACCAAAGAACAAGGCCTGGACAAGGGCATGCAGCTGCGCAGCGGTCCGTTGCAGCTGAATTTTTCCGACACCTGGCGTAGCGCGCGGATTCCCGATGCCTACGAGCGGTTGTTGCTGGAAGTGATGCGCGGCAATCAGAACCTGTTTGTCCGTAAAGATGAAATCGAAGCCGCGTGGAAGTGGTGTGACCAGTTGATCGCCGGGTGGAAAAAATCCGGTGATGCGCCCAAGCCTTACGCGGCCGGGTCCTGGGGGCCGATGAGCTCCATTGCTCTGATCACGCGGGATGGGAGGTCGTGGTATGGCGATATCTAATTTGCAATTGCCTCAGGGCGTCAGCGCCCATGCGTTCAAAAGCCCGGTGCTGCTGGCCGAAGGCTTGGCGCTGAATGTGGCAAAACAACTGAGCGAGGCGATCGATGCCTCGGGCGCTGCGACGCTGGTAGTTTCAGGCGGCCGTAGCCCGGTGGCATTTTTCCAGCACCTGGCCAAGCAGACGCTGGACTGGTCAAAAGTCGTGGTGACCCTGGCCGACGAGCGCTGGGTACCGGTTGAACACGCCGACAGCAATGCCGGTCTGCTCAAGCGCTATTTGTTGCAAGGCCCAGCGGCCAAGGCTCAGTTTCTGAGCCTGTACAGCGCTACCGCGAACCTTGAGCTGGCAGCCGAGCAGGCGGACCGTTTGCTCGCCGAGTTGCCGCCGATCGACGTGCTGATACTCGGCATGGGCGACGACGGTCACACCGCTTCGCTGTTCCCCAACAGCCCGAACCTGAGCGATGCCTTGAAAGCCGACGGCACACGTCGTTGCTACCCGATGCTGGCGCCGACCGTGCCGCATCAGCGCCTGACCATGAGCCGCGCGCTGCTGGCCTCGGCCAAGACCACCGTTCTATCGATTTCCGGTCAGTCCAAGCTGACCACCCTGAGTGCCGCATTGGCCGGTGATGATGTCGCCGCCATGCCGATTCGCGCGTTTCTGCAACCTACGTTAGAGATTTACTGGTGCCCATGAGCCAAGGAACAGCCGCTATGACAACCCCATCCCCGACCGTTTCCATGGCGGACAAAGTTGCCCTGATCGACAGCCTCTGCGCCAAGGCGCGGATCCTGCCGGTGATTACCATCGCTCGCGAGCAGGACATCCTGCCGCTGGCCGACGCCCTCGCGGCCGGTGGCCTGACAGCCCTGGAAGTGACCCTGCGTTCACAGTTCGGCCTCAAGGCTATCCAGATTCTGCGCGAGCAACGCCCGGAACTGGTGACCGGTGCCGGTACTGTGCTGGATCGCAACATGCTGGCGGCTGCCGAAGCGGCCGGTTCGCAGTTCATCGTCACGCCGGGCATCACCCGTGACCTGCTGGAAGCCAGCGTCAACAGCCCGATTCCGCTGTTGCCGGGCATCAGCAACGCCTCCGGCATCATGGAAGGCTATGGCCTGGGTTATCGCCGCTTCAAGCTGTTCCCGGCGGAAGTCAGCGGCGGTGTCGCGGCCATCAAGGCCCTGGGCGGCCCGTTCGGCGAAGTGAAATTCTGCCCGACTGGCGGCGTCAGCCCGGCCAACATCAAGAGCTACATGGCGTTGAAAAACGTGATGTGCGTGGGCGGTAGCTGGATGCTTGATCCCGAGTGGATCAAGAACGGCGACTGGGCCCGCATTCAGGAATGCACCGCCGAGGCTCTGGCGCTGCTGGACTGATCGGCTTTACCAAACACTTCGTTGTGTGTTCTACGGCTTTACGGTGCGCTTGGTCGGTGCACCGTTTTTTTTTGCCCGGTGAAAACCGTGCAATGCGATAAATAATTACCGCACATCGGTTTTCGTCCCGCCCTAACCTGCGTTCATCTTATGGAAGAGAGAACGTCATGGACGACAACACTGCGGTTTCACCCTCACCAGCGGTTTACCTGCTTTCACCTGAACAGATCGCCGGGCCTTATTTCCGAAATCCGAAATTGATCAGACGAAACATCAGCGAAGGCATGGATGGCATCCCCTTGGTGCTGAGGCTGACGATCGTCGATGCCATGACGGGGCAGCCGGTGACAGACGCCCTGGTAGATATCTGGCATTGCAATGCACGCGGGGCGTATTCGGGCTGGACCAAGGTCAATCCGGACAAGGAAGTCGACGTCGGCGACATAGGCTCGATCCCGCGCACCGACGACGACACTTACCTGCGAGGCGGGCAGTTCACGGACAAAAACGGCATCGTGCGATTTACCACGATCTATCCGGGGTTCTATGCCGGCCGTGCCCTGCACATTCACGTCGTGGTACGCATTATGGAAGGCAACAACTACCTGGAAGAGCGACATGTTGCCTGGGTCGGTCAGCTCTACTTTCCCGAGGTGGCCTCGCGCTCGGTACTCAACGCCAGGGAGTACCGCGGCCGAGCCGTTTCGCCGCGGACCAACGAACAAGACTTTTTCTATGAAAACATGGGCGGCGAAGCCTCGACGCTGACCGTTCACACCCTGAGTCGAGATTCGAATAAAGACGGCTACTTCGGGCACACGACCATCGGCATCGACACCTTCGCGGTATCGACGCAGATCAAGCCCGAGGACTTCGACAAATACACCGTGTGACGTCAGCGCAGTTCGGTCAACGCCCGGACCAGTAGATCCATGTCTGCACCGGTGGTGGTAAGCCCCGGGGTGATGCGAATGCACGGACCACTCGCGGCACCACTGCGCGCCACGGTAAACAGGTTGTAGTCCTTGAGCAGCCGCTCGACCATCACCTGTTGATCGGCATGCCGGGTAAAGCGCATCGAGGTGATGCCGCAATACAGTCGCGGGTCGTCCGGGGTCATGACTTCGATCCCCGGCAACTCGCGTACCGCGCTCACCCAGCGGTTGCGCAGGTAATTGAGCCGAGCGCCCTTGGCGGCGGAACCGCCCATGGCCTGATGTTCCTCGAACACCAGCGGCAGGGTCAGCAGCGCCGGAATGTTGGGCGTGCTGTATGGCGTGCGGGCGCGAATATCGGTAGCCGGGAAATGCATCTCGCCCATGTCCGGATCGATGTCCGCCAGGCGGTCGGGGGCGATGTACATGAAGCCCAGCGTCAGCGGTGCACCGATCCATTTGTGCAGGGTGTAGCCAGCAAAGGCGATGCCCAGTTTATCGAGATTGAACTCGAGTTGGCCGAACGCATGGGCGCCGTCGAGGATCACGTCGATGCCATGTTCCCTGGCGGCTGCGGCAATGGCCTGCACCGGCATCACCAACCCGGAGCGATGGGTGACGTGGGTCAGGGCCATCAGTTTGAGTCGCGGATAACGCACGAAAGCTTCGCGGTAAGTGGTCAGCAAACTGTCGAAACTGGCGGGGTGCGCGTGTTCGATCTCGATCACCTCGACGCCGCGATGACGTGCCAGCCAGCGCATGGCCCCTTTGACCGTGTCGTATTCCAGATCAGATATCAGCACCTGGTCGCCCGGTGTCAGGCGGTTGTAGTTGCGGATCAGCGATTGCAGACCGTCCGAAGCGTTGCGGGTGAGGGCGACGGTGTCGGCGGGTACGCCCACCAGATCGGCGAGCTGTTTGCGAATCTTCAGGCTTTCGCCCTGTTCGAAGCGTTGTCGCACGTGCACCGAGTTGCTGCGATTGATCAGCTCGATATTGCGCTGATACTCCTCGACCACCGTGCGCGACATGCGCCCGAAGTACCCGTTTTCGAGGTTGACCGGGCCGGGTTCAACCGCATATCGGTCGGCAAAGGTTCGCCAGAAGGCTTCATCACGGGCACGGCGGGTGTTATCGGGCATGGGCTACTCAATCAGGGGCCAGGTATGGATGTCGGGTCAATGGCGCGGTGCGGGTTTGCCATGTTTGGCGCGTAGCGGTTCGAGCAGCTCCGACAAGCCGTTGTGATCGATTTCCTGCATCAAGGCCAGCAAGCCGCCGAGTTCACCATGGGGGAAACCTTCCCGGGCGAACCAGTTCAGGTATTGGCCGGGGAGGTCGGCAATGATCCGGCCCTTGTATTTGCCGAAGGGCATTTCACGGGTAATCAACAGTTCGAGCTTTTCAGGGTTCATCAATCAGTCGTCTTGATTCAAACAGTCTGGAAAATACAGGCATTCTGCATGCAGGCCAAATGACAGATCATGCAAAAAAAGCGGATACAGATTTCGGGTTGATCGATAAGCAATTGAAATATAAGAAATAATTTATCAATTCAAAGCTGGCATGCAGGGTGCAATACCTATTGCATCTTTCATCAACCCGCGAGGAATTGAAAATGACCGACATGAATAAAGAAGCCATCTCTGTACTCAACGACCTGATTGAAACCAGCAAAGACGGTCAGGAAGGGTTCAAGACTTGCGCTGAAGACATCAAACACCCTGAACTCAAAACCCTGTTCGTGCAACGCTCGGCGGACTGCGCCACTGCGGCTTCCGAACTGCAAGCGCAGGTGCGTTCGCTAGGCGGCGATCCGGAAACGTCCACCAGTGTCAGCGCTGACCTGCACCGTCGCTGGGTCGACGTGAAAGCGATGTTCACCGGCAAGGATGAAGAAGCCGTGCTGAACGAAGCCGAGCGGGGTGAAGACCATGCACTGAAGGCTTACAAAGAAGCCATGGAAAAAATCAACAAACACAACCTGGTGGGCATTCGTGACCTGGTTGAGCGTCAGTACCACGGCGTGCAACGCAATCACGATCAGGTAAAAGCCCTGCGTAACCAGGCTCGCGCACGCTCGTAAGCGTTCGTTGTCTGTCAAAAACGCCAGCCAGTCTGGCGTTTTTTTGTGTCCGGGAATTAGCACTGGACGGATGTTAGTTAGCTAGCTAATAATTTGTTTATCAAGTGACTGAACCGATCCCGACTATCGTTAAATCGTCTTTCCAAGAGTCCATTACGTGCCTATCACCCTGCAGGCTTTGTTTGCGCCTGACCGCCGCGCCTTACAGTTCGCAATCAAGACCTTGATCGGTGGCGGCCTGGCGCTGTGGCTGGCATTGCGCTGGGGCCTGGAGCAACCGGCATGGGCATTGATGACGGCGTTCATCGTCGCCCAGCCCTTGTCGGGTATGGTGGTGCAGAAGGGTTTGGCGCGATTGCTGGGGACGCTGGTCGGGACGATCATGTCCGTGGTGTTCATGGGGTTGTTTGCCCAGACGCCTTGGCTGTTTTTGTTGGCGTTGGCGTTGTGGCTGGGGTTGTGTACGGCAAGTTCGACCTTGCTGCGCAGCGCCTGGTCCTATTCATTCGTGCTGGCGGGTTATACGGTGGCGATCATCGCGCTGCCGGCCATTACTCATCCGCTGACGGTGTTCGATCAAGCCGTGGCGCGCTGCACGGAAATCTGCCTGGGCATTCTTTGCGCCACCGCCGCCAGTGCACTGCTCTGGCCGATGCGGGTCGAACGGCAACTGGCGGATCAGGCGCGAGCAGCGTGGCAAAGCGGGATGAACGCCGCGCGTGCGACCCTGGCCGGTGATGGTCAGGCGCGTAAAGGCTTGCTGGAAATCCTCGGGAGAATCGTCGCCGTCGATGCCCAGCGCGAACATGCCTGGTTTGAAGGAAGCCTGGGGCGGCAACGAGCGCGGGCGATCAGCGGCTTGAGCCAAAAGCTGTTGATGTTGCTGCGCATCGCCCGTTCGGTACGCCGTCAGTGGAAGCAATTGGAACCCCAGGAAGCCGAGCAACTGTTGCCCTGGATGACCGAGGTTCAAGAGGCGCTCGCCGGCTCCGATACCGCCACCCTCCAGGTCTTGCGGCCGCGGTTGCTCGACGCCTCCCACGGTCCACACGTCAGTTCTGCACAAAGCTATTGCCTGGTCCGTTTCACCTTGCTGGTCGATACCGCCATGGCGGCGACGGCGGCGTTGAAAGCGGTGGAGGAGGGCAAGGAAACGGTCGATCCACCGAGAACCCTGACCCCGCACCGCGACCTGTCATTGGCGCTGATGTTCGGTACCCGCAGTGCGCTGGCCTTTCTGGTGGTCTCGTGCTTTTGGCTAGCGACAGCCTGGCCTGCCGCTTCGGGTGCGTTGGTGCTGACCTGTGTGGTTTGCAGTCTGTTCGCCAGTCGCGAGAACGGTGCGCAAATCGGCATGAGTTTCCTGCGCGGGATCCTGTTGGCGATTCCCGCGGCGTTTTTCGTCGGACAGATTCTGCTGCCGCAATGGAGTGGTTTTGCGTTGCTGTGCATGGGCATGGGCGTGCCGTTGTTTCTCGGTGCATTGGGCATGGCCAAACCGCAGATCGGCGCCACGGCCACCTCGTTTTGTCTGCACTTCATTGTGTTGGTATCGCCGCTCAACACGATGAAGTTTGATGTCGCTACCTTTTTCAACAGCGCTCAGGCCATGCTGATCGGTGTTGGCGCCGCCGTGCTAGCGTTCCATTTGTTGATCCTGCGCGACCCGACGTGGCATGGCCGGCGTTTGCTGGCGGCAACCCTCGACGATCTGGTGCGCCTGACCCGGCGCAACCTGCGCGGTGCCGAAAGCTGGTTTGGCGGGCGCATGGCCGACCGCTTGCTGCAATTGGCGCGACACTATCCCGAGTTGCCGGAACCGGCGCGCAGTCGCTGGGACGATGGCCTGCTCGGCCTGGATATCGGCGACGAACTGCTGCATTTGCGTTTAAGTCTGGCGGTGGCACAGGCACCGGTCAGTGCGCCTCAGCGGCGTTATCTCGAACAGCTGCAAAAAATCCTCGAGCAAGGCCCGGCTGGCAGTCGCGCCGAGGCGTTGGCGCAGCCGAGTGAAGACTTTCTGAAGACCTTATACGCATTGCCCCCCAGCGATGCGGTGAAACTGGCCCAAGGCGCGGTGCTGCAATTGCAAAGCAGCTGGCGCGCCTGGTGCCGTCAACAGGAGCAAAGCCATGGGCTTGCGTGAGTGGTCGGTGGGTGGCGTGCTGCTCAGTCCGTTTCTGATTTATGTGTTGCTGGCGCTGCTCGTCACTGGAGCCTTGCGCATGCTCTTGCGCCTGACACCGGTGGGCCGCTGGATCTGGCACGAAGCATTGTTTGATTGCGCCTTGTACGTCTGTGTATTGACCTTGATCACCGTCGTCCTCGGACCTTTATAAGGAGTTGAAAATGCGTACACCCATACGTGTCGCGGTGACCTTGTGCCTGGTGGCGGCGGCGATTTTTGCCGGCTTCTATTTGTGGCAGTACTACATGCTCACGCCTTGGACCCGGGATGCGCGGATTCGCGCCGACGTGGTGGTGATCGCGCCAGATGTCTCGGGTTGGGTGCGTGAGCTCAAGGCTTTTGATAACCAGCAGGTCAAGGCCGGCGATTTATTGCTGAGCATTGATCGCGACCGTTTCGAAGCGGCGCTGGAGAAAGCTCAAGCGGTGGTGCAGACCCGTCAGCAGCAACTCAATCTGCGTGAACATGAAGCCAGCCGCCGTGCTGCGCTCGGTCCGCAGGCCATCAGTGCCGAGCTGCGTGAAAACGCGCAAATCAACGCCGGCATCGCCCGTGGCGAACTGCGCGAAGCCCAGGCCGAAGCCAAGGTGGCGGAACTCAATCTCGCCCGTAGTCAGGTTCATGCGCCACGCAATGGTCACATCACCAACCTGCGTCTGGCTGAAGGCAACTACGTGAATGCCGGGCAATCGGTGATGGCGTTGATCGACGATTCGACTTTCTATGTGCAGGCGTATTTCGAGGAAACCAAACTGCCACGGATTCGTGTTGGCGATCCGGTGAAGGTCTGGTTGATGAGCGCGGGGGAGGCGTTGCAGGGACATGTGGAAAGCATCAGTCGCGGGATTACCGATCGCAATACCACGCCGGATGGGCAGTTACTGGCGGAGGTGGAGCCGACGTTTAACTGGGTGAGATTGGCGCAGCGGATTCCGGTGCGGATCAAGATTGATCAGTTGCCGGAAGGGATGAATCTGAGTTCGGGGATGACGGCGAGTGTGCAGGTTGGGGAGGGTGAGCGGTCGCGGTGAGTTTTAGACCGATGCCTGATTTAAGAACCACCCCTCACCCCAGCCCTCTCCCCACGGGGGAGAGGGGGAAAGGGAGCTGATCTCTGTTGTTTCCAGAGCCTGAGTTCGACTCGGAATTACAGGTCGCAGTAGCTCGTCCAAACACCTCGGTCAGTCCCCTCGCCCCTCTGGGGCGGTCCGACGTTTCGGGAGGGTTAGGGTGAGGGGTGGATTCAGCTGACACCCCTCCCCGAATCAGCCGACGCTGATGGCCGGCAGCTTGGCCAACGTCACCGTCTGCTGCTTACGCGGCGCCAGAATCTCCGCCTCGCCATCCACGACCAACTCATCACGCTGGTTAAACACGCGAGTGGCAATCCGCACACGAAACTTCGGCAACTTCTCGAGAATCTCCAGACGCACGGTCAGCGTGTCGCCAATTTTCACCGGCTTCTGAAAGCTCATTTGCTGACCGATATAAATAGTCCCCGGCCCAGGCAACTCGCAGGCAACGGCAGCGCTGATCAGCGCACCGCTGAACATGCCGTGAGCAATGCGCTCCTTGAACATGGTAGCGGCGGCGAATTCAGCGTCCAGGTGCACCGGGTTGTGGTCGCCGGACATCTCGGCGAACAACTGAATGTCGCGCTCTTCGACCGTCTTGCTGTAGCTGGCGGTCTGGCCGACTTCAAGGGCTTCGTAAGGGGTGTTGGTAACCTGGGTCATCTGTTTCAATTCCTGTCACGAATAAATAAATTCAGAAAAAACTATTCCGATCTGGGTGGCCGACGGTGGCTCAGCGCCTGGGCGATCCAGCTCAACACGTCATTGATCACTTCATCGCGGTTGCTCTCGTTGAACAGTTCATGCCGTGCCTGCGGGTAAATAGTCAGTTGCAGGCTCCGGCTGCCGGCCGCTTGCAGCGCATGGGCCAGATCTTTCAGACGCTCGCCTTCGCTCACCGGATCACATTCACCGCCAATCACCAACAACGGCAGGCCAGGATCAATCTGAGCGAGATTGGACGCTTTGCTGATTTGCTGCAACCCACCGAGCAAATCGATCCACAGCTGATTGGTGCAGCGAAAGCCGCAGAGCGGGTCGTTGGCGTACAGGTCGACCTCCGCCGGATCGCGACTGAGCCAGTCGAACCGCGTGCGCACCGGTTTGAATTTCTTGTTGAACGAACCGAACGACAGCCATTCGATCAGCGCGCTGCGACCCTTCGGGCCCTGGCGCAAGCGTTCCAGCCGCGCAATCTGCCGCGCCGCGCGATAGAGCGCCACCGGTTGGAAGTTCGACCCACTTAGAACGGCCCCGTGCAGGCTGGCGCTGTGGTGCAGCAGATAGGCCTGGGCGATGTAGCTGCCCATGCTGTGACCGAGTAACACAATCGGCACTCCCGGATGTTGTTGGCCGATGTGCTGATTGAGGCTCGCCAGGTCGCCGACCACCTTGCACCAACCGTCATTGTCGGCGAAATGGCCGAGTGTCCCGTTTTCGGCAGTTTTGCCATGTCCACGCAGGTCCGGCGCATACACACCGTAGCCCTGATCACAGAGTTTTTCCGCCAGACGCGCGTAGCGGCCACTGTGTTCCGCCATGCCGTGCGCCAGCAGGATCACTGCTTTTAAAGGCGCGGCGGGCAGCCACTGGTTGACGAAGAGGCGGCTGCGGTCGCTCGCGGTCAGCCAGAAAGTGTCGTGGATCATGGCGGTTCCTTTGCATAGGGCTGCATGTGGCATGGACGTCGTTGCATTGTATAGCGCATCCAAAGCGTGCCGTCTGATCAGGCCACGCCACGGCAGCAAGATTCACACGATCAATGTCGACCGTGCGCATATTTGCCTGATTCGCCATAGCTGCTAGTGTCCGTGCAACCCGCTTTTTCGCTCTTTGTTTTGAAAAAGGACAGAAAAGCGGCCCCGGATAGGTTCAGGTAAAGAGGACAAGAACAATGCAACCTGATTTCTGGAATGACAAACGCCCGGCCGGCGTGCCCCTGGACATCGATCAAGGGGCCTATAAGTCGGTGATCGAGGTGTTCGAGCGTTCCTGCAAGAAATTTGCTGACCGCCCGGCATTCAGCAACATGGGCGTAACCCTGACCTACGCCGAACTGGAACGCTACAGCGCAGCGTTCGCCGGTTACCTGCAAGCCCACACCGACCTGGTGCCGGGGGATCGCATTGCGGTGCAGATGCCCAACGTCCTGCATTACCCGATTGCCGTGTTCGGTGCCTTGCGCGCCGGGCTGATCGTGGTCAACACCAACCCGTTGTACACCGCGCGGGAGATGCGTCATCAGTTCAAGGACTCCGGTGCCCGGGCGCTGGTCTACCTGAACATGTTCGGGGCCAAAGTCCAGGAAGTGCTGCCTGACACCGACATCCAGTACCTGATCGAAGCGAAGATGGGCGACCTGATGCCCGGCGCCAAGGGCTGGCTGGTCAATACGATGGTGAGTAAGGTCAAGAAGATGGTCCCGGCGTACTCCTTGCCGCAGGCCATTTCCTTCAAGAGCGCGCTGCGCCTGGGCCGGGGCCTGGGCATCAAGCCGCTGAAGGTCACGCTCGACGACATCGCTGTGCTGCAATACACCGGCGGCACCACCGGGCTGGCGAAGGGCGCGATGCTGACCCACGGCAACCTGGTGGCCAACATGCAGCAAGTGCGGGCATGCCTGGAGCAATTCGGCAATGACGGCCAGCCGCTGTTGCGCGAAGGGCAAGAGGTCATGGTCGCGCCGCTGCCGCTGTACCACATCTATGCGTTCACCGCGAATTGCATGTGCATGATGGTGTCGGGCAACCACAACGTGCTGATCACCAATCCGCGAGACATCAAGGGCTTCATCAAGGAACTGAAGAACTGGCGGTTCTCGGCGCTGCTGGGGCTCAACACCCTGTTCGTCGCGCTGATGGACCACCCGGATTTCAAGACTCTGGATTTCTCCAGCCTCAAACTCACCAACTCCGGCGGCACCGCGCTGGTCAAGGCCACGGCCGAGCGCTGGGAACAGCTCACCGGTTGCCGCATCACCGAAGGTTACGGCCTGACCGAAACCTCGCCGGTGGCCTGCACCAACCCGTACGGCGACAAGTCGCGCCTCGGCACAGTCGGCCTGCCGGTGCCGGGCACCACGCTGAAGGTCATCAACGATGAAGGCGTCGAGCAGGCGCTGGGCGAGCGCGGCGAACTGTGCATCAAGGGTCCGCAGATCATGAAGGGCTACTGGCAGAAACCCGAAGCCACCGCCGAAGTGCTGGATGCCGAAGGCTGGTTCAAGTCCGGTGACATCGCGGTGATCGACCCGGACGGTTTTGTGCGCATCGTCGATCGCAAGAAAGACATGATTATCGTCTCGGGCTTCAACGTGTACCCGAACGAAATTGAAGACGTGGTGATGGCTCACCCGAAAGTCGCCAACTGTGCGGTGATCGGCGTGCCGGACGAGCGTTCGGGGGAGGCGGTGAAGCTGTTTGTGGTGGCCCGTGAAACGGGTGTCAGCCTTGAAGAGCTGAAAGCCTACTGCAAGGAAAACTTCACGGCGTACAAAGTGCCCAAGCACATCGTCTTGCGTGAGTCGTTGCCGATGACGCCGGTGGGCAAGATCTTGCGGCGGGAGCTGCGTGATATCGCGTAATGAATTGTTAGCGACGCAGCATCAAAAAGGGGCGGCCAAATACGGACGCCCCTTTTTTTGTCTTCTGAGATTGGCTGTAAGCCCTGTTCTAGAGGGCTTTTAGCCTGTATAGAATTTTTGCTCTAAAAGAGACCATTGATTGGTCTTGAGTCACAAATGTGACTGTAGAGGCTGTTTTTGGCTCTAGTCGGCCTCTGGCAAAGCTGCTACTCTCGGCGCGCTTTGTGACTTCTCGGCCTATATATAAAGCCAGACTCACCAACACACAGACACCAATAAAAAACATACACCAATAATAATCGCATCAAATGCGGTGATGAATTCGCGTTGCTGAGGAGTGGGCTTCCATGATCGAAGACTTTTGGAAGGATAAGTACCCTGCCGGGATTGCTGCCGACATCAATCCGGACGAGTATCCGAATATTCAGGCGGTGTTGAAGCAGTCCTGCCAACGCTTTGCCGACAATCCGGCGTTCAGCAACCTGGGCAAGACAATCACCTACGGTGAACTGTACGAATTGTCCGGTGCCTTTGCCGCGTACCTGCAACAGCATACCGACTTGAAGCCGGGCGATCGAATCGCCGTGCAGTTACCCAACGTGTTGCAGTACCCGGTCGCCGTCTTCGGTGCCATCCGCGCCGGGCTGATCGTGGTCAACACCAACCCGCTGTACACCGCGCGGGAAATGGAACACCAATTCAACGACTCCGGTGCCAAAGCCCTGGTCTGCCTGGCCAACATGGCGCACCTGGCCCAGCTCGTCGTGCCGAAAACCGGCGTCAAGCACGTGATCGTCACCGAAGTGGCCGACCTGCTGCCGCCGCTCAAGCGCCTGCTGGTCAACAGCGTCATCAAGTACGTGAAGAAGATGGTCCCGGCGTATCACTTGCCCAAGGCCATCAAGTTCAACGATGTGCTGAACAAGGGCCACGGCCAGCCAGTGGTTGAAGCCAACCCGGCCAGCAGCGACGTTGCCGTGCTGCAATACACCGGCGGCACCACCGGCGTGGCCAAGGGCGCGATGCTGACCCACCGCAACCTGGTGGCCAACATGCTGCAGTGCAAGGCGCTGATGGGTTCCAACCTCAATGAAGGTTGCGAGATCCTGATCACGCCGCTGCCGCTGTACCACATCTATGCCTTCACCTTTCATTGCATGGCGATGATGCTGATCGGCAACCACAACATCCTGATCAGCAACCCGCGCGATTTGACGGCGATGGTCAAGGAACTGTCGAAGTGGAAATTCAGCGGTTTCGTCGGCCTCAACACGCTGTTCGTGGCGCTGTGCAACAACGAAGGCTTCCGCAAGCTGGACTTCTCGGCGCTGAAAGTCACCCTGTCCGGTGGCATGGCCCTGCAACTGGCTGCGGCCGAGCGCTGGAAAGCGGTCACCGGTTGCGCCATCTGCGAAGGTTACGGCATGACCGAAACCAGCCCGGTGGCCACCGTCAACCCGATTCAGAACATCCAGATCGGCACCATCGGCATTCCGGTGCCGTCGACCCTGTGCAAAGTCATCGACGATGCTGGCGTTGAACAGCCGTTAGGCGACATCGGCGAGCTGTGTGTGAAAGGTCCGCAAGTGATGAAGGGCTACTGGCAGCGTCAGGACGCCACCGATGAAATCCTCGACAGCGAAGGCTGGTTGAAGACCGGTGACATCGCGCTGATCCAGCCTGACGGTTACATGCGCATCGTCGATCGCAAGAAAGACATGATCCTGGTCTCCGGTTTCAACGTGTACCCGAACGAACTGGAAGACGTGCTCGCGACCCTGCCGGGCGTGCTGCAATGCGCAGCCATCGGCGTACCGGACGAGAAGTCGGGCGAGGCGATCAAGATCTTCATCGTCGCCAAACCGGGCGTGACCCTGACCAAGGAACAGGTGATGGAGCACATGCGCGCCAACGTCACGGGCTACAAGGTTCCGCGCTCCGTGGAGTTCCGCGACGCGCTGCCGACCACCAACGTCGGCAAGATCCTGCGCCGCGAGTTGCGCGACGAAGAGCTGAAGAAGCTCGGCGTCAAGAAGGTCAGCGCGTAACAAAAAAAAGCCCCGCAGATGCGGGGCTTTTTGTTGGTGCTCTTGTGGCGAGGGAGCTTGCTCCCGCTGGGTTGCGAAGCAACCCTGAAACCTGTAACCCCGTTTCGTCAGATGCACCGCGTACGCCGGGTTTGCGACTGCTTCGCAGTCGAGCGGGACGGTGCGGCGATCCGACAAGCTCCCTCGCCACAGGGGATGGGTGAAGTTACAGGCGGAACTGCGCGAAATTGACGTTGGTACCCGCCGGGCGCATGTCCTGGAGGTACGAGTCCTTGTCGGCGCTCAGTTCCAGGCTCAAGGCCGCTTTGCGTTTACCTTCGTTGCGCACCACCAGGCCTTCGAGCTTCTCGCGCAGGAATACTGTCGGCACTTTCAGGTGCAGCAGTTCGTCGGTATCCGGGGTGTGCATCAGCAGGTGAACCCACTCGTACTGACCAATGGCCAGGCGTGCGACCGGAATATCGAACCACCAGATATTACGGTTGCGGTTCAATTCGGTGAAATGGCAGTTGTTGACGCCAAGCACAGCACCGCCAAGTTCCTGGTTTCTGCGGGCAATGGCCTGCTTTTTATCGAGTTTCATAACATTCCTACGGGATTGGATCTTCAGTGCCATGGCCTGAATACGTTGCGCATTCTCGGGGGTTGGTCGGCAAACATAAAGCCCAACCTGCACTGAACGATGAAATGTCGCCGTGAAAATAAATGAAACTCCGCGCAAACGCCTCCGGTCAACCTTGTGTAACGACTTTCCCGTTGAATGGTTCACAGGAGAAACACCATGAGCAGCACTGGCGATAAAGTAAAAGGCATGGCCAACGAAGCCGTCGGCAACGTCAAGCAAGGCGTCGGCAAGGCTACCGGTAACGACAAAATGCGCGCCGAAGGCGTCGTGCAGGAAAAGAAAGGCGAAGTCCAGCAAGCGGTCGGCAAAGCCAAGGATGCTCTCAAAAAAGGCATCGACAAGGCGTGATCCGGCCTTTGATGAGCAACAGTAACGGCCATCCGCGGATGGCCGTTTTTGTGTCAGTCTGAACTTGCATAAGGAAATTGTTTCAAACTCGCCAAGTAGGCTACTTTGATGTAGAAAACGGCCCCTGAGTCGCCACGACTTCAACCTTTTTGCGGCGAACGGAGACGCTAATGTTTTTCCCACACATGAAAGGTCTGCGCCTGCACCGTGTCATGGTGCGCACGGTCACCGAGTTCGTCGACGACGAGATGTCGACCTATGCCTCGGCGTTGGCCTATCAAATGCTGTTCTCGCTGTTTCCCTTCATTCTGTTCCTGATCGCCCTGATCGGTTTCCTGCACCTCCCTGACTTCTTCTCCTGGCTGCGCCTGCAATCGGAACTGGTCCTGCCGCCCCAGGCGCTGGAACAGGTGAACCCGGTCATCGACCAGCTCCAGCAATCCAAGGGTGGCTTGCTGTCGGTCGGTATCGTGATTGCCCTGTGGACCGCATCCGCGGGTGTACGGTTGATGATGAGCGCGATGAACGCCGCCTACGACGTGGTTGAAGGCCGTCCGGCGTGGAAGCGCTTTCCGCTGTCGATTATCTACACCGTCGGCATCGCCGGCATGCTGTTGATCGCCGCCGCGCTGATGGTGCTCGGGCCGCAGGTGATGGCCTGGATCGCCTCGCAAGTCGGCCTCGAAGACTTTATCGTGACGCTCTGGACCATCGTGCGCTGGCCGGTGGTCGTGATTCTGTTGATGATGGCGGTGGCGCTGATTTATTACGTCATGCCCGACGTCAAACAGGAGTTTCGCTTCATCACCCCAGGCTCGGTGCTGGCGGTGGTGGTGTGGATCATCGCGTCGCTGGGTTTCGGTCTGTACGTCAAGATGTTCGCCAACTACAACGCCATGTATGGCAGTATCGGCGCGATCATCGTGCTGTTGCTGTACTTCTACATTTCCGCTGCGGTGCTGTTGCTCGGCGCGGAGATGAATGCCGTGATTGAGCACATGTCGTCCGAGGGCAAGAATGATGGCGAAAAAGTCCCCGGCGAACTCGCCCACGAAGAACCCAAACAACACGTGTCGGGACTGGGTCGGGACCACTCGATCAAGCCGACCACTGACGAAGTCATCAAATGATCCGTGAAATCCTGAAAATGGGCGACGAGCGCCTGCTGCGCATCGCCCCGCCGGTACCGGCCGAAATGTTCGACAGCCCGGAGCTGTGGCAACTGATCGACGACATGTTCCAGACCATGGAAAGCGTCGGTGGCGTTGGCCTGGCTGCGCCGCAGATCGGCGTCGACCTGCAACTGGTGATCTTCGGTTTCGAGCACAGCGAACGCTATCCAGACGCCGAAGCGGTGCCGCAGACGATTCTGATCAACCCGCTGATCACACCGTTGAGCCCGACGCTGGAAGAGGGTTTCGAAGGCTGCCTGTCGGTGCCCGGCCTGCGCGGTGCAGTGGATCGCTATCAGCACATCCGGTACGAAGGTTTCGATCCCAAGGGCAATCCGATCGTGCGCATAGCTTCAGGCTTCCACGCGCGCGTGGTGCAGCATGAATGCGATCACCTGATCGGCCGCTTATACCCGTCGCGCATCAGTGACTTCAGCAAGTTCGGGTTTACCGACGTGATGTTCCCGGATCTCGATCCTGCTGCAGACGACTGACGCCTTTCTGAGTCATCCAGAGGCTTCCAGCCCCATGGCGATCATCGGTTTGCTCCGCGCGTAACGGCTCAAGCGTTCCGCCATGGAGTAGGGCAGTGGCGGGTCGAAGGTAAAACCGCGACGTTCATAAAACCCGCGCAAGTCCGGATGACAAAACAGCCACACCGGGCCTTCAAGCTCCTTCAGCGCCTCGGCGATCAGCGCCGCCGCGATGCCCTGTTCACGGCAGGCCGGATCGACAAACAAACCCGTCAGCCAATGCCCGTCCGCCACCGGTCGCAAACACAGTGCGCCAATGATCTCCTCGCGCCTGGCCACCCAGAGTTGAGCGTCGCGGACGGCTTTCATCGACGATTGGTGAGCGCGATAAAACTTGTTCATCAAGGGCCATAAAGGCTCGGCGAGCAAGGTGTACTGGGTGTTGGGCATGGTCTTCGACTGTCGGTGCGCAAAGCGGGCGATTATAAAAGAACGCGCGCGCAGCGATAGGTGTATACCTGATCTCACATCCCGTATGAGTGGAGTACGTATCATGGCCAAAGGCATGGATTCAAAAAAAGCGGCAAAGAAGAAACCGGCGAAAACCGCCGATGAAAAGCGTGCGGACAAGAAGGCCAAGAAGGTGGATGTGTTCGGTCATTGATCCCGCGACAAGGGAGCCCGGCCCTCGGGCTCCTGCTGCTTCTAACGCAATAACCAAATAATCTGCAAGAAAACCCTGCGCCATTGCACAGAAGGGGACTGGTCCCCGATCTGAGCAACGCCATGCCCCATTACTTCGATACCGCCCACCGTGAAGAAATCGACACCCTGCGCCAACGCCTGACCGCTCGTACCGAGTGGCCGACCTGGCTGTTGCTGGTCGGCGTGTACGCTGGTTGGTTCAGCATTGTTTTGGGAAGCCATCGGCTGGGGCTCTGGTGGAGCACGGTGTTGTTGATTCCACTGGTGGTGCTCTGGTTATCGGTGCAGCACGAATTGCTGCACGGTCACCCCACCCGCTGGACATCGCTGAATAAGGTCCTCGGCTACGCGCCGTTCGCCGTCTGGTATCCCTACACCCTGTATCGCGACAGCCATTTGCTGCATCACCGCGACGAAGACCTGACCCTTCCGGGTCGTGATCCGGAAAGCCGTTACCTGAGCGCCGAGCAGTGGCAGGGCAGTTCACTGTTCGAACAGAGTCTGCACTGGCTGAACAAAACCGTGCTCGGCCGCTTCGCCCTCGGTGCACCGCTGGCCTTGCTGGCGCTGGCCCGGGAAGAACTGCAACGTCTGAAAGCAGGTGAGCGGCAGGCCTGGTTGATGTGGTTGAGCCATGGCACGCTGACCCTGCTGATGTTGCTGTTTATCGCCCGCTACAGCGTGCTGCCGGTGTGGCATTACCTGTTGCTGATCAGCGTGCCGGCGCTGTCGATTGCAATGATTCGCTCCTACTATGAACACCGTCCCCACGCCGAGCCCGAGCAAAGGACGGTCATCAATGAAGCCGCCTGGCCGTGGCGCTGGCTGTTCCTCAACCTCAATCTGCATTTGGTGCATCACGACTTGCCAGGGTTGCCCTGGTACGACTTGCCCCGCGCCTACCGCGCGCGTCGCGAGCAATGGCTGGCGCGCAGCGGCGAGTTTCTGGTGCAGGGTTATGGCCAGTTGTGGCGCCGGCACGGGGTGAAGGCCATCGACAGCCCTCGGCATCCGTTCAGTTGAGAAATCCAATGACTTCAGCCTACGCAGAACTTTTGATGTACGTCGCCCCCGAGACGATCCGCGAGGCCAATGAGCGCTGGCTGACGCGAATGCTCGAGGGACTGGGCGCCACCCGCCGCAACGCCGAAGGCCTTTCGCTGATGGACCTCTGGTTGTCCCCACACTTGTTGCTGACCCAAACCTGTGGCTATCCGCTGATGACCGCGTTGCGCGGTCGTGTTCGGGTCATCGGTCGTCCTCGCTATGAACTGCCGGACGCCAACGGCGGCAACCATTGCAGCCTGTTGCTGAGTCGCGCCGATGATCCACGGCGCAGCCTGCCGGCCTTTCGCGACAGCCGTGGGGTGATCAATGGCGACGACTCCAACAGCGGCATGAACCTGTTGCGCCACCGACTGGCGCCGCTGCATCGAGACGGGCAGTTCTTCGCCAGTGTCGGTATCAGCGGCAGCCACCGCGAAAGCCTGCGCTGGTTGCGTGAAGAGAGGGCGGACCTGGCGGCCATCGACAGCGTCACCTTCGCCTATCTGGCGCGGCACGCCGAAGAAGAAGTGGCCGGCCTGCGGGTCATTGCGCGAAGTGCGTTCAGTCCGACCTTGCCGTTCATCACCGCCGCGACCGTCACCGATGAACAGGCCGAGGAGCTGCGGCAGGTGATGAACACGACATTGCAGGAGTTGCCCGACGTCAGTGAAACACTCGGTCTGCGAGAGGTATTGCCGGCCGGCGAAAGCGACTATCGGATTGTGCTCGACTATCAGCAGGAGGCTGAGGCGTTGGGGTATGGGCGATTGCGGTAGGGGGGGAAGATCGCAGCCTCGTTTCACTCGACAGCTGCTACAGAAAGTCGGTGTGCATCTGTAGCAGCTGTCGAGTGAAACGAGGCTGCGATCTTTTGATGAATAATTCCAAAATAGAATATAAAAATGCTTTTTAAGTATTATTAATGAATAAGGCTCCTTGCTAGGATCGCGTCACCGGATCACCGGACATTCAGCGACCCCTAACCTTTGGAGCCTCTATGTCCGGCACCGACCTTTCCCATCGCAACGACGTGGGCGGCTTGTTCCGCGCGCATTACCCCTGGCTATGCGCACGGTTGCGCCGGCATCTGGGCGCCAGTTCCAGCGTCGAAGACATCGCAGCCGAAACCTTTCTACAACTGCTCGAATCGCCGGGGCTGACCCCGATCCGCGAGCCTCGCGCCTTGCTCACCACCATTGCCCAGCGATTGATCTATCAGCTCTGGCGCCGCCGTGATCTGGAGCGCCAACACCTCGATCAGTGGCAACACCTCGATCAGCAGCAAGCGATCTCACCAGAAGAACGGGTGCAACTGACCCAGGCGTTGCATGGCCTCGACCGTACGCTTGAGCGCTTGCCGGGCAAGGTGCGGGCAACGTTCCTGTTGTCGCGAATCGACGGTCTGACCTACCCGCAAATCGCTGCCGAACTGGGCATTTCCCAGCGTTCGGTCAGCGTTTACATGACGCGTACCCAAGCCCTGTGCGCCCGACACAGTGCCAACCAATCCTTGAACTCCCTGACCCAGAGGTCCGCATGAGATCGATCAAAACCCTGCTCGGCAGTTCGCTGCTGGCCCTGAGCCTTGTGGCAATCCATGTACCGGCCGCGGAGAAAACCGCGCCGATCCACTTCGGCGACATCACTTGGGAAAGCGGCAGCCTCATCACCGAAATCCTGCGATTGATCGTCGAGAAAGGTTACGGCTACCCGACCGATACCCTGCCGGGCAGCACCGTCAGCCTCGAAGCGGCTCTGGCCAAAAACGATATTCAAGTGATCGGTGAAGAGTGGGCCGGGCGCAGTCCGGCGTGGGTCAAAGCCGCCTCGGAAGGCAAAGTGTTTGGGCTGGGTGACACAGTCAAAGGCGCCACCGAAGGCTGGTGGGTGCCGGAATACGTGATCAAGGGCGACCCCGAACGCGGCATCAAACCCTTGGCCCCGGAGTTGAAATCCGTCGCTGATCTGGCACGTTACAAAGATGTGTTCCGCGACCCGGAAGACCCGAGCCGAGGACGCTTCCTCAACAGCCCGACCGGCTGGACCTCGGAGATCGTCAACAGTCAGAAGCTCAAGGCCTATGACCTGACCGGCAGCTTCGTCAACTTCCGCACGGGTTCTGGCGCTGCACTGGATGCCGAGGTGGCTTCGTCGATCCGTCGTGGCAAACCGGTGCTGTTCTACTATTGGTCGCCGACGCCGCTGTTGGGGCGGTTCAAACTGGTGAAACTCGACGAGCCGGCTTTCGATGCCGACGCCTGGAAAACTCTGGCCGACGCCAACAACCCGAATCCGAAAGGCACGCGGTCGATGCCGGCAAGCCTGGCGATCGGCGTGTCCGCGCCATTCAAGGCGCAGTACCCGGACCTGGTGGCGTTCTTCGAAAAGGTCGATCTGCCGATCGATCTGCTGAACCAGACGCTCGGCCAGATGAGCGAAAAGCGCCTGCAACCGCGTCAGGTGGCCGAAACGTTTTTGCGTGATCAGCCGCAGGTGTGGAAGGGCTGGGTGCCCGGTGAAGTGGCCACCAAAGTGAGTGCAAGTTTGTAGTTCGGTGGCGCTCTCGAAGGGATCTAAAGCCTTACTCCGACTCAGCGGCCAATGCAGCCTTCACGGCGGGCCGCTGATCAACCCGCGCCTGAAACTGCGCCAACGCCGGCCACTCATTCAAATCGATGGCAAACAGGTGCGCCCAGCGCAACACCGTAAACAAATACGCATCGGCAATGCTGAACCCGTCAGCCATCAAATAATCCTGGCGCTCCAGCGACTGACATAACACCGCAAACCGCTTGAACAGTTTCTCCTTGATCAGCACTTTGACCTCATCCGGGAACTGCGAACTGAACAGCCAACCCAGCCCGCCATGAATCTCGGTCGAGATGAAATTCAGCCACTCCTGCAACCGCACCCGCTCGAACGTCCCGCTCACGGGGGCCAGGTTCGCTTCGGGGCGCAGGTCAGCCAGGTATTGCAGGATCGCCGGACCTTCGGTCAGTACTTGGCCATTATCCAATTGCAGTGCCGCGACGTAGCCCTTTGGGTTGATGGCGAGAAAGTCGTCGCCGTTGGCGGTTCGCTTGGTGGTGTTGTCGACGCGGATCAACTCATATGGCAGATCGAGTTCGCGCAGCACGATATGTGGCGCCAGCGAGCAGGCGTGTGGGGCGTAATACAACTTCATCGACAGGGCTCTGGTTGGGGATTTGCGCCAGTGTCATAGTGCGCGGCACCCTCGGTAAAATTAATCTTTCAGAAAGCCGCCATAAGGAAAGCTACTGCCATGATGAATCTGATGCACTGGCGAATGGTGGTGGCCGTGGCTGACACGGGCAACATTACGCGGGCTGCCGAGCGGGTCGGCATGACGCAGTCCGGTGCCAGCCAGGCCTTGGCGTTGATTGAAGAAACCCTGGGCGTTCAACTGTTCAGTCGAGAGAATCGCCAGACTTTGCCGACGGCAATCGGCCTGTCTGTGATCGAACACGCGAGAACCATGCTTGGTGCTCTGGAAACCATTCGCAGTACTGTCGATTCCACCAAAGACATTCAGCGCGGGACGATTCGCCTGGCCAGTTTCCCCATGGTGTTGGCGACTTTCCTGCCGCCGCTGCTGCGTCAGTTCAACCGGCTTTATCCCGGCATTCAGGTGGTCGCGCTGGAGGTCAGCGACGATGAAGTGGAAACGCTGCTCGACGCCGGGTTGGTGGATGTCGGCGTGGTGTTGAACCCGGCACCGGAGCGCAATGCCGGTCGACTGGGACGTGATGCCTGGATGGCGGTGGTGCCCGGAGGCCATCCCTTGGCTCGCCGTTCGAATGAAGAAGGCGTCTCCCTGGCGGAGTTGGCGGAACAACCTTTTGTACTGGCCACAGGCGGTTGTTCGACCAACGCTCGCAGCCTGGCAGAGGATGCCGGGCTGCAACTGCTTGATGTGCGGGTCGAGGTCCGTGAATGGAGCAGTGCGTTCACTCTGGTGCGGGAAAACATCGGCGTGACGCTGGTGCCGGAGATGACACTGCCGGGCCAACTTCAGGGGCTGCGTGTGGTGCCGGTCAAACCGCGCATCGATCGAGAGTTTGCATTGGTGGCCGCTGCGAATAAGCCACCTTCGGCAGCAGTGCAGGCGTTAATGGGCATGCTCGCTGAGAAATGACGCATACCGATGCTGAACCGATTTTGTCCTCGATACTGGCCGACTAGTGGCCTTGCGTACCTTCCTCGCCTGTCTATGCTGACTCGTAACTAACTATGTCTGCCATGTGAAGGCCGTCATACACGTTAGAAGTGCGCGCAACCCAAGGCGCCGACGCTGAACAACATGGAGCTGTCCGGTCAATGGAATGTCTTATCAGAACGTTAGGGCTGGCCCGATTCCGGGCTATCAAGAGAAGGATGTCTTGATAAGAGCGTTGCAATATGGACTCTCCGATTAAACATCATTGATCACCTGACCCAGTCCTTCCTGTGGAGGGATGCGTGTGCCTGTTCCTTGGAACGTAGTGCTGGAGCTGTTGAAAGACCAAAGAACTTTCATCAAACAAAAGACCGCGCTGAAGGTGATATGACTATGTTTAACCGACGTCACAAGTCTGACTTGCTGGAAATCGAACGATTCAATTGCGCGCTGACCGAGGCTAACGCGAAGTTGGCCGCGGTCAGCCGCTCGATGGCGATGATTGAGTTCACCCCCGAAGGGATCGTGCTCGATGCCAACGACAACTTTTGCAGTGTCATGGGTTACAGCGCCGAAGAAGTGCGCGGAAAACATCATCGGATATTTTGCGAAGAAGCGTTTTATCGAAGCGAAGCCTACGCCAAGTTGTGGCGTGACCTGGCCCGCGGCGAACCGGTGAGCGGGACCTTTTTACGCTTGGACAGGAGCGGCAAGGAGATCTGGCTCGAAGCCAGCTATATGCCGGTGTTCGGCGCCGATCGTCAGGTCCGGAGTGTGATCAAAGTCGCCACTGACATCTCAGCCAGGACCTACAAGGAACACGAAAACGAGAGCGTGCTCGCGGCGATCAGTCGTTCCATGGCCGTGATCGAATTCACCCCGGATGGCAAAGTCATCACGGCCAACGACAACTTCTTGAAGACGATGCATTACTCGCTCAACGAAGTGGTTGGCCAGCACCACAGCCTGTTTTGTCATCGTGCTGAAGCTGAATCTCAGGCCTACAAAGCGTTCTGGGCCTCGCTCAATCGCGGCGAATATCAATCGCGCCGTTTCGAGCGCAAAGATAAACACGGTCATACGGTTTTCCTGGAGGCTTCCTACAACCCGCTGTTCGACACCAAGGGGCGGTTGTACAAAGTGGTCAAGTTCGCCAGCGACATCACCGATCAAGTGACCACCCTGCAAACCGCCGCAGAGTCGGCCCACAGCACCTCGGTTCAAAACGACGCCTGTGCGCAGAAGGGTTCTGAGGTGGTGCAGCAAACGGTGCAGATCATCCAGGACATTTCCAAAAACTTGAACGAAGCGGCGCTGAGCATTGATGCCGTCAGCAAACAGTCCGACATCATCGGCACCATCGTTCAGACCATTCGTGGAATTGCCGATCAGACCAACCTGTTGGCGCTCAACGCCGCGATCGAAGCGGCCCGGGCCGGGGAACACGGGCGCGGGTTCGCGGTAGTCGCCGATGAAGTTCGCAGCCTTGCGGCACGAACGAGCCAGGCAACGGTGGAGATCGTTGAAGTGGTGCGCAAGAACCACGATTTGTCATTGAGTGCGGTGTCGAGCATGCAGTCCAGTTTGGGTCGAACCGGGCTTGGGGTGGAACTGGCGAATGAGGCGGGAGCCGTGATTCTGGAGATTCAACAAGGGTCGCGGCATGTGGTGGATGCGATCAGTCAATTCAATTCGACCTTGCAGATAAGTTGATAGCGGCACATTGAAAAGGGTCCTTCGAAGGGACCCTTTTTTATTGATTGCAGGTTCGCTCGCGCCAAGGAACAACCCGAGAAACGTCGCCGAGGCGAAGGCGGCCTGATCGGAGGGTTTATGGCGCAATCGGGATATCGAACGTCTGAAACGCATCATCCACCGGCCGGTAACCCAACACCCGCATGGTTTCGCTGAGGTCCAGACGCTTGAAGCGGTTGTTGGAAATGCCGTGGGCGATCAGGTGTTGCACGCCTTCGACCTCCACCGAACGTTGCAGCAACTGTACCGCATCGCGCGGGCTCAGCCAGGCGCTCAGGTCTCGGGCATTGGTCAGTTCATGACGGTCCGGGAATTCGAAAGCGCCGATCCGTATCGCGATAGTCGAGAGGTTGCGTTTGGCAGCATAGAACGCACACAACGCTTCGCCGTAACACTTGCTGACGCCATACAGATTGGCCGGCATGACCTGCATGCCCGGGGTGATCTGCCGGTCCACCGGATAGCCTTCGATGGTTTGCGCACTGCTGGCGAACACCAGTCGTTTGCAGCCAGCCGTTACCGCAGCTTCGAACAGGTAAGTGGTGGCAAGAATGTTATTGGGCAGCAGCTCATTGAAAGTGGCAGTGGCGTGAGGAATGCCGGCCAGGTGCACGATGACGTCGATCCCTTTCAATACTTCGACCATGGCCGCGGGGCTGGACAGGTCCAGGCTGACGAAACGGTGAGGCGCATCGACCACAAAGTCGGGCTCGATGCGATCCGTCAGGACGAAGGTGTAGCGGTCTTTTGAGGCTTCGAAAAAAGTTTTGCCGATTCTGCCGCAGGCACCGGTCAGCAGTACGTTGAGTCCGTTCATGAGTCTCTCTTTTCAGGGTAGGAGCGTTGCGGGTTTGGCGTTATGGCAGGCCGTTGCAGCCATGTTTCAGGAATCCCGGGCGTTGTGCCAACCGTTGGAAATACTCGTCGATGGCCGGGTAGTCGGGGCGTTCCATCGGTGTCATCAGCCAGCGGTTGATCGACAGCCCGATGACGATGTCCGCCAGCGTGAAGTGAGGCCCGGCGACATACGCTTTGGTGGCCGCGAGCTGATGCTCGAGGATGCCCATTTTCTGATTCCAGCCGTGTACACCGGCGGCAATGTGATGCGCGTCCTGGAACTCCGGATCTTTGCGTACCAATGCCGTGAACGCATAGCTCCAGGAGGCATTGAGTTCAGTCGCTTGCCAATCCATCCACTGTTCCACCCGAGCGCGGGCCGCCGGTTCGTGGGGTAGCAGATCGGTGTTGTGGTGTTTACCGGCCAGATAGCGGCAGATGGTGTTGGACTCCCACAGCACGCCGGCCTCATCGATGATCACGGGCACCAGTGCGTTGGGGTTGAGCCTGAGAAACTCCGGCGTGTGGGTCGACGCATAACCGCCGCCCCAGTCTTCACGTTCGTAGGCAACACCCAGTTCCTCACAGGTCCACAGGACTTTTCTGACGTTGATGGACGAGGCTTTACCCAGAATCTTCAGTGCATGTTCCATTGAGCTACTCCGTTAGCGATTCGACGCTTCAGGAATCTAACAGACATTCAGCGTATTCAAACCGGATCCGGCAGCGCCGAAGTTGGCAAACCAAACGTGCGATCACATAACCAGTTGGATGAGGAACACTATCAAGGTTAGTTGAAAACCCACGGCATGGGCGATGCGCCGTTTAACGGTGCGGGTTCGCGAAGGCTGGCGACTTAACCAGCGCTCGAACAGCGTGGTGTAGATGTAATTCCAGGTCACCGCGATGGTGGTGATGATCACGGCCAATGGGCGAGGAGCGTTGATGCTCGGACAGGGGTGACTTTTGTTCGAAGAGTCACTAAGTTGCTGGCCACTTGTCTGGTTCGGACAGGGCTATCAAGGGAGTGACGGCGAGTGAACAAGGGAATGCTCAAGTGGGGCTATGTGGCAGGTTTGTTGGCGCCGATCTGGTTGCTGGTCGGTGTAGTGATTGCCGGCAGCTTGTATCCCGGATATAGCCATCTCAATCAGGCGATGAGTGAGCTGGGTGCCATCGGGGCACCGACTCATGTCCTGTCGCCACAGATCAACAACTTCCCGTTGGGTGTGTTGTTTATCGTCTTCGGTCTGGCCGCGTTCGCGACTTTCCATACCTCGAAACTCGCTCGACTGAGCGCCGTGCTGATTGTGCTGCACGGTGTTGCCAGTTTCGGCACCGGGTATTTTTCCTGCGATATCGGCTGTGCCCTGGCGAATCCCTCCGACAGTCAGAAGTTGCATAACCTTTCGGGTCTGGCGATGTTTCTGACGCTGCTGATCGCCAACGCGCTATGGATCTATCTGGCGTCGCGAGTATTGGGCTTAAAGTGGTTCGCCTGGTTTTCCCTGGTGTGCACGCTTGGGGCGTTGTCGGTGCTGCCATTGATGGGACAGGCCGTTGAGGCGGGGCAGGGGTTCGGTTTGTATCAGCGGATCAACTATGGGGTGTCAATCCTTTGGGTGGGCGTGTTTGCCGGGGTGCTGATAAGCCGACGCGCTTAGTAACCGATCGTTCCCACTCTGCGTGGGAACGATCAAGGTGCCGTGTCAGGTACTCTCGCGCACCTTCAACTCAAACCCCATGTCCTGCACCGGTTTGGCGACCGTGTTGCCAGCCATCAACGTCAACATCTGCTCCGCCGCGCGCCGGCCGATGGCTTCTCGCGGGGTGCTGATGCTGCTCAGGCGCGGCACCATGTGGGCCGAGGCCGGCAGGTCGTTGAAGCCGAGGATCGCCACTTGTTCGGGAATCTTGATCCCGCAGCGCAGGGCTTCGAGCAGTGCGCCCTGGGCCAGGTCGTCGTTGCCGAAGAAGATCGCATCGACATCGGGATGACTGGCGAGCAGTTGCAGGAACAGTTCACCACCGAGACCGACCGACGAAGAGCGAGGTGTCAGCACTTCCAGATCCGGGTCATACAAACCGGCCTTTTGCAGGGCTTTGCGGAAACCTTCGCCGCGCAGCAACGTGCGTTGATCGAGTTGCGCGCCGATGTAGGCCAGACGCTTACGACCGCGTGACAGCAAATGCCCGGCCGCTGTCTCGCCGGCAGCGAGTTGCGAAAAACCCACGCAATTCAGGCCGGCGGCGCTGTCCAGTTCCATCATGTACACGCAGGGAATGTTGCTGGCTTCGATCATCCGTCGCGAACTTTCGGTGCGGTCGAAACCGGTCAGCAGTAAACCGCGAGGCTGATACGCCATGTAGTTGCGCAGCAGGTTTTCTTCTTCATCACGTGAGTAATGGAAGTTGCCGATCAGCACTTCGAAGCCCTTTGGTCGCAAAACCTGATGAATGGCTTCTAGCGTGTCGATGAACAATAAGTTGGACAGCGACGGCACCAAAACCACCACCGAATGGCTCTGGGCCGAGGCTAACGCGCGGGCGGCGGGGTTGACCACGTAGTTAAGGTCGAGGGCGGCTTTCTGGACTTTTTCCACCAGTTCGGTGGCCACCGTGCTGACTCCGCGCAGGGCGCGAGAGGCGGTGATCGGGCTGACACCGGCCAGGCGTGCGACTTCGTTCAAAGTGGGGCGGCCAGTGGTGCGCGTATTTTTATCGTTTTTAGGGGAGATCATCGGACGGCTTGCCAAACAAAATTCGAGGCACTAAGGTAGCGCTGTCTCGACGCAGCTGCAAATGCGTGAGCGGGGTTTGCCTGATCCCCGCTTTTCGGCGTCGGGAACGAACATGCTGCAACCCACAAAAATGACAAGAAGGCGTCGGCAACTTCTACCTTTGTTCTAGTGTCATAACCGGCAAAGGTAGCGCTGTCTGCGCGCTGAGGTGTTACATGAATCATCCCATCACCGCCCTGGTCATCATGGGCGTTGCCGGTTGCGGCAAGACTTGCGTCAGCGAGGCCTTGTGCCAACTCAGCGGCGCGACCGCCATTGAAGGCGACACTTTCCACCCTGCCGCCAATATCGAAAAGATGAGCGCGGGGATCCCCCTGAACGACGACGACCGTGCCGGCTGGCTCGACAGCCTGTGCGATGAATTGCGCCGCATCGACGCCAAGGGCGAACGCCCGGTGCTGACCTGCTCGGCCCTCAAACACATTTACCGTGAACGTCTGCGCAGCGCCTTGCCGGGCCTGGGCTTCGTGTTCCTTGAACTGACCCCTGAAGTCGCCGCTGATCGTGTCTCCCATCGGCCGGGCCACTTCATGCCGTCAACCTTGATCGACAGCCAGTTCGCCACCCTTGAATCACCCGTTGGTGAGCCCCTGACCCTGGCTCTGGACGCTTCGACTCACAGCGTCGACCAATTAGCGAAGCAAGCTCATGACTGGTGGCAGGCTCATGGCCTGAAACACGCCGTATGAGTTTTGCCAGAAGAGATAGCGCTGTCCTGTTGGCTTGCGAATTACCCGCTTTAATAACAACAACAACCAGGAGACACCCCTAATGTTTGGCATGTCCCACGAGACGTTCCTGCTGCTCGATGCAGTGGTCACGGTGATCGGGCTTATCGTCCTGATCACCAAGTTCAAGCTTCACCCGTTCATTGCCCTGATCATCGCCGCCGCTTTTCTCGGGCTGACCTCCGGCATGCCGATCGGCACCATCATCAAGGCGTTCCAGGACGGCTTCGGTGGGGTGCTCGGGTTCGTCGGGATCATCCTCGCGCTGGGCACCATGCTCGGCAAAATGATGGCCGAGTCGGGCGGGGCGGATCAGATTGCCCAAACCCTGATTCGCGCGTTCGGCAAGGACAAGGTGCAATGGGCGATGATGTTTGCCGCGTTCCTGGTCGGCATTCCGCTGTTCTTCGAAATCGGCTTCGTGCTGTTGATCCCGCTGGTGTTCATCGTGGCCCGGCGTACCGGCGTGTCGATCATCAAGATCGGTATCCCGCTGCTGGCCGGTCTGTCCGCGGTGCACGGTCTGGTTCCGCCGCACCCGGGCCCGTTGCTGGCCATCGGCGTGTTCGGTGCCGACATCGGTAAAACCATTCTCTACGGCCTGATCGTTGCGCTGCCGACGGCCATCATCGCCGGCCCGATCTACGGCACGTTCATCGCCAAGTACATTCCGGGTCATCCTAACCAGGAACTGGTCGATCAATTGGCGCGCGAGCCAGACGCGGCTGAACTGCCGAGCTTCAGCATCACCCTGATCACCGTGCTGTTGCCGGTGTTCCTGATGTTGCTCAAGACCTTTGCTGACGTGGTGCTGCCGGACGGCAACTTCTTCCGCACCTTCATGGACCTGATCGGTCACCCGATTTCGGCGCTGCTGCTGGCGTTGCTGCTGTCGCTGTACACCTTCGGCCACCGTCAGGGCATGGGCTCGAACAAGATCCTCAAGTTGCTCGACGCGAGCCTTGCGCCGACTGCCGCGATCATTCTGATCATCGGTGCCGGTGGTGGCTTCAAGCAGATGCTGGTGACCAGCGGCGTGGGTGACGTGATCGGCCACATGGCGGTGAACGCACAGATCTCGCCGATCCTGCTGGCCTGGCTGGTAGCAGCGGTGATCCGTATCGCCACCGGTTCGGCAACCGTGGCGACCATTACTGGTGCGGGCATCGTGGTGCCGGTGGTGGGGATGATTCCAGGTGTGAACCGTGAGCTGCTGGTACTGGCGACCGGTGCTGGTTCGTTGATCCTGTCGCACGTCAATGACGCGGGTTTCTGGCTGGTGAAGCAGTACTTCAACATGACCGTGGCGGAAACCTTCAAGACCTGGACCGCGATGGAAACCATCCTGTCCGTGGTGGGCCTGGGCTTCATCCTGCTGTTGTCGCTGTTCGTCTGACACAAACGCCAAACACAAAAAAACCGCAGCGATGCGGTTTTTTTGTGGGTGATGAATTCATGACTCAACACATCACCATTGTAGGAGTGAGCCTGCTCGCGATAGCGGTGGCGCCAGTTCACACCTCAATTGGAGGTGATGGCCTCATCGCGAGCAGGCTCGCTCCTACGGGTTATGTGTTAACCGTTAGTTTTCGGTACCAACCCATCCGCCCGGAACATCCCGCGAATCCCGCGTACGGCCTGACGAATCCGGTCCTGGTTTTCGATCAGCGCAAAGCGCACGTGATCATCCCCATACTCACCAAACCCTACGCCCGGCGAGACGCAAACCTTGGCCTCGGCCAGCAGTTTCTTGGCGAACTCCAGCGAGCCCAAGTGCGCATAAGCCTCGGGAATCTTCGCCCAGACATACATCGACGCTTTCGGATTCTCGACCATCCAGCCCAGTTCATGCAGGCCTTTGACCAGCACGTTGCGACGCTGACGATACTGCTCGGCGATGTCTTTGACGCACTGCTGATCACCTTCCAGCGCCGCAATCGCCGCGACTTGCAGCGGGGTAAACGTGCCGTAGTCGTGGTAGCTCTTGATCCGCGCCAGGGCATTGACCAACTCGGCATTACCGACCATGAAGCCGATGCGCCAGCCCGCCATGTTGTAGCTCTTGGACAGGGTGAAAAACTCCACCGCAATATCCTTGGCGCCTGGCACTTGCATGATCGACGGGGCTTTCCAGCCGTCGTAGACGATGTCGGCGTAAGCCAGGTCGTGCACCACCAAAACGTCGTACTGCTTGGCGAGGGCGATCACCCGCTCGAAGAAGTCCAGCTCCACGCATTGAGCAGTGGGATTCGACGGGAAGCCGAGGATCATCATTTTCGGTTTCGGAATCGAGCCGCGAATGGCGCTTTCCAGTTCGGCGAAGAAGTCCACGCCCGGAATCAACGGCACCGAACGCACCTGGGCGCCGGCAATCACCGCGCCGTAGATGTGAATCGGGTAGCTCGGGTTCGGCACCAGAACGGTGTCGCCCTGGTCGAGGGTGGCCAGCATCAAATGCGCCAGGCCTTCCTTGGAACCGATGGTGACGATGGCTTCGCTTTCCGGGTCGATGTCGACCTCGTAGCGATCCTTGTACCAATTGGAAATCGCCCGGCGCAGACGCGGAATGCCCTTGGACGTCGAATAACCATGGGTGTCTTCGCGCTGGGCGACGGTCACCAGTTTTTCGACGATGTGGGGCGGAGTAGGGCCATCGGGGTTGCCCATGCTGAAGTCGATGATGTCTTCGCCACGACGACGGGCGGCCATCTTCAGCTCGGCAGTGATGTTGAATACGTAAGGGGGGAGTCGATCTATGCGCGCAAAGCGGCGCGGCGAACCTGGGTTAGCCATTGTTGCCTCGGATAACGTGAGCGCCCGGAACCGTCCGAGCGACGCTGGTCACTGCGGTGACCTGTGGCGGAATGTAAGGGCTGATGTGGCAAACTGTCCAGCGACTATGTAAACAAATTTGTCCGAAGGAAATCGGTTGATGGAATTTACCAGTGGCTTCTTGCTGAGCCTTTCGCTGTGCCTGGACATCGGCGTGGCCAACATCGCGATGATCACGCTGGCGATGCAGCGCGGCTATTTTCAAGGCTTTGCATTGGGTTTGGGGACGTGCGTCGGCGACCTGATCTACGCCGTGCTGGCCTTGGCCGGGATGACCGTTTTGCTGCAATACGAAACGGTGCGCTGGGTGCTGTGGATCGGCGGTTCGGCGCTGCTGCTGTACTTCGCGGCGAAGATGATCTATTCGGCGATTCACCATGAGGCGGTACTGGCGCAGGCCGAAGACGTGGGGCAGAACTCCCATCGACGCGAGTTTTTCCGCGGGATCTTCCTCGCCATGTCGTCACCCAGCGCCATTCTCTGGTTCGCGGCGGTGGGCGGCACATTGATCGCTCGTTCCGGCGGCGGTGGCGCCCTCAGCTCGGCGCTGTTTCTTGGCGGGTTTCTCTGTGCCGGGCTGCTCTGGTGCGTGGCTTTGTGCTTCGCGGCGAGTCACGGCGGCAAGTTGCTGGGGGACAAACTGTTGCGCTACTCCTATATGGCATCGGCGGCGATCTTCTGCTATTTCGCGGTCTACGTGATCCTATCAGGGTATAACGAGTTCGTCGGCGCAGGTGCCATCGAGCAGTTGCACGCACTGTAATTGGGCGAATCGGGTTTGGCTTCTATACTCCCAGCCGAACCCACTTTTTTGTTCCAGGAGTTGAGTCATGGATGAGCAAACAGGCGTCGAAACCGCCAAGCCACGTTTCGAGCACGGGCACTTCCTGCTCATTGCAGGGCTTGGCGGACGATTTACTGCAGACACCACTAAAGGCATTCCCGATCTCTGGGAGAAATTCATTCCCGAGATTGGCAAAATTCCCGGTCAAAAAAGCGAAGTGACCTACGGCATCTGCTGCAATCCGGATGGCAAGGGCGGCTTCGAATACATTGCTGGCGTTGAAATCAGCAAGCTCGACGACCTGCCCGAAAAGTACCGCTGGGTTGAGGTTCAACCTCAGCATTACGCGGTGTTCGAGCACAAGGGCTCTCTCGATCAGTTGCCCCAGACCTTCCAATACATCTGGAAAACCTGGCTGCCGCAGTCCGGTTATCAAGCGGCGGACGCGCCGGAATTCGAACGCTACAGCGAAGACTTCAACCCGAAGCTCAACACCGGCGTGCTGGAAATCTGGCTGCCACTCAAACCGTAATGACTGCATCGGGAGGCGGATCGGTGATTCGCCTCTCGATGTCGTGGTGGCGCTGATTTATGATCCCCAGCCATTCCCTCGCTGATTTCGAGCTGCCATGAACACCGTCATCCGCCACGTCACACCTGCTGATCTGGACCGCTGCTACGCCATCGAGACCGTTGCCTATGAAGGCGACGAAGCCGCCACCCGCGAAAAAATCGCCACGCGCATTGCCACCTGGCCCGAAGGTTTCATCGTGGCCGAAGTCGATGGCGTTGTAGCCGGTTTCATCAATTCCGGTGCGGCGTTTCAGGTAGAAATGTCGGACGAGGCGTTCAAGGAACTGATCGGCCACGACCCGGCTGGCCCGCACGTGGTGATCATGTCGGTGGTGGTGCACCCGGATTATCAGGGGCAGGGGCTGGCGAAACGGTTGATGGGCGAATTCATCGAGCGGATGCGGGTGTTGGGCAAGACCAGCATCCATCTGATGTGCAAGGAGCGGCACATTCCGCTGTATGCCGGGTTCGGGTTTGCCTACGTCAAGCCTTCAGCGTCTGACCATGGCGGGATGGCGTGGCATGAGATGGTGTTGGAGTTGTAACCACAATCTCTCGAGCACCGCAGAACACCTGTGGGAGCGTTGTGTCAGTAGAGGCTGTCGCGCACCCGAGCCGGCGCTGCTGTTGAGCATAGCCACCTCAGAAAATCAGACCCATGCGCCGTTCGTAACCGATCCGCCCCCTGTAGGCTTCGCCGCTGTCGACCCAGCCGAATTTTGCGTAAAGCGCGATGGCCGATGCGTTATCCGCATCCACCGACAACTCCAGCCCCTTTATTTCCGGAAACGCCTGACGCGCCACCTCGGGCAGGGCTTGCAGACAGGCCTTGCCATAGCCTTTGCCCTGAGCCCGATGATCGACTTGCAGTGCGTGAAGGGTGGCGCTGTGTTCATCGGCCCACGCTGGCAATACGGGCGGGCGTTTGAGCAGCAGAAAGGCTACGGGAATATCCTCAACCAGTAGCGCGAATCCTTTGACGCCGGGGCCGGGTTTGGACAGCAAGGTGTGCAACGCACCGTGGATGTCGCCGGAGAACCTGATTTGTTCTTTATGAACTTCAATGGCCTCGACCTGCTGGCGCTGGAGCGCGTTCAGGCTGTCGTAAGGCACGAGTCGGGCTGTCACTGGAGTGTCCTTTTTCCAACATAAATGTGTTTCGAATTCTAACGAGTTTGCGTCCATGGATTATTTTTTATTTGACTGTCGATTTGGCTTTTCGCCAGACGACTAAGGGTGTCTTCACAACAAAAACCACGGAGAACCACCATGAACGCTACCCACGAAATCCAGGCCCTGATCGACACCTATCGTCAGGCGGTCATCGCCAAGGATGTCGAGAAACTCATGTCCCTGTATGCCGAGGACATCGTCTCCTATGACGCGGTCAAAGCCCTGCAATTTCGGGGCAAGGCCGCCTACCGCGCGCATTGGCAGGAATGCATGGAAATGTGCCAGGGCGCGCACACGTTCGACTTCGATCATATGAACATCGTCGCGGACGAGCACATCGCCTTCGCCCATTGGCTGGCCCATTGCGGTGGCACCAACGAGAAGGGCGAAACCCAGGCCTGCTGGATGCGCGTGACTGCCTGCTATCGGCGCGACGATGGGCACTGGCGCATCGTCCACGAACACTGGTCGGTCCCGTTCGACATGATGAGCGGCACGGCACTGTTCAACCTGGAACCCTGAGCGTCAGGCCGATTCGTCGGGAATGTCGCGAAAGCGTCAATCAGCAGCCATAGTTGATCCGTTCGATTCAGGAGAGCCCCATGAAGTATTTATGCCTGGTCTACAGCAACGAGCACGAGTTGCACTCGCTGCCCGAAAGCCCGAATGACGCGGAATGCATGGCCTACGCCGAGGCGATTCAGGGCAGCGGTCGAATGGTCGCCGCCGAGGCGCTGGAGTCGGTGCAGACCGCGACGACCGTGCGTATGCGCAACGGGAAGATGTCGATCACCGACGGCCCGTTCGCCGAAACCAAGGAGCAATTGGCCGGCTTCTACCTGATCGATGCCAAGGACCTGAATGAAGCCATCCAGGTTGCCGGCAATATTCCGGCGGCCCGGGTCGGCTGTGTCGAGGTGCGTCCCGTTCGTCAGTTGAATCCCGGCGCCTGATGTCGGCCGAGTCGGTACGGGCGCAGGTTGAGCAGGTTTACCGCGAGGACTCACGGCGGATTCTGGCGACCCTGATCCGTTTGCTCGGCGATTTTGACCTCGCCGAAGAAGCCTTGCACGAGGCGTTTTTCGTCGCCGTCGAGCGCTGGCAGCGTGACGGTGTGCCGGACAATCCGCGTACCTGGCTCGTGTCCACGGGGCGCTTCAAGGCCATCGATGTGTTGCGTCGACGTGCACGCTTCATCGCGTCGCAACCGATGTTGATCGATCAACTGGAGGCGCTGGAGCAGGCCGACTGGAGTGACGAAGACGTGGAAGACGATCGCCTGCGCCTGATTTTCACCTGTTGTCACCCGGCACTCGCGGCGGACGCCCAGGTGCCGTTGACGCTGCGGGAAGTCTGCGACCTGACCACGGAAGAAATCGCCCGGGCCTTCCTGTCGGCGCCAGCGACCATCGCCCAGCGCATCGTGCGGGCTAAAGCAAAAATCCGTGACGCGAAAATTCCTTATCAAGTGCCAACCCTGGCGGAATTGCCCGAGCGCCTGGACAGCGTGCTGCGGGTGATTTACCTGGTGTTCAACGAAGGCTATTCCGCGTCCATGGGCGCGGAACTGACCCGTGAGGATTTGACCCGCGAGGCGATTCGGCTCGGTCGCCTGTTGATGGAACTGTTGCCCGAACCCGAGGTGATGGGGCTGCTGGCGCTGATGCTGTTGCATGAGTCCCGACGCCCGGCCCGGACGTCGGCGAGCGGGGAGTTGATCGTGCTGGATGAGCAAGACCGTTCGTTGTGGGACGCTTCGATGATCGAAGAAGGTTGCGCACTGGTGGAGCGGGCGCTGACGACTCGGCAATTCGGTCCTTATTGCCTGCAAGCAGCGATAGCGGCGTCGCATGCCGAAGCGCCCACGGCGGCGGAAACGGACTGGCGGGAGATTGTGGGTCTGTATGACGTGCTGTTGCGGGCGGCGCCTTCGCCAGTGATCGAACTGAACCGTGCGGCGGCGATCTCCAAACGGGATGGGCCGTTGGCGGGGCTGACGTTGGTTGAAGGGATTCTGGCGCGGGGTGATTTGCTGGATTACCACTTGGCGCACGCGGCGCGGGCGGAGTTTTGTCGGCAGCTGGGAAGGATTGATGAGGCGCGGGCGGCTTATGAGCGGGCGTCGGAGTTGACGCAGCAAGTTCCGGAGCGGCGGTTTATTGAGGCCCGGTTGCGGGAGTTAGATCGACCCCTCACCCTAACCCTCTCCCCAGGGGGTAGAGGGGACTGACCGAGGTGTTCTTTCGAGTTACATCGACCTGAAAAATCGAGTCGAACTCAGGTTCTGAAAACTATGGAGATCGAGCTCCCTTTCCCTCTCTTCCCCGTGGGGAGAGGGCTGGGGAGGGGTGGCCCTTACCATCGCCAACGCTATTCCAGCATCTTGCCAAGCAACCAACTCCCCGCCGGCCCTGGCGGATGCAGCCGCGACCACAGTGCATCGACGAACACCGGTTTCGGCCAGCCGCGCACGTCCAGTTCCTGCAACGTCCCTGGCCCAAACCGCTCCACCAGCCACCGCGGCAACGGCGCCCAGCCGAATCCGCCCTGGGCCATTTCCAGCAGCATCAGATAACTCGGCGCCGACCAGACGCGCCCCTTCGCACGGCTTTCATACGGATTGACGATCGTCGCCAGGCGCAGCTCACGGTGTTGTTGCAGCACGTCTTGATCGATGTGGTCTAGCGCCGCCAACGGATGCTCGCGGGACACGAACAGGGCAATTTCGGTCCGTTCTTCCACGGTCGAACTGACCAGGTCCGGCGGGTAACTGTCTTGCTTTTCGGCGAAGGCCACATGCGCCCGGCCCCGTTGCACCAAGGCCACCAGGTCATCGCACTCGGCGATCAGGCATTCAAGTTCCAGATCTGGATAACGTTGCTCGAAAGCACTGAGCGCCGCTTCGAAGCGGTCGGACTGATACGTGTCGGAAATCGCCACGGTCAGTTTTGGCTCGACCCCTTGGGACAGTTGGCTGGCAGTCATTTCCAGTCGGCTGGTGGCGGCCAGGATTTCCTCGGCCCGTTGCAGCATCACGTGCCCGGCCGGTGTCAGGCTCGGCTTGCGGCTGCTGCGGTCGAACAGGGTCAGGTTCAAGTCGATTTCAAGGCTGGCCACGGCGGCGCTGATGGTCGACTGACTGCGGCCCAGTTTGCGCGCTGCGGCGGAAAACGAGCCTTGAGTCGCTGCCTGAACGAAGGCCTGCAACACTTCTTGAGAGGCCATGAACTATCGCCTTGATCGATGGTTATTGGTTATGAAGTATCGGTGTGAAGAAGGATCATGGCAACCACAGTCACTCAGAGGAGTCTGGCCATGAGCGCCAACAAATCCATCACTGAACGTATTTTCCAGGCCATTGGTTTCGAATTGCTGGCCATCCTGATCTGTACCCCGTTGCTGGCGTGGATCATGGACAAACCGATGCTCGACATGGGCCTCGTGACCATGGCTCTCGCGGCACTCGCCCTGGTCTGGAACGTGATCTTCAACGGATTGTTCGACCGTGCGCTCAAACACTACGACATCGCGCACAACGCGTGGGTCCGTGTCGTCCATGCGCTGTTGTTCGAAGGCGGTCTGGTCGCGGTGGGTGTGCCGTTGATAGCCTGGTGGCTGAAGGTCAGCCTGTGGCAAGCGTTCGTGCTGGATATCGGCGTGTTGCTGTTTTTCCTGCCGTACACCTACGTCTACCACTGGGTCTATGACGTGGTGCGCGAGCGGGTGCTGATGCGCCAGGCTGTCTCGGGATAGAAGCAAAAGATCTTGGTGGCGTTTACAAAAACACCACCTGATCTCAGAACAACCGGGTGAACAACCAATACAAACTGCCCGACAACAGAATCGCCGCCGGTAAGGTCAACACCCAGGCCATCAGCAAGTTGCGGATGGTCTTCATCTGCAAGCCACCGCCGTTGGCGACCATGGTCCCGGCCACGCCCGAAGACAACACGTGCGTGGTTGAGACCGGCAGGCCGAACATGTCTGCCGCGCCGATGGTCAGCATCGCGACGGTTTCCGCCGAGGCGCCTTGCGCATACGTCAGGTGGGTCTTGCCGATCTTCTCGCCGACCGTCACCACGATGCGCTTCCAGCCGACCATGGTGCCCAACCCCAGGGCGATGGCCACCGCGATTTTTACCCACAGCGGAATGAACCGCGTGGCGTTGTCGATCTGCTGCTTGAACAGTTGCAGTTTGCCGGTGGTGTCGGCGTCGAAGTTGCCGACCTTGTTTTTGTCCATCAGGCGAATGGTTTCGCTGGTCAGGTACATGTCGTTACGCACGTTGCCCATGGCCTCGGCGGGGACTTTCGAGAGCGAGCCGTAGCCCTTCACTTCGTTACCGATATTGCCGGTCAACGCGGCGAGGGCGGGGATCAGTTGCGGCGTGACTTCCTTGCTGCGCACGTAATCGGACAGCACCGGACGCGGGTCGGCCGGCGCTGGCAGCGGCGCACTTTTGACCAGTGCTTGCTGGGTGACTTCGGCCACGGCGGCAAACTGCAGCGCCTGGTCCGCCGGCATGGTGCGGTTCAGCGCATATGCCATCGGCAGCGTGCCGACCAGAATCAGCATGATCAGGCCCATGCCTTTCTGGCCATCGTTGGAACCGTGGGCGAAAGACACGCCAGTGCACGTCAGGATCAACATGCCGCGAATCCACCACGGTGGCGGAGTGTCACCCTTCGGTGCTTTATACAGCGCACGATTCTTCACGAAAGCACGCAAGGCCAGCAGCAACAGCGCGGCAAACGCGAAGCCGATCAGCGGCGACAGCAACAGCGCATAGCCGACTTTGGTTGCCTGCGCCCAGTCCACACCGCTGGTGCCGTCACGACCGTGCATCAGGGCATTGGCCACGCCGACGCCGATGATCGAGCCGATCAGGGTGTGCGACGAAGACGCCGGCAAGCCCAGCCACCAGGTGCCGAGGTTCCACAGGATCGCGGCGATCAACAGGGCGAAGATCATCGCGAAACCGGCGGAGGAACCGACTTGCAGAATCAGCTCCACCGGCAGCAGGGCGATGATGCCGAACGCCACCGCGCCGCTGGACAACAGCACCCCGAGGAAGTTGAAGAACCCGGACCAGGCCACCGCGAAATTCGGCGGCAAGGAGTTGGTGTAAATCACCGTGGCCACGGCGTTGGCGGTGTCGTGGAAACCGTTGACGAACTCAAAGCCGAGGGCAATCAGCAGCGCCACGCCCAACAGCAGAAACGGCGTCCATGTGGTCACCACGGTGCCGAGTTCGTTCATGTCGTGCATCAGGCTGTAGGCGGTGAACAACAGCCCGCAGCCCAGCACGGCGAAGAAAATAACGATGGTCAATAAGCTGGGCTTTTTATCGAGTTGCGGTTTGGCGCTACGGGCGGGCGCCTGGGCGGCGGTGAAGGAAGGAGTAGCCATGACGGACAATCCTGAGGGAAGAAGGAGTGTCGCCCATGATCGTTGCTGAATGTTACAGGGAAGCTGCGCTGGGTCAGTGTTTTGGGTTTTTACAGATCCGTTGATCCGAGTCCACCGGTGAACCCTGTAGCAGCTGGCGAAGCCTGCTGCTACAGGTGCTGTGTGAGGCTCAATAATCCTGGCGCTTGCGAAACGCCCAACGCCCGGCGATCACGGTAAACGTCGCGACCAATGCCACCAGAATCCAGAACCCTTCCGGGTCGCCGGAAAGTGGCACGCCACCGACGTTCATGCCAAAAAAACCGGCGATGATGTTGATCGGCAACGCCAGCACCGTGACCACGGTCAGGGTGAACAGCGTGCGGTTGCTCTGTTCGTTGAGGTTGGCGGCGATTTCTTCCTGCAACAGCTTGATCCGTTCGCCCAGCGCCGTGAGGTCGTTGATGATCAGCGCGAACTCCTCGGTGGACTTGCGCAGCTCCTTGACGTCCTCCTTTTGCAACCACTGCGGCGGGCGATTGAGCAGGCGCAGCAACGAGCCCGGTTCCAGCGCCAACAAGCGTTGCAGGCGCACCAGCACCCGTCGGTTGGCACCCAGTTCGGCACGATTAGTCGACAGCCGCGAGGACAGCAGCTCATCTTCGATCTGGTCGACACTGAGGCTGGTCTTGCGCACGATCTGGGTCAGCACTTCGCCTTGATCGCGCAGCAGATGCACCAGCAATTCCAGCGGCGAGCGAAAGCACTCACCGGCCTTCACCGACGAGCGCAGCTTGTCCACCGAATGCAGCGGTTGCAGGCGTGCGCTGACGATCAGCCGACTGCGGGCGCAAACCCACAGCGTCGAAACATCGGACGAGACCATGCTGCTGAGGTTAAACACCACATCGTTGACCACCGCCAGCAACGCCGAATCCACATGCTCGATGCGCGTCGAACGGGAGCCCTCATGCAGCGCTTCGAAAAATTCGTCGGGCAATTCCAGATGGCTTTTCATCCAGCGCTCGCACGCCGCATGAGCCAGATTCAGGTGCAGCCAGAGAAATTCGTCGTTGTCGCCGGGATGTTGCAGGCACTGCAAGGCCTTGGCCGAATCGAGCTCCCGCCCGCGCTCGCCGGGGCGAAAACTGAAACCGTACAGCAGACCGAACAGGTCCGTGTCGCGATGACTTTGGTCGATGCTGTGGTTCATGAGGTCTCACTGAAGGAGGCGCTGTCGGTCACTTTGTGTAGCAGGTCGCGTTACGGCGGATTTTGCAGGTTCACTTGAGCCGCATCATCGCAAGGAGTTTTGACGGTTTTGTGACAGTTGGATGGCGGCAAAATAGTGGCCGTACCGATGGTCGGATTTCATTCAAGAACCGCTCTGGGACGCCGATTACGCTGACGTTAACTTGCACGGCTTTGGCCACGAACCAAGGTCGCAGACAGGGATGTCCGGACACCTTTCACGCCTTGTTGCGGCGTGCCTCATTCCTGTCATGAGTACCTCCCGATGTTTTTGCAAAAGTCCTTGAGAGCGCAAATTCTCGCCCTGCTGAGCGGCAGTCTGTTCGCGATGCTGCTGATCGCCCTGGCCTGCTTTCACTTTCTGTCCAGCGGTGTTCAGAACTACGCGAATCTGGTCGAAGGCCCACTGCACACCTCGCAATTGATCGATGAAGCCAACCTGCAATTCAAGGTGCAGGTACAGGAGTGGAAAAACGTCCTGCTACGCGGCAAGCAGCCTGCGGACCTGGACAAATACTGGAAGCAATTCGAAGACCGTCAGCGCGACGTGCAGGGCATCCTCGGTGAACTGGCCGGACAGAAGGGTATCGAGCCGTCACTCAAGACTCGCATCGAACGCCTGCGGGACGAACATCGTCTGTTAGGCGCGGCTTATCAGAAGGGCCGTGACGCCTACGTGGCGGCAGGCGCCGACCCAACGGCTGGCGACACTGCGGTCAAAGGGGTGGACCGCGCAACCAGCGATCAGATGAGCGAGTTGGTCAGCGAATTGCGCAAGCAGGGTGCCGAGCAATCGAAACTGATCAGCGCCGACGCCGACCGCACCGTGTTGCTGGGGATCATCGTGATGCTCGCCTCGGGTCTGCTGATCGGGTTGTTGAGCCTGTGGCTGATCAACCGCAACCTGGTCGAACCGATTCGCAAACTGATCGAATACGTGGCGCAACTCAGCCAAGGCAAGTTTGCCGAACGCGTGGCCAGCACCCGTCAGGATGAGTTGGGCAGGTTGGCGGTAGCGGCCAACACCTTGCGCGACTTCCTCGCCGAAACCTTCAGCCGTTTACAGCGCAGCGCCAAGGATCTGGACAGTGCCAGCGGTGAGCTGAATTCCATCGCCACCCTGATGGCCAGCGGCACTAACGAGCAGTTCAACCGCACCGATCAGGTGGCCACGGCGATGAACGAAATGTCTGCTACCGCACAAGAAGTCGCACGTCACGCAGCCGACGCGGCACGTGCCGCCGATGATGCCGACCAGTCCGCCCAGCAGGGCGAAAAGGTCATGCAGGGCACCATTCACACCATCACCCAAATGCGCGGCGAAATCGCCAATACCGCCACGGTCATCCGTCGTCTGGAAACCGACAGCGGGCGCATCGGCAAGGTACTGGAAGTGATTCGCGGCATCGCCGAGCAGACCAATCTGCTGGCGCTCAACGCCGCCATCGAAGCAGCCCGTGCCGGTGAAGCCGGGCGCGGTTTTGCGGTGGTGGCCGATGAAGTCCGCAGCCTGGCCCAGCGCACGGCGGCGTCGATCATCGAGATCAACCAGATCATTCAAACGGTGCAAACCGGTGCGGTGGACGCCGCTCAGGCGATTGAAAGCGGTCAGTCACGCAGTGAGGAAAGTGTCGAGCAAGTGACTCAGGCCGGCGCCATGCTGGAGCGCATCACCCTTGCCGTGGAAGCCATCCGCGACATGAACCGCCAGATCGCCACCGCCGCGGAAGAGCAGACGTCGGTGGCCGAAGACATCTCGCGCAACCTCACCGAGATCACCAGCATCGCCAGCACCAATCTGGACAACGTACAGCGCACCGAAGCGGCCAGCCACAACCTGCACGGGTTGTCGGGGCAGTTGAATGAAGTAACGGCACGTTTAAGCGCGTAACGGGAATGGCTGTGTACCGGTTTGCTTACCGAGTCGGTACACAGTCGATCTCAAGTCCGCAGTGTCGATGTCGATGACCACGGTAATCCTATAAACCCAATGGAGAACCGCCATGGTCAGCATCACTTCCGTTTCGATCCCCCCGACGGCCACGACTGCTTCGAACAAGACTGCTGTCAGCGACAGCACCGAAGACACGTCGGTCACTGCAACCGCTGAGGCGTCCAGCGACACCACCAAGGTATCCGCCGGTGGCGCCCCCGCAGCGAGCGGCAGCAGTTCCAGCAGCAGCGAAGAATCCGACACGGTGAAAGAGCTGCGCAAGCAGATCGCCGAGCTGCAAAAGCAATTGCAGGAACAACAGCAGCAACTGCAAGCGGCGCAGGCCAAACAGGAAAGCGCCGAAGCCAAAGCGGCGGACGTCGCGGCGGTTCAGTCGCAGATGGCGGCCACTTCAGCTTCGTTGCAGACCGCGACGGCGGCGTTGTTGCAGGCGTTGCAGGATGAAGGTGGCAGCACTTCCGGTTCCTTGGTCAGTACGACCGCTTAAGTCCGGATTGGAAGGCTGAAGGTAAACGTCGTGCCCTGTTGCTCGGTCGAGACCACGTCCAGTTTTTCGCCATGGGACTGCGCAATCTGACTGGCAATGTACAACCCCAACCCGAGGCCGGCCTGCGGTGTTCCGCAGGCCGATCGCGAGTAGGGCCGGAATAGATGGGGCAACGTATCCTGCGCAATCAACCCCTGATTGTTCACGCTCAGCACGAACTGTCCTTCATTGATCTGTGCGCTGATATCGATCGGGCCGTCGGGATCGCCATGAGCAACCGCGTTCGCCACCAGATTGGAGAGTAACTGTGCGACCCGCTCGCGATCACACTGAACGCTGTGCAGGTCGCCGATGGACGATTGAAGGGTACGGCCGGGATGGACGCTCTGAACTTCAGAAATCACACGCCGCAATGCATCCTCGAGATCCGGGCACGGCTTGATGTTCACTGGAATGCCACGGCCCCAAGAGCCGCGAGCGAAATCCAGAACGTCATCGACCAGTTTGGCTGCACGTCGGACGCTGGTGAGGATGTGCCGGGCCCGCTGCTGATTCGCCGGATCGGGTAGTTTGCGCAGGAACATTTCGGCACCGGCGCTGATGGCGAACAAAGGGTTGCGCAGATCATGCCCGAGCACGGCGATGAACTGTTCGCGCAGTTCGGCGGTTTCCCGTTCCTTGCGCAGCGCTGCTTCGGTTTTTTGCAGGTTCTCTTCGGCCTCGATTTGCAGCGTCAGCATCCGGGCGAAGGATTCCATGGTGCTCTGGATCGTGCTGGATTTGAGGGGCGCAGGGTTGGGGTCAAAGGCGCAGAGGGTGCCGAAAAAACGTCCGTCGGTGCGAAAAATCGGCACGGCGATGTAGCTTTCGAACGGATAGAGGCGAGGGGTGTGGTGATCGCGGTAACGCGGGTCATCACTGGCCTTGTCGATGACCACCGACTGATGCGCCTGACGAATTTCGTGGCACAGGGTCGTGACAAGATCCAGCTCATCGCCGACCTGCAAACCGACATTCAGCTGGTCGAGTACCGCACACGCTGTCCACGAATGTTCGGTGATCCGGGCCACGGCGGCGAAGCGCAGGCCCGTCAGTTCTCGGATCACTTGAAGAATCGCCGGCACCGCGCTGATCCGACCGATCATGGCGATGTCTGCTGCCGCTGCTTGCCCCATTTCAATCTATCCCTGTATGAATGGTGTGGTGGGATTCTAACGGGCTGGCGCTGTGTTGGCGCGACTTGATTGCCTGAATTTGACGTGCAAAAAAGCCGCACGATCCGAAGATCGTGCGGCTTGGTGTTTGTGCATCAGGTGTCTTGTTTGTCGCTCAGGACTTTGCCGGTGGCGGCATCGAAATCCACGTCCCACTCGGTGCCGTCAGCGGCTTTCAGTTCGACTTCGTATTCATAGTTGTTGAAATGGTTATCCAGATCCGTGTCGGTGATGGTCGCACCCGGATGCAGTTTCAGCGCAGCCTGATTCATTTCTTCCAATGGCTTGATCTTGCCGCTTTTGACCAGCTCAGGGATCTGGTCGACGCGGACATCGGCCTGGGCCAGGCCAGCGGTGAGGGTCAGCGCAGCGGCGGTGAACAGGGCAGTCAGGGTTTTCATGAGGTTCTATCCTTGGGTGATCTGTTTAAGTGGGATCAGGCTAACCGGCGCAACTTAATCCACCCTTAATTCTCCCAACGCGACTGAGCGAAGATCGCCCCCTCGTTCATCAGTAACCGTTGTTCTGCAGCAACTGCGCAACACTGGCCGCCGCCGGGCGTTTGTAGAACTTGAGCAGTTCGCTGGCGCGGTTGGTGAAAATGCCGTCGACGCCGGCGTCCATGACTTTCTGGTAATCCACGGCATCGTCGATGGTGTACACGTGCACCAACAAGCCCTGATCGTGGGTGTATTGGTTCATCCAGGGTTGCACCAGATCCGAGTAACTCTGATCACCACCCTGGGTCAGCGCGGCAGAAGGGCCGGTGCCGATTGCGCCCTGGGCTTTGGCGTACTCGACCCATTGCTGGAATTCGGCTTTGTCTTTCGGTTGCTGTTTGGCGTAGTAAGTGGCTTTGTCCTTGTCGCCGGACTCGGCAAACGTCACCTTGGATTTCGGTTCGATGCTGCCTTCGCCGACCCACAACAACAGGATTTTCGGCACTTTCGGCATTTCCTTCTCGAGCAGTTCGAGGCTGCTTTTCTCGAAGGTTTGCAGCACGACTTTACCTTTGCCCTGGCCAACCGCCAGATCGCTCTTCGCCAGTTTCGAACCCGCCGGGCTCAACCAGCCGCGATCCTGGAGTTTTTCCTTGAGGTCGCGCTCGATCCCGGGAAACTGCTTCGGTTCTTTGGTTTCGATGTACAGGCCGGGTTTGTGCAGCGGGTTGCCTTGGGCAATGTCGATGATTTCGTCGAGGGTCAGAACTTTCAGACCGACGTACGCAGGACGCGCGCGATCCGGGTAGGCGGTGTTGAACCAGCTGCCGGCATCGAGGGTTTTCAGCTCGGCGATAGTGAACTCGTTGGCCGGGCGGTCCTTGCGTTCAGGGAATTTGCTGGCGACGTCGGTGGTGCGTTGCAGGTTGTTGTCGTGCAGGGCGAAGAGCACGCCATCCTTGCTGCGTTGCAGGTCCAGTTCCAGGTAATCGGCACCCAGATCGCGGGCCAGTTTGTAGGCGGCGGCGGTGGATTCCGGTGCATCGAAGGACGCGCCACGGTGGGCGATCACGGCCGGATGCGGAATGCCCATGCGGGTGGCCAGCGCGGTGGGGCTTGGCTCGCTGGCGGCCTGTGCCTGGCCGAGACCCAGCATCAGACTCAGCAGCAGGGCACTCTTGGTGAAGGTAACAGGCATGGTCGAGGTCCTTTCGCAGATTTTCAAAGACGTATCTTTTAACAACTGAGCGCCGCTTGCGCTATCGCCAGACCGACATAAACGTGTTTAAAGCAGATTTTTTCAGCGCTTTTGTGCGCTTCTTTGCAGTACTCTTGGCCCCGGCAGTTACCCCGGCAGAGGGAACACCCATTCGCTTGCCCTGCGTGTAAACCATCGATCACCGGTCCTTTGCGACCTTCTGTGAGGTTTATCATGCGCATCACTTCCGAGCTCATCTGCCAGGCCGCCGACCAACTCAAAGGCTTCGTCGGCCTCAATCGCAAGACTGGCCAGTACATCGTTCGTTTCAGCGAAGACTCTTTCGGCATGGACGTGGCGGATGACGGCATTATTCCCACCAGCGAATTCGTCTGGGCCCCAGGTTCCGCGCAGGCCATGACGCTCAAGCGTGAGTTGATTCAGTTGTTGCTGGATCAAAATATCGATGACCGGATCAACATCACCGAGCCGTTGCGGGTGTACATGAATCGGCGGGAAGTGCCGGAGATTTCGGCGGTTCGCAGTCTGGTGCAGAGCTGTTGCGGTGGCTGTGGTGGCGTTCTTCAGAGCGCCAAGTAGTCACTGATCAAACCGATACGCCCGCTCGACCTTGCACACCCGCGTATGGCAAGATGAATACCAGGTCGAGCGCCCGCGTTCGAGAATCTCACTGTGCTCGGGATGATGTTTCCACGCCAGGATCGCCGCTTCGCTGGCCCAGTAGGACACCGTTATCCCGAGCCCGTCTTCACCCCGAGCCGATTCCACACCCAGGAAACCGGGTTGCTCACGGGCCAGTTCGACCATGCGCGTGGCGGCCTGCTCGTAACCCTGATCACCGTCGGTGCGCAGGGAGGTAAAAATCACCGCGTAGTAAGGCGCTGGCGGAGTCTTGGCGATCATGACTTCTGCCTCTTGCAAGCTGCGATCAACGCACGGACCAGCGGCGGCAGCTTGCCCTTGAGTGCTGCGCGTTCAGGTTGGAACAGCGTCGCGACGAAGAACGGATGCCCTTTGAGTTCCACCGCACGCAAGTCGCCCGAAGCATCGTGTCCAACAGCGCACAACTGTTGGGTCAATAACTCATGTTCGAACGCTGGATTAACGCCGTAGCGGCAGCGATATCCTTCGACAATCTCAGCGCTTTCGTACGCCTCGGCGATCAACGAGCCTTCAACCAGATGAATGTTGTCGACGGCCTCCACCAGGGAACAGCTCAGTGGCGTGATCAGCGCTCGCGTCGCATCGGGCGATGTCTCGCCGTGTTCGGCATCTTCCCAGCCCAGAACATGTCGGGCGTATTCGAGTACTGCGTGTTGAAAACCGCCACAGGTACCCAGGAAGGGGCGTTGCTGTTCACGGGCAAAACGAATCGCCCGCAACGCACCGTCCATATCGCGGTAAGGGCTGGCGGGCACGCACCAGAAACCGTCGAAGCCAGCCAATGGCGCATCGGTGCCGATGCGGTCGGTGGCCAACCACTGGAGCTGCACGTCTGTGTTCACATCTTCAGCGGCCATGCCGAGGGCGATGGGGATGGCCTGGTGAGCGGTGACGTGCGGGTCGTAATCGCCGATCAGTGCGATGCGGATTGGGCGGGTTTCCATGAGTGCGCTCCACGCTTGTTGATTCCTGGTACCCACTATAAATTGGCGTTCACGCACTCAATATTGGCGTTATCCCAATTGATCAATGCACCGACGCACTATCGACTGGAGTACCCCGACCTGTCCCTGATCCTCGCGCTGGTGCGCGGCGGCTCTCTGGCCCGGGCGTCGACGCTGTTGAAAGTCGACGTCTCGACAGTGTTTCGCGCGGTGCGCCGACTGGAAGCGGCGCTGGGCCAGCAACTGTTCGAAAAGAGCCGCGCCGGCTACTTGCCCACCACGTTGGCGCAAACCCTGGCCGAGCAGGCTGAGCGGGCCGAACAGGCGCTGGAGGCGGCGCGCATTGGCGTGGAGCAGGGCGGTGAAGTCATCAGCGGCACGGTGCGCCTGACCTGCACCGACTCGGTCTTGCAAGGCTTGCTGCTGCCGGCGTTGGCGAAGTTCATGCCCGGCTACCCGGCGCTGACCATCGAGTTGAGCACCTCCAACGACTTCGCCAACCTCAGCCGCCGGGACGCGGATATCGCCTTGCGCCTGACTCGTACACCGCCCGAGCACTTGGTAGGCCGGCGATTGGCCCAGGTGTCGTATCGAGTCTGCGCCAGCGAGGCGTATCTGAAATCGGTCGATTCCGAAGACTTGGCTTCGCTGACCTGGATCGCCCCGGACGACTTCCTTCCCGATCACCCCACCGTCGCGTGGCGCCGTCAGCAGTTGCCCGGCGTCACACCGGGTTATCGCTGCAACAGCATGTTGTCGGTGACTGAACTGGTGCGGGCCGGGCTTGGTGTCGCGGCATTGCCGGACTTCCTCATCGGTGACGGGCTGCAACCGTTGAGTGAGCCGCTACACGGTTACGACACGGCGCTCTGGTTGCTGACCCGCCCGGACTGCCGCGCCTTGCGCTCGGTGGTGACGTTGTTCGATGAGTTGGGGCGGGCGCTTCGATTGCCTTGACCGAGCGCTAAACCTTCGGCTGATCCTTGCGCACGAAGTGTTGATGCATTTCCGAGGTCAGGCTTTCAATGCGTTCGGTGAGGGCCTTGGTCATTTCGGTGAGCCGGGTGTTTTGTTCGAGCAACTCCAGCAGTTGCGCGGTGTTCTGCGCCGCTTGCGCCTGACGTTCACTGTTGGCGACGGCCAGGGTTTCGCGGTGCAGGGCGTCGGCGTCGGACTGGGCTTTATCCCGCGCCGCTTGACGGGTCTGGGCCAGCAGAATCAACGGCGCGGCATACGCCGATTGCAGGCTGAACGCCAGGTTGAGCAGGATGAACGGGTAGAGATCGAAGTGCGCCACGCCAAACACATTGAGGCAAACCCATAACACCACGATCAGCGTCTGCGCACCGAGAAAGGTCGGCGTGCCGAAGAACCGCGCAAAGGCCTCGGCACGCAGCGCAAATTTGTCGTTGCCGAACGTGGGCGCAAGGTGGGCATGGGGGCGATGAAAGCGCAGATGGTCAACGGGGAGGGCGGGTTGAGTGTCGGAGGTCGTGGTGGTCATGGTGCTCTCTGCATGGCGCTGGGACTGAGGCTCACTATAGCCCCAGCGCCAGTTTCATTCTGAAACACATTGCGGTGTTTTATTCAGAGCGACCTGTGATCGGTAAATCGGCAGACCTTGTCATTTATTGCAACTCGATTCAGAGCTGATAACAGGCCAGGAACATGTCCAGCGCCGAATCCACCACCGTGGTCTGCATCTCGGCTGACAGGCCGGGCAGGCCCATGGAAATCTGTGGCCAGAACGCAAAGGATTTGAGCATTCCCTGGATCTGTTGTGCGGCGAATTCGGGGGCGACTGGTTTCAAACGGCCATCGGCCTGAGCGGCGCGGATCCACACAGTCAGGCCTTCTTCGCGCTCACCCATTCGGGCAACCATGTTCTGCGCACGCTCAGGGGAATGGATGGTGGCGGCGATGGCCACTCGCGCCAAGTCGAGAAAATTGTCATCGCCCATCATCTGCAATTTCGCCATCAGCATCCGGCGCATCTGGTCGCGCAGCGGCTGGTCAGGGTGGTAGGGCGTTTCCTGTTCTGACGTCACCCGCGCCCATAATTGATTGAGGATTTCGGCGAACAACTCTTCCTTGCTGGGGAAATGGTTGTACACCGTGCGCTTCGACACGCCGGCGGTGGCGGCGATCTTGTCCATGCTGGTGATGTCGAAACCGTTGGCACGGAATTCGGCAATCGCAGCCTGAATGATGGCTTCGCGTTTTCGGTCGGTGAGGCGCTGTGGAGCTGTCATAAGTACGCTTCGGCAGGAAGAAGTGGAGAATTACACTTGGCAGTTTACTTGTGATCGGGTTTGATGCAACCTAGAAACTACACTGTGCAGTGTAATGTTTTGTTAATCCTGCGCAGTGAACAATAGATCTCCGGCTGATGCGTGCGTGCCTTGGCCATTTATCGTCTTAAGCGGAAAACTGCGAATCATGAGGTTTTCCTGGAGTCATTCAGTCATGGCCACTTCAACTTCCCCTGCGGACAACGCCTCCACACCTGAAGCATCCCGTCAGGCAGAAGGGCACTTCCGAAACCATGCGCCCGTGCAACGTGAAGGCTTTCGCAAAATGGTGCGCATCATGTGGAACATGATCTTCCACAAACCGCGTAACACCCGCCCGATGGCGCCTGTCCCGGTGCAAACCCTGACTCAGGCAGCGTTGATCGCCGCCCCCAACCACAGCGTTTACCGTCTCGGTCATTCCACCGTACTGCTGAAACTGCGGGACAAATTCTGGATCACCGACCCGGTCTTCGCCGAGCGCGCCTCACCAGTGCAATGGGCCGGCCCGAAGCGCTTTCACCAGCCGCCGATCAGCCTCGAAGAACTGCCGCCGATCGAAGCGGTGATCCTGTCCCACGATCATTACGACCACCTCGATTATCAAGCGGTGCTCAAACTGGCGGACAAGGCCAAGTACTTCCTCACGCCGCTGGGCGTGGGCGACACCCTGATCAAATGGGGCATCGACGCCAGCAAAGTCCGACAACTGGACTGGTGGCAAGGCACTGAGGTCGACGGAATTCAGTTCATCGCCACCCCTTCGCAACACTTTTCCGGCCGCGGTCTGTTCGATGGCAACAGCACGCTGTGGGCCTCGTGGGTGATGATCGACGGCGACACGCGAATCTTCTTCAGCGGCGACAGCGGTTATTTCGACGGCTTCAAACGCATCGGCGAACAGTACGGCCCATTCGACCTGACACTCATGGAAACCGGTGCCTACAACGTCGAGTGGCCGCATGTGCACATGCAGCCGGAGCAAACCCTGCAGGCGCACATCGACCTCAAGGGGCGCTGGTTATTACCGATTCACAACGGCACGTTCGATTTGTCGATGCATGCCTGGTTCGAACCTTTCGACCGCATTCTGGCGTTGGCATGGGAGCGGAATGTGTCGATTACCACGCCGCAGATGGGTCAGGCGTTCAATGTGATGTATCCGCTGCGAGGTAGCACTTGGTGGTCGGAGATGGAAAACGTTGGCGAGCAGGTGGAGCCTCAGAACGCTTGATGATCTGTCGCCGGGCTGCTTACCGCTGCAAGCGGCCCGGGCCGACACCTCACTCAACCATCGCATAATCCGCACGCCCCACCGGATCAGGCGTAGACCCTTTCACATTCATCCCTCGACCCGGCGCAAACCCGGGGAAGAACACCAACCCCTCCGATTCAAACCGATAAGCCAACGCTAGCCGCGTAACATCCAGCACATCGCGCTCATCCTCAAATCGCTGTATAGCGTCAACCGAAACCCCGGATTCCCGAGACAGTTCCTCCACACTCCAACCCAGCATCGCTCGGGCCTGAACGCTATGCGCGGGGGTGAATTGGAAAAGGGCGATACGTTCCAGGGTGATTTTCATCGCAAGAGAGGCCATGGTGTTCTCCGGGCTCAAGAGTGCTGATTCAAAAAATACTGTGTTTTTGTACAGTTGTTTTGAGCCCGAATCAAACTCATTTTTTGATCGGTTCTATCTCGTCCCGTCCAGCCAGGCCGTTGGCGCCTGTCCCAGTACGCGGCGGAACATCGTGGAGAACGCCGCCGGGCTGTCATAGCCAAAATCCAGGGCAATGCGCGTCACCGGTTCGCCCACCACCAGCCGCGCCAGAGCCAGCACCACGCAGGCCCGCTGCCGCCATTGGCTGAAACTCATACCGGTTTGTTGGCGGAACAAGCGATTGAACGTACGCAGGCTGATGTGCAACTGATCGGCCCATTGCTGTGGCGACTGGTGGGCGTCGGGCCGCTGCACAAAGCCTTGGCACAACGCGAGCAGCCGCGCATCGACGGGCAGCGGAATGTGCAACGGCAGGTGAGTGCTGCGCGCCAGTTCATGCAGCAGCAAGCCGATCAGCGTACCGTCGCGCCCGCGTTCGTCATACGCCAGCGGGATCTCCACCGCCTCCATCAGCAAATGCCGCATCAATGGCGAAACGCTGATCACCTGGCAGCGATCCCCCAGATCCACCGCCCCCGGCTCGATATACACACTGCGCGTGCTCACCCCCAGCATCAGCACCTCATGCGCCACCCCCGGCGGAATCCACACCGCCCGCTGCGGCGGCACCACCCAACTGCCGTCGAGCGTGCTGACCTGCATTACCCCGGTGGCGCCGTACAGCAATTGCGCCCGTCGATGTGTATGACGAGGCAACAAATGGCCGTGGGAATAATCCGTACCGATGGCCACCACCGACCGTGGCGTGTGGTCCAGCAGATCAATCGAAACATTGCGCATCGAGCAGTCCCAGGGGTTGGCGTAAACGCAAACATTATTGGCTGACTTGCTGAAGCAGGCCAAGGCGCATCGCTCTATCGTCGACCGCTCTCAACCAACGGACGACGCGCAATGTTCTATCTCCTGCTGGCACTCTTCGGCTGCATGACCGGCATCACCGCGGTGCTGTTCGGCTTCGGCGGCGGCTTCGTCGTCGTGCCATTGCTGTACCGCATGCTCATGACCAGCCACGGCACAGACGACCCCGTCAGCCAATCGGCGATGCACATTGCTGTGGCAACCTCGACCTGCGTAATGATCGTCAACGCCACGATCGCCACCGGAAAACACCGCCGCGCGGGAAATCTCATTCGTCATTACCTGTGGCCATTGGGCGGGTTTATCGGCGTGGGCGCGGTAGTCGGCGCCGTCGCGGCGATGTGGGCGAGTGGCGAGGTGATTCGCTATACCTTCATCGCCTACCTGGCCGTGACCATCGCGGATTGCCTGTTGCGACGCGGCTTTCTTACAGCATCCGACACCGCCATCCCACGGCGATTGGGAAGGGCAGAAGTGTCTGGCGGCGGTGTAGGAATCGGCACCATCGCCACGTTTCTCGGCGTAGGCGGCAGCGTCATGACCGTGCCGTTATTGCGGCGTTGTGGGTTGAGCATGTCCCAGGCGACGTCCATGGCCAATCCGCTGAGTTTGCCCGTAGCGTTGGCCGGGACGCTGACTTACATGGCCATGGCCGGTTTCACCGAGTTTGATCTGGGGCCGTGGTTTGTTGGTTATGTGGATGTGCTGGCGTTTGCGGTTTTGACGGTGGGGGCGCTGGTGGGGATTCGGTTGGCCACGCCTTGGATTGGGCGGATACCGGATCGAACCCATGCGCGGGTGTATATCGGTTTGCTGGTGCTGGTGATGATCAGCCTGTGCCTGAGTTAATCGCAGTTACTTCGCCTCCAACCCCGGCGCTTCCCGAACAATAAAGTGATCCAGGTTCTCAATATTCGCACTGAACACCCCGAACGTCTGCTCGGGTTTTTTTTTGCTCGGCACCTGCTTCAACTCCGGCGTCACACCGTAAAAGAAGCAATACAACTCTTTCCCGCTCTCACAGGCGTGCTTGATCTCTTCCAGAAACGCTTTGCGCTTGCGGTAGTTGTCGATCAGCTTTTTGCTCAGGTAAACATTGACCGAATAAGGCTTCTTCTTCGCCTCGTCCGCTTGCTTGAACCAGACCTTCTGTTCGAAATCGATACGAAAGCTCTGCGTGTAATCCTTGATCTCCTTGATCTTGCCCCAGTAAATCAGCCCCTTATTGTCTTGCAGATACTCGATCTTCTTGAAGAACGACCCATAAGGCGCCGTGTGCTCGCCAATCTTCAGCGGCATGCGCTTGAGCAGGTCCTTGTCCTCGAAGTTCGACACAAAACACTCCACCGGGTGGGCGAAGACACTGGTCTTGTCCGGCGCTGTTTCATGGCTCGGGTGTTCTGTGTTGCTAGCCGCAGTGGTTGGCTTCGGATCGTCCCGCATCACATCCGCCGCCACCGCAGGGTTCGACGGCTTACGCACATACTCACGCCGAGTCAGCAACAACTCCGACGGGAAATGCTCCTCGCGACTGTCATCCGTTTCCGCACCGTCCGCGTCCACACCTGACGCCGACGCCTTGAGGCTGACATAAGGACAATCCGCCACATGCCGGGTGCTGGGCGTGTTCTTGAAGTGCGGGGTGCGAACGTAATTCACGTTTTTGGCGTTGAACGTCGTCAACACATTCGCCGCATCGAAGGCCGCCCTGCAATTGTCATTGGGGCATTGGAAATGTTCTTTGGCGGAATCGAATTCCATGGTCTCGTCGAAATTCAAATCGCGCACGTCATAGATCGACAGCTTGTCGTCGAGGCTGAGGCAGTAGGCGAGGTCGAATTTCATGGTGGGCTCGGGTCCTTGAGGGGGGAAGGGTATTAATAGCGGGAGGTGGGGTGGGTTGCACTTACTGTTTTCATCACAGTGCAAAAACTGCGGCAATACACCAAACCTGTGGGAGCGAGCCTGCTCGCGATTCCCAACACCCGCTCGGTCTAAATGCCCCGCGCTGACCCAGTGGCAACACAACTCAATGTGGCGAGGGAGCTTGCTCCCGCTGGGCTGCGCAGCAGCCCCAGTTTATTCATCCAAGAAAAATCCGCTGCCTGAAAACTCAAACAGCGGATTTGTGAACAATCAATATCCTCGCAGCAACCGCGAAGTCCTGCGCCACCAGGATTCCTTGCGATTGAACGGATCATCCGATAGCAAGCAGGGCATATCTCGCAGCCGAATCCACGGCTCATCCTGCCAATGCAGCATGCTGAGCGACATCTGCGGCCAACTCAGCACACTCAACGTCGGACGCTCGACCAAACGCACCGGACGGGCATCACGCAACGCAGGCACAACCTGATGCGTCAGCCACTCACGAAGCTGGCGATACTCGGGACAGTAGTGATAGACCAAAAGCGCATACACACCGGACTCACTCACCATCAAGTGTTCGGCGGCCGTGTCATAGGTTTGCACGCACATCATCTGCCGCTGATCAGCATCGAGTTTGCGCAGCATGCGCTCATCAAGATATTTGCCCATCAACCGGCCTAGCTCATGAGCACAGAACCATGCCTGGTTCTCTACCAGAAGCGCATGCAGGTGCGATTTATGGCGGGTAAACAGAGTTGGCAAAAGTGGTTCAGACATGGCGTGCCTCCTGAAGTGGAAGCGCGGGAACGGATCTACAGGTACAGCGATTCACCTTCATCGTGAAGGTTTTGAAGTCAGGCATTTCCTTTACCTCTGGCTGCTTTCTTAGGGCATTCGTTATGGGTGTCGGGAGCTAAGAAACCCACCAGAGACGGGCCGGACATATTCCCCTTTCGGGTCTTGTATTCGCCCACTCCCGACATAACGGGGATTTTCTCGCAGGCGTAGAGAAACCGCAGACGAAAAAAAGCCGCATGACTGTCGGGTGCGGAGGACCGCTCTGGTTGAGGCGTTTCTTAGGCGCCGAATCGAAAGCTTATGGAGCCAAAGCGCTGCGGTCAACCCTCGAAAATTATTAACAAGTCGCTAATTGCAACGTTTACGCCTGAGAGTTTGCAGCGAACGCCTCGCTGATTTTGTGGCGTAATGAGTCGATTTTTTTTGTTTCACACTCCCAGATGATCACCACGTTCCACCCGAGTGCACGGAGCGCGCTCTGAGTTGCCAGATCTCTCTCAACGTTTTTAGCGAATTTGGGCAACCAAAAATCGAGCCTACTTTTCGGTGTATAGGCGTATTTGCAATCTGGATGACGGTGCCAAAAGCATCCATGGACAAATATACAGGTACGAAGCTTCGGCATTACAATGTCCGGTTTTCCAGGTAGGTCTTTTCGATGTATACGAAATCGATAGCCGTGGGCATGCAGATACCTCCGGACCACAATTTCGGGACCAGTATTTTTTCCACGAATGGCGGCCATCATCCTCGATCTGGTCGCGCTATCTACGATATCCACTCAGTTTACCTTTGGCAGAATTAGCATATGAATTTTGATCAACCTTTACAGGTCGTTGATCTCTTCGCTGGGCCAGGAGGGCTTGGTGAAGGTTTTTCCTCCCTAAATGAGGGGCAAAGCTTTGAAGTATTGGTCTCCGCAGAAATGGATCCGTTCGCTCGGTCGACTTTACGACTTCGAGCTTTCTACCGCGCTCTGAAAAAAAATAATCCTGCTGCATTGGACGACTATTACCATTTTTGCGAAACCCCCGGAGTCGAGCACCCATGGACGTCACGCAGTTTCAAAGAGTGGGAAATTGCTGACAAAGAGGCGAGGCAGATCAAGCTAGGGAGTCCCGAGGGGAATGCTGAGCTAGATCGGATACTTGAAGATCGACTAGATACACGTAAGCCTTGGGTTCTAATAGGCGGACCTCCTTGCCAGGCTTATTCAATTGTCGGAAGAGCAAGAAACAAAGGGAATCTGGAATACAAGGCCGAAGACGATCACCGGCACTTTCTATACAGAGAATACTTAAGAATAATTCAAAGAAAAAAACCAGCCATTTTTGTAATGGAAAATGTTAAGGGGATTTTATCGTCAAAAGTTGGGGGTGAACAAATTTTCCCGCAAATTCTTAAGGATCTTGCTGATCCCGATCTTGCGTTAGGAGGAACCGCCAAGTCTGAAAACAGATATAGAATATGTTCGTTGGTGACAGATGATGTATATGAAAGTGGAGATGATCCACTTAAGTTAGATCTCAATAATTTTGTAATACGGGCTGAAAATTACGGTGTGCCGCAAAGTAGGCATCGAGTGATATTGGTTGGAGTATCTGAGCGTTATCTTAAAGGGCTGCATGAGCATAAGTTGACGCCATCCAAAGGCCCTACTGTAGAGCAGATGATCGGTAAGCTACCGCCACTTCGGAGCACGTTGTCGAGAGGACAGGACAGCGCTGACGCCTGGTGCAGACAAGTTATCGATCATCTTGATGAGCTTCGATCTGATTTGGTCGCTTCAGGAAAGAATGATCCTAAGCTCGAAATGAAACTGAAGATTTTTCGAGAATCATTTTCCGGTGGCAGATTAAACAATGGCGGACTACGAGTAAGAAAAAATAACAGCTGGTCTGGTAGAGTCGGTGTCCCGGGGCTTGATAGTTGGTTATCAGACGAGCGGCTCGGTGTATGGCTTAATCACGAGGCTCGCGGACATATGAGTTCCGACCTTCGGCGATATGTTTACGCGGCCGTATTTGGTGAAGCGCATTTAACCTCCCCCAAGGGGCATCAAGAGTTCACTTTGGCGGGCTTGGCACCAGATCATAAAAATTGGGAGACAGGAAAATTTAGCGATAGATTTAGGGTTCAATTAAAAGGCCAAGTTGCCTCAACCATAACCAGTCATATATCCAAGGATGGTCATTATTTTATTCACTATGATCCGAATCAGTGTAGAAGTTTGACTGTACGTGAAGCTGCCCGTATCCAAACATTTCCGGATAATTATTTTTTTCTAGGTAACCGTACTCAACAGTATCATCAAGTCGGTAATGCTGTGCCGCCATTACTTGCTGGAAAAATCGCAAAAATCGTTGAATCGATCATAAAAGGTGCATAGAACGGCTGTAGCTAATCGTCCGACTGGTCTCGCGTTTTTGTCAAAATGCGAGGCCTTTTTTTTGTTTGATTTTCTGAGAATCCATGTGGACGTTTGTCTTTACTTGCGTTGGAAACATTTTTGTGAAAAGAATGATGGCGAAGGCATGGCATTGAAGGGGGCTATCTGCTTCTGAAGGTTCGGAGTATGGAGCTTTTCAGAAGAATTTTCGGACTAAATTTATCTTAAGTCTTTGATTTTTAAGAGCTAGGAGACAAGGAATGTTGGAAAGCGTAGTAGCGTTGCCCAAGTCGAAGGCGGCGGTAACAGTGTTATGAGGGAGATTCAGCATCCCCCACATGCCGCTTCGCTCATGGAGTCGATGCGTTCAATCGGATACACGCTAGAATCTGCACTAGCAGATTTGATTGATAACAGCATTTCGGCGTCAGCTAAAAAAATTAGAATCGAGTTTAGACCGTACGATGACCCGTACGTCGCAATAATAGACGATGGTTTCGGAATGTCTCCAGATATTCTGATAAATGCTATGCGGCACGGTAGTACAAACCCGCTTATTGAGCGTGCAGTTGATGATATGGGACGTTATGGACTTGGGCTGAAAACCTCATCGCTCTCACAATGTCGACGCATGACTGTCCTATCAAAAAAAGATAACCATATTAGTGCCTATTGTTGGGATTTGGATATAGTTGTAGAGCGTGGAGCGTGGGTGATGCTCGAGTTAAACGCTTGCGACTATGAGGAAATACCTCACTTTCGGGATTTAGAAGCACAGACCTCTGGTACGATCGTGCTCTGGCAGAAACTCGATAAACTTGTTGCCGGAGAGGGCACAGCAGAAGCGGCAATTGGTCGCCAGATGACGTATGCTCGTGAACATTTAGCTTTAGTGTTTCACAGATTTTTAACCAAGGAGGGTAATAAGCCGAAGATCGGTATTTATATCAATGGAGCCTCTCTTCCCATCTCTGACCCTTTTTTAAGTGATCATAAGTCTACGCAACCTTTGGATGAAGAAAGCTTCACTGTCGAAGGGCGCAAAGTCAAAGTAAAGCCTTTTATACTGCCGCACTCTAGTAAGTTGTCTAATGCGGAGTTGCAGCAAGCCGGTGGTAGTGAGGGTTTCAGAAACTCTCAAGGTTTTTATATTTATAGGAATCGAAGGTTAATAATTTGGGGTACGTGGTTTAGGTTGGCTAGGAAAGATGAGCTGAGCAAGTTGGCTAGGGTTAGGGTGGATATACCTAATTCATTAGATCACCTTTGGACTCTAGATATAAAAAAATCAGCGGCCCATCCTCCTGAAGCTGTAAGATTAAACTTAAAACGCACCATTGAACGTATTCGCTCCGTCAGTGGGCGGACTATTACATTTCGTGGAAAGAAGGTTGATAACTCCGAATTGTCACCAGGATGGAACGAGGTAATCGATCGTGGTGGAGTTAGATTTGAAATAAATCGCGAACACTCCTTGATTAAAGAATATGCGAGCAATCTCCCTTCAAGTATGTTGTCGGAATTTAATCTTATTTTGAGCGTTGTTGAGAGCTCATTTCCGGCTGAAGCGCTGTACTCAAGAATGGCATCCGATGTAAAACCTGACTTTAATAGTGAGGTCGTGGCTGAGAAACTGAGATTATTAGCGAGTTCATTATTTACGAATATGCCAGAAGAATCGGTCGCACGAAGAAGCCTTCTAAACACACTTCATCTTCTTGAGCCATTTAACCTTCATCCCATTATTACAAAAAAGATAGTTGAGGAGTTTTCCATTTGAACGCTCATTCGAAAAATGTTATATCGAACAATGCAAGGCGCCTCGAACTTGGTGTTATTACGACTTTGACTGTTGATGGTATTCCTACCGAGTCAGAAATACTAGATTTGGCAGGGATGTTGAGGAGGATACCTAATTACTCGGTAACCGATGAGGAGTTTCAAGAAGTTATAAAGCGCCTCCATTTATCTTTAACGTTAGATATGGGGATGGGTAATTGCGTATATGATGAACACAATCCTTGGTTGAGAGCGCGAAAAGCGGAAATCGAACCTTTTTATTGGAGCAGGTATCAAACCGACCTTTTGAAACAGGGGTGGGGTCCTAAGGTTGTGAATTCGCTAGACAAAGTGACAGACGAAATATTAGACCTGATGGGAGACCCGCATGGTCGATCGGGTTGGCCGAGACGAGGCTTGGTCATGGGGGATGTTCAGTCAGGGAAGACGTCAAATTATACTGGGCTCATCTGCAAGGCAGCAGACTCCGGATATAAATTAGTAATATTGCTTACTGGAACACTAGAAAGTCTGCGTCGACAAACTCAGGAGCGTCTTGATGCAGGATTCGTAGGATTGGACAGCTCAGGAGTTGTTAATAATCGCAAACGACATCGAAAAGAAATCGGTGTCGGCTTGATCGACGCTACTCGGTCTGCCGGAGTTTTCACCTCAACCGTGGGTGATTTTAAAGCTGACACAGTAAATCAGTTAGGGTTCAAACTAAAAGACTATAAAGAGCCAGTTCTACTAGTAGTTAAGAAAAATAAACGAATACTTGAGAATCTCGCTACATGGTTAATAAATTTTAACTCAGGTTCCGCTGATAGTATAGATATACCTCTTCTACTGATAGATGACGAGGCAGACAATGCGTCGATTAATACAAACCCCAAAAAGGCGACTGCAATCAATGCGGGGATTAGGGGGCTCCTTAAAGTTTTTCCTCGATCAAGTTATGTTGGATTCACCGCTACCCCCTTTGCAAACGTGTTCATAAATCCTGACACTACCAGTGACATGGAAGGTGATGATCTATTTCCACGGGACTTTATCTATGCTCTTGATGCTCCTACGAATTATGTGGGAGCACGAAGGATTTTTGGTGAAGGTGCTTCTTTAAATTGTCTTGAAGAGATAAATGACGCTGAAGAGTTTTTTCCAAAAGGGCAGAAGTCCGATAGTTTCATATCGGGATTGCCTGGTTCTATGCTTGATGCTCTTCGATGTTTTATAATTGTCAATGCTTTAATGGATCTTCGATCCCAGATGCCAAAGCACCGATCCATGCTTGTCAATGTCAGTCATTTTACACTAATTCAAAATCAAATTAGAGATGCACTAGACCACGAACTGCGAGTAATCCAGGGAGATATTCAAAATTATGCTTCTCTTTCGATCACAGATGCGCTGCGGAATAACTCAATTCGCGAGTTATTTAATACCTTTGAAAAATTCTACTCAAACTTAGGCATTGAATGGTCGGAGTTGCAGCACGCGCTTGCGGCTGCTGCCCTTCCAATACAAGTGTCTGCAGTAAACCAAAAAAGTGGACCTGCTGGCTTGGATTATACGGCTTATAAGGAGCACGGGCTTCGCGTCGTTGCTGTTGGGGGAAATAGCCTTGCGCGCGGATTAACTTTAGAAGGTTTGTGCGTGAGCTACTTCTATCGCGGAACGCAAATGTACGATGCTTTGCTTCAAATGGGTCGTTGGTTTGGTTATCGCGTCGGATATGAAGATCTTTGTAAAATATGGATGTCGAATGAAACTGCAGATTGGTATTCACATATTTCAGACGCTACTGACGAGCTCCGGGACGAAGTAAGGCGCATGCAAGTCTCACGGCTTAAGCCAATAGACTTCGGTTTGCGTGTGAGATCGCACCCGGAATCGCTAATGATCACTGCCAGAAATAAAATGCGTGATTCTGATGAGATTGTCGAAACTATTTCGATAACGCAGGAAAGTCTTGAGTCAGCAAGATTATTGAAAGACGCACATGTCTTGTTGGGTAATTATAAATCATCGCAGGACCTACTTCGTAACCTATTGGCTACTGATATTCCACTTAATAACGCATATGATTTTCCGGTTTGGAATAAAGTCCCCAAACACCTTGTTGTCGGATTTCTCAGGCGATTTGTGAGTCACCCCTTAAGTATAAAATTACAAACCTCTAGTTTGGCAGACTTTATTGAGCGCTCATCAGATTCGAAACTCGCCTATTGGGATGTTGGCATCCCAGGAGGAAAAGGGGCGTCTTTGACGGTCGTACCTGGGTTAGAGTTGAAACAACGCCAGCGCACGGTCTTGCTGGACGACGATACTCGGTCACTATTGGTGAACGGTAAGAAAATGCGCGTCGGCTCGTCATCTGATGAGACGATTGGGTTAACAAAAAATGAAATAAAAAGTGCTGAAGATAAGTTTTGGGCTAATGCTTCAAATGAAAGTAAAATAACTGTGCCGGGAAAAGCTTATACAGAAATACGACCGGCACCCCTCCTTTTAATACACTTCATAGAGTCCTCGATTTCAGGAGAGAAATATATATTACCTCTGGAATGTGAGGCATTGGTAGCAATAGGTTTAAGTTTTCCGGCTCTTAGTGGAGCTACGCACCGTATTTCTTATCGTATTAACTTGGTTGAACTTAGAAATATACTGTCCGGACAGACATCAGGCTCCGACGCAACTGATGAGGACGATGAAGATGTCGATTAAGATTGAGACTCTATGGGATTCTATAAGGTCAGATAAAACGGGTGTTGGGTTTAGGAGATTTGATACTACGCATGTGTTGGATTTTTATGTCGGCATTGATAGTGATGGGCGTAGAGCTCTATTGTTGATTTGCCCATCGGAGCCAGCAGTGCAAAGCGACATGAGAGCTGTGCTAGTAAAGTCTTCGGAGCGAGACGATGGTCGATGGTCACTCTTTTTAATTCTTGAAGACATTAGGCTATTAGAACTGTTTTCTCTGTTTTGTGAAGATCTCATAGAGTCGTCAAGATCCAGTTTTGATTTACTCGAGTCATTTGCGTTTGTAATTGGGCGCTTGGCAAGCTGGAGGCAGCTATTTGAATTAGGAGATCTGGGGCTGCTCTCGGAGAACCAAATTCGCGGCTTGTGCGGTGAATTGTTATATTTACGAACTCTAGTTGAGTCCATTGGTGCATTAGCTGCGGTAGGTGCTTGGGTGGGGCCGAGTCGAGCTGATCAGGACTTCCAAGCTCAGAGCCATGCTTGGGAGATTAAAACCATTAGGCCCGGTTGTGACGTTATAAAAATTTCGTCAGAAACACAGTTGGATACTAAACTTCGTTCGATTGATTTGGTGGTGATAGAACTTGGAAATTGTGCTGTTGCTTCGCAAGGTGCATTTACTTTGAATTCTATGGTTGGTGAAATTCAGAATTTATTGAAACCTAATTATCAAGCAAGATTGCTGTTTGATAATTTATTGTTTAAGGCAGGTTACATTCTGCGCCCTGAATATGATGCGTTGAATTTGGTCGTTCGTAACGTTGCGGTTTTTGGTGTGCACGTAGGGTTTCCTTGTATTACTCCTCGTTGTCTGCCTGTTGGTGTAAGTAAGGTCAAGTACGAACTGAGCTTGACGGAATGTGAGATTTTTAAGATTTCTTGATTTCTTGATTTCTTGATTATTGTTGAGGGGATGTAATGGAACTGATCGATTATCATCGAGATTTAATTGAGACGGTTCGCGCAAGAGCTGAGTCTTCTAAAGATTTTGTGAGGGCCAGTTTTGTTGAAGAATGTGGGGAGATGCTGACAGGGGCAGAGGAATTACTAGGTTTTGAAGTTTGTCGCTTTGAAGGCCTAGCTAAAAGAAGGAAACTTCTTGTTGATGGGTATTCATTCGATGATGCTGATAATTCACTATCTTTAATGGTTTGCGAATTTTTCAATGAGGACGAAATCTCGACATTTAATACGTCAGATGTTCAGAAGACATTTGGCATGCTTCGAGCTTTCTTAGAAGAGTCCCTTGATGGCACATTAACAGATGGTAGTGTGGATGAAAGCCAGCCAGGTTATGGCCTTGCCAGCGACTTGATGGATTGGCATTCGAAAATATCCAAGTATCGATTTTATTTGATTAGTGACGGTTTGTTAAAAACCCGAACCAAAGATTGGTTGGAACAAGATATAAATGGTACTGCTGTGGAGCTGCACATTTGGGATGTAGGTCGTTTCCATTCCGCTTATGTCTCCGCGACTGGTCGTGATGAGTTAACTGTTGACTTTTCAGAGGTGGAGGGTAGGGGGTTACCGTGCCTTGCAGCAGCGCATTCTGAGGGCGAATACAAAGCTTATCTTTGTATGATACCAGGCGATTCTTTAGCTGATATTTATGAAAAGTATGGTAGCAGGCTTTTAGAGGGCAATGTTCGGACGTTTCTGAGTGCCAAAGGTAAGGTCAACTCCGCCATTCAGAACACTATTCGCACTCAACCAGAAATGTTTTTTGCTTTTAATAATGGTATAGCTGCAACAGCCGAAAATATAGTTTTGTGTTCAGAAAGTGGAAGCTTGCGAATACAGAGTGCTACGAATTTACAGATCGTAAACGGCGGCCAAACCACTGCATCTTTAGCGCTTGCGAAGCGGGGCGGGAGCGGTAAAAAAGATGTGGCAGATCTATCTAAAGTAATGGTCCAAATGAAGTTGTCTGTTCTGCCGCCGGAGAGAGCGGGGGTATTAACTCCTGAAATAGCTCGATTTGCCAACAGCCAAAACAAAGTTAGTGATGCGGATTTCTTTTCGAATCATCCCTTTCACGTACGGTTGGAAGATTTTTCACGTAGGTTATTTACATCTCCTGTTGGGGGGGCACAACACGGCACTCATTGGTTTTACGAACGTGCTCGAGGACAGTATGTTAATGAGCAGACTAAACTTACGTCCTCTCAGAAAACTCAGTTCCAATTGCAAAATCCAAGGAGTCAGTTGTTTACCAAAACTGATGTAGCTAAATACGAAAATACATGGAAGGAGCAGCCCCATAAAGTGAGTATGGGGGCGCAGAAAAATTTCATGTTCTTCGCTGATGCTATTTCAAAGTCTTGGGCCAGCGATGGGAGAAACTACACTGAAGAGTATTTTCGTTCTCTAATAGCTTTAGCTATTATTTTTCGTAGTACTGAATCAATTGTAACTCAGCAAGACTGGTATCAGGGGGGGTATCGTGCCAACATTGTAACTTACTCAATAGCGAAACTGCATAATCTAATCGCCGAAGAGCAGCTTGGTAAGCAATTGAATTTGCGTAGTATTTGGGATCGACAGCGTATCGATGAGTTCCTGGTAGACCAGATAGCTATTATCGCAAAGTATGTTTTCCAAGTGCTGACAGATCCTGATCGGCCTAAAGATAACGTTACTGAGTGGGCGAAGATGCAAGCTTGTTGGGAGCAGGTCAGGGATTGCAAGATAACGTTAAGTTCTAGTTTTATCCAAACGCTACAAGATTTGAAAGGTGTTCATGAAGCCTCCGAGAGCTCCAAGGTTACTCAAAAGCTAGATGATGGTATAGAAATCCAGATGTTGGTAGTGGATGTGCCGGGTATGGAATGGACTAGGATGCTTAACTGGGGTGTGAAAAAAGATAAGCTCAGCCCTAAGCAAATCAGTTTGTTGCGTGGCGCTACATTAATCCCCAAGAAATTGCCTACTGAAAAACAGTGCATCGAAATTTGGAAAGTTAGAAACAAGTTAATCGAGCTTGGATATTTAGCACTCTAGTGGGCGCATTTGTGGGGGGCGTTCATAGGTCTTCTGAAACCTGCTTAGGTTTTAAATGCTGCATAGCTGAAGTGACATTTTTCGATATAAATAAAAAGCCCTGTATTCAGGGCTTTTTTTATTTTAATTTTTAATCAATCCCAGCTAAGCGCACCACCAGTCTGATACTCAATAACCCGAGTCTCAAAGAAATTCTTCTCTTTCTTCAAGTCCATAATCTCGCTCATCCAAGGGAACGGGTTAGTCGTCCCTGGATACTCTTCCTTCAACCCAATCTGCGACAGACGACGGTTAGCGATGAACTTCAGGTAGTCCTCCATCATCGCCGCATTCATCCCCAACACCCCACGAGGCATGGTGTCACGCGCGTATTCGATTTCCAGCTGAGTGCCCTGCAGAATCATCTGCGAAGCTTCTTCCTTCATTTCAGCGTCCCACAAGTGTGGGTTTTCGATTTTGATCTGGTTGATCACGTCGATGCCGAAGTTCAGGTGCATGGATTCGTCGCGCAGGATGTATTGGAACTGCTCGGCGACGCCGGTCATTTTGTTGCGGCGGCCCATGGAGAGGATCTGGGTGAAGCCGCAGTAGAAGAAGATGCCTTCCAGAACGCAGTAGTAGGCGATCAGGTTGCGCAGCAACTCTTTGTCGGTTTCGACGGTGCCGGTTTCGAACTTCGGATCGGAGATCGAACGGGTGTATTTGAGGCCCCAGGTGGCTTTCTTCGCGACCGATGGGATCTCGTGGTACATGTTGAAGATCTCGCCTTCATCCATGGCCAACGATTCGATGCAGTACTGGTAGGCGTGAGTGTGGATCGCCTCTTCGAACGCCTGGCGCAGGATGTACTGGCGGCATTCCGGGTTGGTGATCAGGCGGTACACGGCCAGGACCAGGTTGTTGGCAACCAGGGAGTCGGCGGTGGAGAAGAAGCCGAGGTTGCGCATGACGATGCGGCGCTCGTCGTCGGTCAGGCCTTCCGGGTCTTTCCAGAGGGCGATGTCGGCGGTCATGTTGACTTCTTGCGGCATCCAGTGGTTTGCGCAGCCGTCCAGGTACTTTTGCCAGGCCCAGTCGTACTTGAAAGGAACGAGCTGGTTGAGGTCGGCGCGGCAGTTGATCATGCGCTTTTCGTCGACCGCCACACGGGCGGAGGCGCCTTCGAGTTCGGCGAGGCCTTCGGCGATGTCGAGGTTGTCCAGGGCAGCTTTTGCACGGGCGATTGCGGCGGAGTCGGACGCGGTTACAGCGCGGGCTTCTTGAGCCGCGACGCCGCCAGCGGTGTCGAGGCGGTCCATGTTGGCTTCAGTTGCGTGCCCAGCGTTGGCGCCTTTTACAACGGTTTCGCCGCTGTCTTCTTTGTCGAATTCGTCCCAGCTCAGCATGACGTGTCGTCTCCTGCGTGAGGGCCAGATGCCCGTGTGAAAACTGATAGGTTGGTTTTTCACACGACCGTACTGGCCGCGTTGGATAGCGTTTTTTGCAGCGGTACACGCAGGCAAATAAACATAATTTTGTACGGGGTTCCGAGAGCCTCTGAGGGGCGCAGAAATCGGTGAAGACTTCGGCGTGGGCTTCAGACTGGCTGTTATCCCTGTAAGGGAATATTGCAGGCCCGTTTAAGGCGGCATTATAGGGAAATTTTTGCGGTCGTGGTGGGGCGAATCCGCGCATGGAGCGGACGAGAAGGCGGGTTTTTCGGTCGGAGCGAGGGTTTACAGGGCTTTGGCTGGATGTCGCGGGTGCAGATTTTTTTTCATAAATTTTGGCGGGCAATTTTTTTGTTCAAAAAACAGCCAGAAAACCGCCTTTTTCACTACATGTTGTGTTTTGAGTCGGTTTTCGATGGCTCCAGACACAACTAAGCCCGACCGAGGTCGGGCTGTAAAGTCACGCTCGATGATCAGCTGAGGCGAGCTGCACCCACGTGGTCCGCACCATCGGCAGCGACTTTGGCAGCGCCGGTGTGATCAAAACCGTCAGAAGCGAGCTTGGCAGCGCCTGTGTGGTCGGAGCCATCGGAGGCAAAAGACGCCGAACCGGTATGGTCGTAACCGTCAGAAGCGACAGCCGCTTGCGTGGTGTAAGCAGCCGAGCCCGTGCGGTCGTAGCCGTCAGCGGCGAAGGTGTTAGCGGCCAGGACGGAGAGGGTCAGGGCGAGGATCAGTTTGGTTTTCATGGTAGTGGCTCCAGGTTCGTTGGCGTTTTGTGCCTTGGGTGTGGAATTGATACTACGCCAGTTAATTTGATTAAAAAGCGCAAATAAACGCTTAATTCAATCGTATTTATCGATGTATAAGGTTCGGCGCTTCATCTGCCTTAATAGCGGGCGGGTGGGTCGAACCTTGGGGGAGTAAGAGCGGGTGATTAGCCGTTAGAGCAGCCGTTACCCATGACGCTGTAGCGCAGAATGTGGCGTTGGCCTTTGGAGTCGTCGTATTCCATTTTCGCCGGAACAACTTCGCACACATTCGGGATTTCGCTCATGGAGATAACTTTGGCGATGTCCAGGTGAGTGGAGTAAGTGTATTCCTCGACGGCGGGTTGCTGCTGCGCGACATCAGTCGGGACCTCGTCTGCCATGGCGGTTGCGCACAGGCTGCTGAGGGCCAGAACTAATAAAGCTTTCATTTCAGATTTACCTTTTAGAGGTCGAATGGGGTCACGCAACCTTTTTGGGGTTGCGTGTAGAACTTAAGTACTAGGTTTTGGATTAACTGCCTTCGTGGGGGCTGCAACTTGGTTAATCACGTTGCCTTGTTGGCGAGGCTGATTTTAGGCGTGGGGTTTACATTCATATAGGCGTGCTTTTGATAAACACTATTGGCAGATCCTGTAACAATCCTCGAAAAGCGACCTTTGGCTTGCTGATGAAGCCAATGTCATAAATGCCCAAAGCCCCTGAAATCACCGCTCTTGAGCACCTCGACGAGGTATAGCCACATTTTGTAGGGGCTTGTTACTACCATCGTCGAATGGTTCTATAGGCCCGGCCCGGCTACAACTGGGTCATACAAAAACAACTATTCCACCGAGGTAACAAAGATGAGTGCGGCTTCTCTGTATCCCGTTCGTCCCGAGGTTGCGGCCAACACGCTGACTGATGAGGCGACCTACAAGGCCATGTACCAGCAGTCCGTCGTTAACCCGGACGGCTTCTGGCGCGAGCAAGCCAAGCGCCTCGACTGGATCAAGCCTTTCACCACGGTGAAACAGACTTCCTTCGACGATCACCACGTCGACATCAAATGGTTCGCCGACGGCACCCTGAACGTTTCCTACAACTGCCTCGACCGTCATCTGGCCGAGCGCGGCGATCAAGTCGCGATTATTTGGGAAGGGGATGACCCAGCCGAAAGCCGCAACATCACCTATCGCGAGCTGCACGAACAAGTCTGCAAGTTCGCCAACGCCCTGCGCGGCCAGGATGTGCACCGTGGCGACGTGGTGACTATCTATATGCCGATGATTCCCGAAGCCGTGGTCGCCATGCTGGCGTGTACCCGGATCGGCGCGATTCACTCGGTGGTGTTCGGTGGTTTCTCGCCGGAAGCCCTGGCCGGTCGGATCATCGACTGCAAATCCAAAGTGGTGATCACTGCTGACGAAGGTGTTCGTGCCGGCAAGAAGATCCCGCTCAAGTCCAACGTCGACGACGCGCTGACCAACCCGGAAACCAGCAGCATTCAGAAAGTCATCGTGTGCAAGCGCACCGGTGGCGACATCAAGTGGAACCAGCATCGCGATATCTGGTTCGAAGACCTGATGAAAGTAGCGGGCACTGTGTGCGCGCCGAAAGAAATGGGCGCTGAAGAAGCGCTGTTCATTCTTTATACCTCCGGTTCGACCGGCAAGCCTAAAGGCGTGCAGCACACCACCGGTGGTTATCTGTTGTACGCGGCGATGACCCACGAGCGCGTGTTCGACTACCGCCCAGGCGAAGTCTACTGGTGCACCGCCGACGTCGGCTGGGTCACCGGCCACACTTATATCGTTTACGGCCCATTGGCCAACGGCGCGACCACCGTGCTGTTCGAAGGCGTGCCGAACTATCCGGACATCACCCGGGTGGCGAAGATCGTCGACAAGCATAAGGTCAACATCCTCTACACCGCGCCAACCGCGATCCGCGCGATGATGGCGTCGGGCAAAGCCGCCGTTGAAGGCGCTGATGGCAGCAGCTTGCGTCTGTTGGGTTCGGTCGGTGAGCCGATCAACCCGGAAGCGTGGGACTGGTACTACAAGAACGTCGGCCAATCCCGTTGCCCGATCGTCGACACCTGGTGGCAGACCGAAACCGGCGGCAACATGATGAGCCCGCTGCCGGGCGCTCATGGCCTCAAGCCGGGTTCAGCGGCACGTCCGTTCTTCGGTGTGGTGCCGGCCCTGGTGGACAACCTGGGCAACATCCTCGAAGGCGTTGCCGAGGGCAACCTGGTGATTCTCGATTCGTGGCCAGGCCAGGCGCGCACGCTGTATGGCGACCATGACCGCTTCGTCGATACTTACTTCAAGACCTTCCGTGGCATGTACTTCACCGGTGACGGCGCGCGTCGCGATGAAGACGGTTACTACTGGATTACCGGTCGCGTGGATGACGTGCTCAACGTGTCCGGCCACCGCATGGGGACCGCCGAGATTGAAAGCGCGATGGTCGCCCACCCGAAAGTCGCCGAAGCGGCGGTGGTCGGTGTGCCGCACGACATCAAAGGGCAGGGCATTTATGTCTATGTCACGTTGATCGGTGGCGAAGAGCCGAGCGAGCAGCTGCGTCTGGAGCTGAAAAACTGGGTCCGTAAAGAGATTGGTCCGATTGCTTCGCCGGATGTCATCCAATGGGCGCCGGGCCTGCCGAAAACCCGTTCGGGCAAAATCATGCGCCGGATTCTGCGCAAGATTGCTACGGCCGAATACGATGGGTTGGGGGATATCTCCACCCTGGCCGATCCGGGTGTGGTGCAGCATTTGATTGATGAACACAAGATCATGAACGTCGCATAACCGCGGTTCTTGAGTCACCAAAGCCCCGCCAGATGATGAGTCTGGTGGGGCTTTTTGTTGGCTGTTGTTTTTGTTTGGGCAGTTCTGGCCTCATCGCGGGCAAGCCCGCTCCCACAGGTTTTTCGGGGATGACTTAGATTTCATTCACACCACAAATCCCTGTGGGAGCGGGCTTGCCCGCGAAGAGGCCCGATCAGACACCGCATAAACAACGCCCAATAATTATCGGCTTCGCCCGAAGGTCAATTCCCACTGTTACCCACACCCATCCAAGTAACTGAATGTGTAACCGCTCGCTCCCATACGGGGCATTGGGAAACGCAAAGCCCCATTCCCGGGCCTCTCCAGCCCCCGCAAAAAATAAGACACAACGCTGCGCTTGCCGGATTAGAAGGGTTTGCCAATAATAGGCCCGCAATTTGCAGCATAGATCGGTTCACTGTCTTTTGCTCTTGCATGAATTTGCAAGGCTGTCAACGCGCCCAAGCGGCTTTCTCGGTGCTTCTGTAATTAGTTGTCGCATTGAAGAAATATCGGCTTCGGGCCTGTCGTTAGAATGCCGATCACTCGCTCGTTGTTGCTCGCGTTGAAAAAAGCGCGCGATTCCTACAGCGCAGCACCGCTTTGCGGTTCCACTCATTCGCATATTGGGCTGTCGCTCACTCTGCCGTTTTAGCCCTTTACCGATGGAGTCCCAAGATGAAGAAACTCGTGCTGCTTGGCGCCCTGGCACTGTCCGTGCTGTCCCTGCCGACTTTCGCCGATGAAAAGCCTCTGAAAATTGGTATCGAAGCGGCTTACCCTCCATTCGCTTCCAAAGCGCCGGACGGCAGCATCGTTGGTTTCGACTACGACATCGGCAACGCTCTGTGCGAAGAGATGAAGGTCAAGTGCGTCTGGGTCGAGCAAGAGTTCGACGGTCTGATCCCGGCACTCAAAGTGCGCAAGATCGACGCGATCCTGTCGTCCATGTCGATCACTGAAGACCGCAAGAAGTCCGTGGACTTCACCAACAAGTACTACAACACCCCGGCTCGCCTGGTCATGAAGGCCGGCACTCCAGTCAGCGACAGCCTGGCTGAGCTCAAGGGCAAGAACATCGGCGTGCAACGTGGTTCGATCCACGAGCGTTTCGCCCGCGAAGTCCTGGCCCCGCTGGGTGCCGAGATCAAGCCTTACGGTTCGCAAAACGAAATTTACCTCGACGTCGCTGCCGGTCGCCTCGACGGCACCGTGGCAGACGCTACGCTGCTGGATGACGGTTTCCTGAAAACCGACGCTGGCAAAGGTTTCGCCTTCGTTGGCCCGGCCTTCACCGACGTCAAATACTTCGGCGACGGCGTGGGTATCGCAGTTCGCAAGGGTGACGCACTGAAAGACAAGGTCAACACTGCGATCACCGCCATTCGCGAGAACGGCAAGTACAAGCAAATCCAGGACAAATACTTCGCCTTCGATATCTACGGCAAGTAACACGTCCCGGCGACAAGTCCGAAATGGCGCAAGCAACAGGATCTCTGAGGTTTGCGCCATTTTTTCATCCCCCTTTTCGAGGACCTGAATCATGTTGAAAGGCTACGGGGCTGTCATCCTCGATGGCGCATGGCTGACGCTTCAGCTCGCCTTGTCGTCCATGGTCTTGGCCATTGTTCTGGGTCTGATCGGCGTTGCGCTGCGTCTGTCCCCGATTCGCTGGCTGGCCTGGCTGGGCGATCTGTATTCCACGGTGATCCGCGGGATTCCCGACCTGGTGCTGATCCTGCTGATTTTCTACGGTGGTCAGGACCTGCTCAACCGCGTCGCGCCGCTGCTCGGTTTTGACGAGTACATCGATCTCAACCCGTTGGCCGCCGGTATCGGCACCCTGGGCTTCATTTTCGGTGCGTACCTGTCGGAAACCTTCCGTGGAGCCTTCATGGCGATCCCGAAAGGTCAGGCAGAAGCCGGCATGGCGTACGGCATGAGCAGTTTTCAGGTGTTCTTCCGAGTGTTGGTGCCGCAGATGATTCGCCTGGCGATTCCGGGCTTCACCAACAACTGGCTGGTCCTGACCAAGGCCACCGCGCTGATTTCGGTGGTGGGGTTGCAAGACATGATGTTCAAGGCCAAGCAGGCGGCAGATGCCACCCGCGAGCCTTTCACCTTCTTCCTCGCAGTGGCGGCAATGTACCTGGTGATCACCAGCGTCTCGTTGTTGGCATTGCGTCACCTTGAGAAGCGCTACTCGGTAGGCGTAAGGGCGGCTGATCTATGATCTTCGACTACAACGTCATTTGGGAGGCCCTGCCGCTGTACTTCGGCGGCCTGGTGACCACCCTCAAATTGCTCGCGCTGTCGCTGTTTTTCGGCCTGCTGTGCGCCTTGCCGCTGGGCTTGATGCGCGTCTCGAAAAACGCGGCCGTCAACATGAGCGCCTGGCTCTACACCTACGTGATCCGCGGCACACCGATGCTGGTGCAGCTGTTCTTGATCTACTACGGTCTGGCGCAGTTCGAAGCGGTACGTGAAAGCTTCCTCTGGCCGTGGCTGTCCAGCGCGACGTTCTGTGCGTGCCTGGCCTTCGCGATCAACACCAGCGCCTACACCGCTGAAATCATCGCCGGCAGCCTGCGCGCCACGCCGAACGGTGAGATCGAAGCGGCCAAGGCGATGGGTATGTCGCGCTACAAGATGTACAAGCGCATCCTGCTGCCGTCGGCCCTGCGCCGGGCGCTGCCGCAGTACAGCAACGAAGTGATCATGATGTTGCAGACCACCAGTCTGGCGTCCATCGTGACCCTGATCGACATCACCGGTGCCGCACGCACGGTCAACGCGCAGTTCTACCTGCCGTTCGAAGCCTACATCACCGCTGGCGTGTTCTACCTGTGCCTGACGTTCATTCTGGTGCGGATGTTCAAACTGGCCGAGCGCCGCTGGCTGGGCTATCTGGCCCCGCGGAAGCACTGATATGGAACGCATCGATCATTCATTGCCGTGGAGCCACCTGGGCAGCGAACGCCAGATTTCGGTGTTCCGCTTCGGTAGTGGCGAGCGTAAGGCTTACATTCAGGCCAGCCTGCACGCCGATGAATTGCCGGGCATGCGCACGGCTTGGGAGCTGAAAAAGCGCCTGACCGAACTCGAAGCCCAAGGCTTGCTCAACGGTGTGATCGAACTGGTGCCGGTGGCCAATCCACTGGGCCTCAGTCAACTGCTGCAAGGCAATCATCAAGGGCGTTTTGAGGCGGGCAGCGGCAAGAACTTCAACCGGGATTTCTTCGAGCTGAGCGCGCCAGTGGCCGCCGAGCTGGAAGGGCACTTGGGTGATGATCCGCACGCCAATATTCAGCTGATCCGTCAGGCCATGAGCGATGCGTTGGCTGCATTGCCGCCAGCCGCCAGTCAGTTGCAAGGCATGCAGCGCATTTTGCTCAGCCATGCCTGCACCGCTGACGTGGTGCTGGATCTGCATTGCGATGCCGAAGCGGCGCTGCACATGTACGCCTTGCCGCAACACTGGCCGCAATGGTGTTCGTTGGCCGCGCACCTGGACGTGAAGGTGGGGTTGTTGGCGGAAGACTCCGGCGGCAGTTCCTTCGACGAAGCCTGTTCGCTGCCGTGGTTGCGTCTGTCGCGTCTGTTTCCTGATGCGCAGATTCCCTTGTCCTGCCTGGCGACTACCATTGAATTGGGTGGTCAAGCCGATACCGGTCGCGCTGAAGCCTGCGCTTACGCCGAAGGCATTCTGGCGTTCCTCGCCGAACAAGGCTTGATCAGCGGCGAATGGCCAAAGCCTGCGCAGGACGCTTGCGAAGGCATGCCGTTCGAAGGCACCGAATTGCTGTTCGCGCCACACCCTGGCGTGATCAGTTTCTTGCGTAAACCCGGTGAATGGATTGAAGCCGGCGATGAGATTTTCGAAGTGATCGATCCGTTATCGGATCGGGTCAGCACGGTGTGTGCTGGTACGTCCGGGGTGCTGTTTGCCATTGAACGGCTGCGTTATGCCCAACCCGGTTTCTGGCTGGCCAAGGTGGCGGGGCGCGAAGCGCTGCGTCACGGGCGCTTGCTCAACGACTGACTGACTGTTTTTGTGAGAACCGACCGCATGTACAAACTTGAAGTCCAAGACCTGCATAAACGCTATGGCAGTCACGAAGTGCTCAAGGGCGTGTCCCTGAAAGCGGCGGCTGGCGATGTGATCAGCATCATCGGCTCCAGTGGCTCCGGCAAAAGTACCTTCCTGCGTTGCATCAACCTGCTGGAGCAGCCGCACGCGGGCAAGATTCTGCTTAACAATGAAGAGCTGAAACTGGTCGCCAACAAGGACGGCGCGCTGAAGGCGGCCGACCCGAAACAGCTGCAACGCATGCGTTCGCGCCTGTCGATGGTGTTCCAGCATTTCAACCTGTGGTCGCACATGACCGCGCTGGAAAACATCATGGAAGCGCCGGTCCACGTGCTCGGCATGTCCAAGGCCGAAGCCCGCGAAAAGGCCGAGCACTACCTGAACAAGGTCGGTGTGGCTCATCGTAAAGATGCTTACCCGGGCCACATGTCCGGCGGTGAGCAGCAGCGTGTGGCGATTGCCCGTGCGCTGGCGATGGAGCCTGAGGTGATGCTGTTCGACGAACCGACGTCGGCGCTCGACCCGGAGCTGGTTGGCGACGTGCTGAAAGTCATGCAGGCCCTGGCGCTGGAAGGCCGGACCATGGTGGTGGTGACGCACGAAATGGGCTTCGCCCGTGAAGTGTCGAACCAGCTGGTGTTCCTGCACAAAGGTGTCGTCGAAGAAAGCGGCAACCCGCGTGAGGTGCTGGTCAATCCACAGTCCGAACGCTTGCAACAATTCCTCTCGGGCAGCCTGAAGTAATCGCTCCCGTTACGCACCAAATTAGGTCATGCTGCGCACCGCGCGCCAGATGGTCTAATTTGGTTGCAGCCGCTTTCGGCTTCTAACAGTGTTTTCGTTTCGGATTGCCCGCCATGACTGCCCATCGAATTGGTTTCCTGATTTGGCCCAGCACTAAAGCACTGACGCTTGCGCTGGCTGAGGAGGCCTTGCGTGTTGCCCAGCGTGTGCATCCGGACGTTGTCTACGAACTGTCGTTTTTGCAGGCCGAACCGCCGACCGAAGGCGCCTGGCAATTGCCGGGTGAGCCGTGGGCCGGCAAGCTCGAAAACTTCCAGAAACTGTTCCTGCTCGCCGATGAGCCGCCAACCACGCTCGCGCCAGCGCTCAGTAGTTCGCTGAAACAACTGGTGCGTGCCGGTTGCGTGATCGGTGGTTTGTCGGCCGGTGTTTACCCGTTGGCCCAACTGGGTTTGCTCGACGGTTACCGCGCTGCCGTGCATTGGCGCTGGCAGGACGATTTCACCGAACGTTTCCCGAAAGTCATCGCCACCAGTCACCTGTTCGACTGGGATCGCGATCGCCTGACCGCGTGCGGCGGCCTGTCGGTACTCGACTTGTTGCTGGCCGTGCTGGCCCGCGATCACGGCGCCGAACTGGCTGGTGCAGTGTCGGAAGAACTGGTAGTCGAGCGCATCCGCGAAGGCGGCGAGCGCCAACGCATTCCGCTGCAGAACCGTCTCGGTTCCAGCCATCCGAAGCTCACGCAAGCCGTGTTGCTGATGGAAGCCAACATCGAGGAGCCGCTGACCACCGACGAAATCGCCCAGCACGTGTGCGTGTCCCGTCGGCAGCTGGAGCGGATCTTCAAGCAATACCTCAACCGTGTGCCGAGCCAGTACTACCTGGAACTGCGCCTGAACAAGGCCCGGCAAATGTTGATGCAAACCAGCAAGTCGATCATCCAGATCGGCCTGTCATGTGGCTTCTCCTCGGGGCCGCATTTCTCCAGCGCCTACCGCAACTTCTTCGGTGCCACGCCACGGGAAGATCGCAACCAGCGACGCAGTAGCAGCCCGTTCGAATTGTCGTCGGTGCCCTCGGAGCGTGGGTGACTGAGCAACCACGCCACCTGCTGAAGGCTGATTTATTCCTCCATGTCGGAGCCTTCGGAAGTCGAGATGCCCATCTCTCCTCGATTGATCACCTCTTCCACGCCAAAGTCCATGCCCGTCTGTTCGAAGTAGCTGATCAGTCGTAGCAGGCTCTCTTCGGAAAACCGATTACCTCGAAAGCTGATGTTTTCAGCGATTTCCACCGGCAGTTCCAGCACGTCGCCGGGGACTTCGGTGATGGCGTTGTCACTGAGGTCGGCCCAGTCCAGCTCTGTCATTTGCAGCAGGCCGTGCGGTATTTCGCTGATACCGGTGTCATTCAGCCGTACGGTCGCGAGTTCCGTCATCTGACTCAGGTCAGGCGTTTGCCCCAGGGGATTGTGGGCCAGGTCGAGATAATCGAGCTGTTCCATTCCCGCCAGCGCACTTGCCGATTCCGCTGACAGTCTGACGCGGCATTCAGGGATCGACAGTGTGCGCAGTTGACCCATCTTGAACACCGCATCAGGAATATTGCCCAGATTACAGGCGCGAAGCCTGAGGCTTTTGAGTTTGGGGAAAGACTCCAGAAAATGCCCGGCGCGGGTCACTCCGTTGACGCTGAGTAACTGCAGCGATGTCACATGACTGAAGTCGGCGTTCAGGGTAGGCAGGTCGCCGTTGATGTAGGACTCGAAAACGAGGTCATAGGTGGGCTCCAGCGCCTCATTGAAATCATCCAGTTCGCTTTCATGCCGCCAGCACTGCTCCAGTGTCTGTTTGAACTGGTCGCGGTTCATGTGCTCGACAAACTGTTGTTGGGCGGTGAACGGCTCACCCGTCAACGGGTGTTGGGCCGGAAGGTTGGCGGTCCATGCCGCCAAGTCGTTGCTCAGTTGTGCCAACTCCGCTTCAAGGTTTGTCAGCTCGACCCGGCCGTCTGCCAGGGTGCCTGGCAGTTCATAGACAAACTCGCTCGCCTGCTCGACCTCCAGGTTCGGGTACAGCGCCCTGACTCGGTTGATGTCCGCCTCTGGGGCATAGATACCCAAATCGTATGAGCTGTCGAAGTAGTGATGCTTGATCAGTTGTCGGGCGTTATCCGAAAGCGGATTGTGCGTCAGGTGCAGTGCGCGTTTGGTGTACACCGGGCTTTCGAATAATTGCGAGGGCAGTTCACTGATCCTGTTGTGGAGCAGCTTGGCGGTATCAAGTTTAGGGTGGCGAACTACGCTGTCGGGAATATCGGTCAGGCCGGTACGGCTCAAGTCCAGGTGAACAAGCTCAGGCATGGATTCGACACTGGGCAGCATCGTGAACGGGTTCTGGAACAGATCAAGCATCACCAGTTTGTTCAATGAAGACAGCTTCGACCAGCTGGCTGCATCGAACCTGATTGCGCAATCGCTTAACACCAGTGCATCAAGGTCCGTCATTCGAGGAATGGCCTCGGGGAGGGAGGTCAGGGAAAAGCGTTTTAAATCGAGGCGACGCAAACTGTTGAAGCGCTGAAGAAACTCGGGAACGCCCTGCACAGCATGACTGCCTTCAAGGGACAGCAATGACACATGGGGGAAATCGGCCGTCAGCGTGGGTAGATCGCCAAGAATCGGCTCGGCAAATCTGAGTGTGTAGCGCGGCGTGTCATTCGGGCCATCGAAGTCTCGCTCTGATTGTCGACGCCAGCTGCGCTGGATTTCCTGGGCCAGAAGCCTGCGGTTGTGTTGAGCGGCCTGTTGTTCCAGATCGCTCAGAGGGGCCCGGGTTCGCGGGTGAACAGTGGGCGAGTCATTTATCCAGGTGTTCAGGTCCAGATGCAGTCGCGAGAGCTCGCTGGACAGGCGTGAGAGCTCCACGCGCGCGCCATCGGGATGCGCTTGTAACTGGAGAACAACAGACTGGTGTTCTTCCTCGGAAAGGCTGGGGTAAACCTCGCGAACACGGTCGTTGAGAGAGGGCGTCGGGGCGTAACTGCGCCTGTATCCCTCTGTGCCGCCGGGCAAACGCATGGTCGTCGGGTCGTAGAACGGTTTTCGATGGGGATTTTTTGCGAACAGCTTGCGCAGTGCCGGTTGGTTCAATGCATGTTCGGCGATGCGTAGTTTGAGTGACTGAGCATTTGCGATAGATGGGTTCAGCGCGTTGCGCTGTGCTGGCGGCAGCACCTGAAAAAGTCCCTGATAAAAATCACCGGGCACCGATTCGCTGTCTTGGTAAACCTGGTAAGTGCCGTCTTCAGCGCGCACCAGTGTTTTGACGATCGGGGCATCGGACTGGCCAATGCTGTCGCGCACAAATCCGTCATGGGCATAATCCCTCACTTCAATACGCAGCTCGGCGGCAAAACCGGGCAGCGAATTCAGGCTTTGCAAGGCCAGTCGGTGGGTGTCGGTGTTGTCCAGAGCGTCGGAATAAAGACCTTCACAGGCTCTGGTTGCGCGTACGGCCTCCATGGCTTTGAGTGCTGCTTCCTTGAGCCGTTGGGGCGAGCGACCGTTGTGCAACTGGCGTAACTCGGTCCCGGTTGCATTGTTCACCAGCTCTTGCGCGACATCGGTCGGCAATCCATGCACGTCGTCGAGCAGTCGCTGGACCTGCGCGTTGCCGGCTTTCTCCTGCGCGCGATAGCGTGTATCGAACAGCGATTTGTGATGCTTCAGGGCAAGTTCGGCCGTTTGTTTTCTGAAGACTTGTGTTTGGGTTTCCGGTGCCGGCATTGGCGTGTTGGCAGGCCAGTCGTCGTAGGTGGTCAGCAATTGGTGTTGCAGGATCAGATCGGCCTTGCGATAGCGCTCGGGTTGGTTGCTGCCGATCTGTTCGATAAAGGTTTCGATGTCCCGGTTGATCCTGAAGCGCTTGATCGTGTCTGTCAGCAGCGAAGGCGGGCGATAATGTTCGACATGCATTTCGCGCACTGCGTTGTCGTGGTAACCGCTGACCCGCAGGATCTGTTCGCGCTCGGCGTTGGTGAACGACTCGACGCTATGGCCGAGGCGGCGCATGACCTTTTCCCGGTCCCAGTTCAGCGGTTGCTCCAGTTCTGTGTGCCAGGCGCCGTGGTTGTTATGCAGCAGAGGCGGCCGATAGGCATCAGTTCGGTTCGGATGCTCAATCTGAAACGTACCTGGCAAGCGGTCGGGCTTCACGGCAAACAGTTTTCCCTCCAGTGGCAGCAGCGTCTTGCCCTTGTTTTGATAGAGGCCGAGATCATCGGGTTTTGCTCCTTCCGGCAAAATGAGTGCTTGTTCATAAGGCTTGAGATCCGGCTTCCAGTAGCGGGTTTTTCCTTTGGGAGTTGTGACGGGTTTGAGTGGGTCGACAAGCGCAATAGCTTCACGAGAGAGCAGATGGTTAAGGGTACGGGCAGCGATGGCGCCGCCTACCGCAAATGTCCCCACCTGAACCACCGTTTCGACGAACGTCATCAGATGCCCGAACGCTTCTGTTTTCAGCCCTTCAGCCAGGTCCACTATGCCTTCGAAGGTTTCGTCGAGTAACTGATAGGCCATGTAGCCCAGCATCAATTCGCCGAGAAACGGGACGAAAGGCAACGCAACGAACGTCGCGATTTCAAGGAGCGTTGAGGTCACTTTGCTGAAGGCATTCCACAATGCCCATCGCGCGTTGCTGTCCGCAGTGGCAGTGGAGACGGCGAGCGTGCTTGCATCGTTGAGGGTCTTGTTCAGCTGTCGCTGATAGAGATGGTTGAACAGGTCCGCTCTGAACGGAATCGCCGAAAACCGCAAATCAGGCTTGTCGATGGGCGTTTCGCGCCAGCTCGGCAGTGGGTCGCCCTGTCGGTGTTGATGCCAGGTCACGCTCTGGAGGCGACGGTTGAGGTCCGCGAAAAAATGTCCTCTTTCCTTGTGGTCGACGAAACGACTGAAGAACGTTTGATAAGCGGTCGAGCGCAGTTTGCGGGTCAGCTCGGCCATGAACACCAATGTGTTCGGGTACTCCTTGAGAGGATGCTCTGGATCATCGGGAATGTAGGCAATGATCCGTGTTGCCGTGCGTGCGCGCTCCAGGCTCGCCGCGAAAATTACAATGCCGGTCAGCGAGGAGGACATCATTGTCAGGTCGTGACCATACAGCGGCTGCCCATCCAGTCGAGCACCCGAACGCCCTTGCAGAATGCGCAGGATCGAGAGATGGGCATCCGCTGGAATATCCTTTCGGACTTGCGCCATCTGCAGCGCAGATTGGAGTGCTGTTTTGTGTGAGCCGATCACCTTCGATTTCAACACCGCACCGGCCACCGGGTTGGAGATCCCCAGATTGTCTTTGAGGTAAGCGTTGTACCGGGCGCCGATATCCAGTTCCCGGCATAACCGGACAAAGGCCGGGATAGTCAGCTTTTGCTTGACCGCCGGCAGCGTATCGAACTGCCCTGTGGGTGAAGGTTGGGTGATGAACGTCGAGTCTGACTCGTAAGCCCCTGCCGCTGTTTCCGATTCCTGAAAGTTATGCAGGGCGGCGTCGAGCATCGACACGGTCCAGGAGCGCGCGGCGCCAGTCTTGATTCCGAAAAGCGGCACGGTTTGAGGGACGTACAGGCGCAGGAAGGTGGTTTTGACGTCCAGATTCAGGTCAAACCGGGCTTTCAGGGCGTCGCTCAGCAGCGGTTCGGCAAAGGCTTGCGCGCTTTGCAGCTTCGACAGCATTGAGTCCAGACGATTTCGATGGGTCCAGTGTTCCTGAGTGATCTTTTTCAGCGACTGGTGCTGCTGGGGTGTTGCGGTGGCATGCCAGTCCGGCGTCATCAGCGTAGCGGTCTTAAGGGCGCGGTGTGTGCTGGACGATGCTTCTAATACCCAGGCTGGCAGATTGTTGAACAGGTGATGGTAGTGATCGTCCGGCTGCGTAGCGGATTCACTGTCCCCAGTAGAAGAAAGGCGATCATTCTCGTATCGGCTCATGCGCTATTCCCTTAGCGTTTTGGATGAGCCGCCAGCAAAACAGACGATGATCGGTTCCGTGCGGTACATATTTACCGCACCGCTCGACAACCCTGCCTATAACCTGTGCCGGCAGTTTAAACTGCGCCTTTGCGACGCTATATGTCGCATTGCCGTAAACCCGGCTGAAACCGGGGTTTGCGCTATAAGAAGTTGTCGCTTGGCGGCAAGGCCGGGCTGAAAACTGTCCTTACAATCCCCCCATCGCTCGCCAGTTTCAGGCGAGTGTTCCTCATCAGGAGACTCCGATGTCCGTTGAGCACGCTGCGGTACAACGCGCCGATTTCGACCAGGTAATGGTTCCCAACTACGCGCCTGCCGCTTTCATTCCTGTTCGTGGCGCCGGTTCCCGCGTCTGGGACCAGTCTGGCCGCGAGCTGATCGACTTCGCCGGCGGGATTGCCGTTAACGTATTGGGCCATGCGCACCCGGCGCTGGTCGCTGCCTTGACCGAGCAGGCGAACAAGCTGTGGCATGTGTCCAACGTCTTCACCAATGAGCCGGCCTTGCGCCTGGCGCATAAGCTGATCGACGCTACGTTTGCCGATCGCGCGTTCTTCTGCAACTCCGGGGCCGAAGCCAACGAGGCCGCCTTCAAGCTGGCCCGTCGCGTCGGTTTCGATCGTTTTGGCAGCGAGAAGTACGAAATCATCGCCGCGCTCAACAGCTTCCACGGCCGTACCCTGTTCACCGTGAACGTCGGTGGCCAGTCGAAGTATTCCGACGGTTTCGGTCCGAAGATCACCGGTATCACCCACGTGCCGTACAACGATCTGGCCGCGCTGAAAGCCGCCATTTCCGACAAGACTTGCGCTGTGGTTCTGGAGCCGATCCAGGGCGAGAGCGGCGTCATCCCGGCCGAACTCGAATACCTGCAAGGCGCCCGTGAACTGTGCACCGCGCACAACGCGCTGCTGATTTTCGACGAAGTGCAAACCGGTATGGGCCGCAGCGGCAAGCTGTTCGCCTACCAGCATTACGGCGTGACCCCGGACATCCTGACCAGCGCCAAGAGCCTGGGCGGTGGTTTCCCGATCGCCGCAATGCTGACCACCGAAGACCTGGCCAAACACCTGGTTGTCGGCACTCACGGCACCACGTATGGCGGCAACCCGCTGGCGTGCGCTGTCGCTGAAGCTGTGATCGACGTGGTTAATACCCCTGAAGTGCTGGCCGGCGTCAACGCCAAGCACGACAAGTTCAAGGCCCGTCTGGAACAGATCGGTAAGAAGTACGGCTTGTTCACCCAGGTCCGTGGTATGGGCCTGTTGATCGGTTGCGTGCTGAACGATGCCTGGAAAGGCAAGGCCAAGGACATCTTCAACGCCGCTGAAAAAGAAGGCCTGATGATTCTGCAAGCCGGTCCGGACGTGGTTCGTTTTGCGCCAAGCCTGGTGGTTGAAGACGCCGATATCGATGCCGGTCTGGATCGTTTCGAGCGCGCGGCGGCGAAACTGACTCAAGCCTGATTCATGCAGTGCTCCTCAGCGCCTATCGTTATAGATAGGCGCTGACAATTTTCCTGTGCCGGGCCTGCCCGGCATTTTTTTCCCCGAGTTGGCGCAAATCGCCAACCTGAAGTTAAGTAAGGAGTGACACCATGCTGGTGATGCGCCCCGCGCAAATGGCTGATCTGGGCGAGGTACAGCGTCTGGCTGCGGACAGCCCGATTGGTGTCACTTCCTTGCCGGATGACGTTGAACGCCTGAGCGACAAGATCGCAGCAAGCGAAGCCTCGTTCGCCGCCGAAGTCAGCTTCAACGGTGAAGAGAGCTATTTCTTCGTCCTCGAAGACACCGCCACCGGCAAACTGGTGGGCTGCTCGGCCATCGTTGCGTCGGCCGGTTATTCGGAGCCGTTCTACAGCTTCCGAAATGAAACCTTTGTGCACGCCTCTCGCGAGCTGAAGATTCACAACAAGATCCACGTGCTCTCTCAGTGCCACGACCTGACTGGCAATAGTTTGCTGACCAGTTTCTACGTGCTGCCGGAGCTGGTGGGTTCGGCCTGGTCGGAACTCAACTCCCGTGGTCGCTTGCTGTTCGTGGCCAGCCATCCGGAGCGTTTTGCTGATTCGGTGGTGACCGAGATCGTCGGTTACAGCGATGAAAACGGTGATTCGCCGTTCTGGGATGCCATCGGTCGTAATTTCTTCGACCTCAACTACGCCGCTGCCGAGCGTCTGTGCGGTCTGAAGAGCCGGACGTTCCTGGCGGAGTTGATGCCGCATTACCCGATCTATGTGCCGCTGCTGCCGGACTCCGCTCAAGAGGCGATGGGCCAGGTGCACCCACGGGCGCAGATCACCTTCGACATTCTGATGCGCGAAGGCTTCGAGACCGATCACTACATCGATATTTTCGACGGTGGGCCGACCCTGCACGCCCGTGTCTCGGGGATCCGTTCGATCGCCCAGAGCCGTGTAGTCCCGGTGAAAATCGGCGAGCCGGTCAAAGGCGCCGGTCGTCAGTACCTGGTGGCCAACGCCCAGTTGCAGGATTACCGCGCCGTTTTGCTTGAGCTCGATTACGCGCCGGGCAAACCCGTGACCCTGGATCTTGAAGCGGCCGAAGCCCTGGGCGTCGGTGAAGGTGCCAGCGTGCGCCTGGTAGCGGTTTAACACCCGCTGCTACGCCTGGCAAAAATGCTTGGAAAGAATGCCTAAAAAGCAGCGAGTTTCACGGGTGGCGCAAGCGGCCCGTTTGAGGAGATAGCATGATCGTTCGTCCCGTACGCAGCAGCGATTTACCCGCTCTGATCGACCTGGCCCGCAGCACCGGCACTGGCCTGACCACCTTGCCGGCCAACGAAGAGCGTCTGGCCCATCGGGTCGGCTGGGCCGAGAAGACCTTCCGCGGCGAAGCCGGGCGGGGCGATGCGGACTACCTGTTCGTGCTCGAAGACGATGACGGCCGCGTGGTGGGTATCTCCGCTATTGCCGGTGCCGTTGGTCTGCGTGAGCCTTGGTACAACTTCCGGGTTGGCCTGACCGTCAGCGCTTCGCAAGAGTTGAACATCTATCGCGAAATCCCGACGCTGTTCCTGGCCAACGACCTGACCGGCAATTCCGAGCTGTGCTCGCTGTTCCTGCACGCCGACTACCGCACGGGCCTCAACGGCCGCATGCTGGCCAAGGCGCGGATGCTGTTCATCGCCGAGTTCCCGCAGCTGTTTGGCAACAAGATCATCGCCGAGATGCGCGGCATGTCCGATGAAGCAGGGCGTTCGCCGTTCTGGGAAAGCCTGGGCCGTCACTTCTTCAAGATGGAATTCAGCCAGGCTGACTACCTGACCGGCGTGGGCAACAAGGCGTTCATCGCCGAACTGATGCCGAAATTCCCGTTGTACACCTGCTTCCTGTCGGAAGATGCACGCAACGTGATCGGTCAGGTTCATCCAGACACCGAGCCGGCGCTGGCCATGCTCAAAAGCGAAGGCTTCAGCTATCAAGGCTACGTCGACATCTTCGACGCCGGTCCTGCGGTTGAGTGTGAAACCGGCAAGATCCGCGCCGTGCGCGACAGCCAGGCACTGGTGCTGGCCATCGGCACGCCGGGTGACGACGCCACTCCGTTCCTGATTCATAACCGCAAGCGCGAAGACTGCCGGATCACTGCTGCTCCTGCACGTTTCGCCGCCGGTACGCTGGTGGTCGACCCACTGACTGCCAAACGTCTTCAACTCAACGCCGGCGATCAAGTGCGCGCCGTTCCGTTGTCCGCTGCCAGGGAGTCGAAATAATGAATTCGCTATACATCGCAGGTGAATGGCTGGCCGGCCAAGGTGAAGCCTTTCAGTCGCTGAACCCGGTCACCCAACAGGTGCTGTGGGCCGGCGAAGGCGCTACCACTGCTCAGGTTGAATCGGCCGTGCAAGCCGCACGCCAGGCATTCCCGAGCTGGGCCCGACGTACCCTGGAAGAGCGCATCACCGTGCTGGAGGCCTTTGCCGCCGCGCTGAAGAACAACGCTGACGAACTGGCTCGAACCATCGGTGAGGAAACCGGCAAACCTTTGTGGGAAGCGGCGACCGAAGTTACCAGCATGGTCAACAAGATTGCGATTTCGGTGCAGAGCTACCGCGAACGTACTGGCGAGAAGAGCGGCCCGCTGGGCGACGCCACCGCCGTGTTGCGCCACAAGCCACACGGTGTGGTCGCGGTGTTCGGGCCTTACAACTTCCCTGGTCACTTGCCGAACGGTCACATCGTGCCGGCGCTGCTGGCCGGTAACAGTGTGCTGTTCAAACCAAGCGAGCTGACGCCGAAAGTCGCCGAGCTGACGGTTAAATGCTGGATTGAAGCCGGCCTGCCAGCAGGCGTGCTGAACCTGCTGCAAGGCGCCCGCGAAACCGGTATCGCCCTGGCGGCGAACCCTGGCATCGATGGCTTGTTCTTCACCGGCTCCAGCCGCACCGGCAATCACCTGCATCAACAGTTTGCCGGTCGTCCGGACAAGATCCTCGCGCTGGAAATGGGCGGTAACAACCCGCTGGTCGTTGATCAGGTCGCAGACCTCGATGCTGCCGTTTACACCATCATCCAGTCTGCGTTCATTTCCGCCGGCCAGCGTTGCACCTGTGCGCGCCGCTTGCTGGTGCCGCAGGGCGCCTGGGGCGACACACTGCTGACGCGTCTGGTGGCGGTCAGCCGTACGATTGAAGTTGGCGCGTTTGATCAGCAACCAGCACCGTTCATGGGCTCGGTGATTTCTCTCGGCGCTGCGAAAGCACTGATGGATGCGCAGGAACATCTGCTGGGTAACGGCGCAGTAGCATTGCTGGAAATGACTCAACCGCAAGCTCAAGCCGCCTTGCTGACCCCTGGCATTCTGGACGTAACGGCAGTGGTTGATCGCCCTGACGAAGAGCTGTTCGGCCCGCTGCTGCAAGTGATCCGCTACGCTGATTTTGAGGCGGCGATCGCTGAAGCCAACGACACCGACTATGGCCTGGCGGCCGGTCTGCTGTCGGATTCCGAAGCGCGTTATCAGCAGTTCTGGCTGGAAAGCCGTGCAGGTATCGTCAACTGGAACAAGCAGCTGACCGGTGCTGCGAGCAGCGCGCCATTCGGCGGTGTCGGCGCCTCGGGCAATCACCGCGCCAGCGCCTACTACGCGGCAGATTACTGCGCGTACCCGGTTGCTTCGCTGGAAACGCCGAGCCTGACTTTGCCGACCGCTTTGACGCCTGGCGTGAAGATGACGTAACGCCCAATCGCGAGCAGGCTCACTCCTACATGATTTGTGTCTTACATAAAATGTGTGACACCACCGAACCTGTAGGAGCGAGCCTGCTCGCGATGGCCGCGACTCGGTCGCACTGAACAGTTAGTTACTGATGCCTATAACAACAGATTCTCGTGGAGCCTCGCTGATGAAATCCTATGAAGTCAATTTTGACGGTCTAGTGGGGCCGACCCATAACTACGGCGGTTTGTCCTACGGCAACGTCGCGTCCCAGAGCAATAGCCAGCAGTCTTCGAACCCGAAGGAAGCCGCGCTGCAAGGCCTGGCGAAAATGAAATCGCTGATGGAAATGGGCTTTCAACAGGGCGTGCTGGCACCTCAGGAGCGCCCGGACGTGGCAGCCCTGCGTCGTTTGGGTTTCAGCGGCACCGACGCTCAGGTGATCGAGCAGGCGGCTAAAGATGCGATGCCGTTGCTGGTGGCCAGTTGCTCGGCGTCGAGCATGTGGGTGGCCAACGCCGCCACTGTCAGTCCGAGTGCCGACACCGCGGATGGCCGTGTGCATTTCACCGCGGCCAACCTGAACTGCAAATATCACCGCAGCATCGAACACCCGACTACCAGTCGCGTGCTGGGGGCGATGTTCGCTGACCAGAAACACTTCGCTCACCACGCCGCCTTGCCGGCCGTGGCGCAGTTCGGTGATGAAGGCGCCGCCAACCACACCCGTTTCTGCCGTGAATACGGCGAAGCCGGCGTCGAGTTCTTCGTGTTCGGTCGCAGCGCATTCGACACCCGTTACCCGGCACCGCAGAAGTACCCGGCCCGCCAGACCCTCGAAGCCTCCCAGGCGGTCGCCCGCCTGCACGGCTTGAGCGATGACGGGGTGGTTTACGCTCAGCAGAATCCTTCGGTGATCGATCAGGGCGTGTTCCACAACGATGTGATCGCGGTGGGTAATGGCGAGGTGCTGTTCTATCACGAGGACGCGTTCCTCGACACCGAGCAGATGCTGGCCGAATTGCAGAGCAAACTCGCCAAAGTCGGTGGGAAATTTCAGTCGATCTGCGTACCGCGTTCCGCGGTCACCGTGGAAGACGCCGTTCGTTCCTACCTGTTCAATAGCCAACTGCTGTCGCGTCCTGACGGCTCGATGCTGTTGATCGTGCCGGAAGAATGCCGTGGCAACGAACGTGTCTGGCAGTACCTGCAAGGTTTGACCAGCTCCGGCGGCCTGATCCGCGAAGTGAAAGTGTTCGATTTGAAGCAGAGCATGCAGAACGGCGGCGGCCCGGCTTGCCTGCGACTGCGCGTCGCGCTCAACGAAACCGAACTGGCGGCCGTCAACCCAGGGGTTATCATGACGGCACCGTTGTACGGCACGCTGACCGAATGGGTCGACAAGCACTACCGCGACCGCATGACCGAAAACGATCTCGCGGACCCGCAATTGCTGCTTGAGTGCCGGACGGCACTGGATGAACTGACACAAATCCTTAAACTGGGCGCGGTTTATCCATTCCAGATCAATTGAACGTCGAGAGCGTAAAAAACATGAGCGATACCCTGCAGCTGATCCTTGAAGACACCGACGGCACGCAACTGGAAACTTCCTGCACCCGCGTCGCGGTCATGTGGCAAGGCAAAGAGCTGTGGATTCAGCAGGACGGCCGCGGCCAATTGCTGATCGGCGTGGACGTCGAAGAAGGTGACGCTGAGTACGCAAACCTGCTTTTGCGCCCATTGGCGACTAATCTGGTAAGTCTGCAACTGGAAATGGAACCGGCTGAAGTCGGTGACGAAGACCACGTGCACGGCCCGGATTGCGCACACGACCACTAAGGAAACCGCTCTATGCTCGCCCTCGGCAAACTGCTTGAACTGACCCTCGCCGGCCGCGAACCGGCGGAGAAGACTCAACTGACTGTCGAAGGCGTGCGCATGCGCTGGTTGAGCGAAGGTGCGCTGGAAGTCCGGCCACCTGAAGCTCGCGACAACGGCCTGGACCTGCTGCTATCGGCCGGCATCCATGGCAACGAAACAGCCCCGATCGAGTTGCTTGATCGCCTGTTGCATGACATCGCCCGCGGCGACTTGAAGCCGCGTACACGTATTCTGTTTCTGTTCGGTAACCCGGAAGCGATTCGCAAAGGCGAGCGTTTCATCGAGCAGGACGTCAATCGGCTGTTCAACGGCCGTCACGAACAAAGCAGCGGCTCCGAAGCCCTGCGCGCGTGTGAACTGGAGCGGCTGGCGGCGAGTTTCTTCAGCCTGCCGGATCGCAACCGCCTGCACTACGACCTGCACACCGCGATTCGCGGTTCGAAGATCGAGCAGTTCGCTCTGTATCCCTGGAAAGAAGGCCGTCAGCATTCACGCCAGGAACTGGCGCGTCTGCGTGCCGCTGGCATGGAAGCGGTGCTGCTGCAAAACAAGCCGTCCATCGTTTTCAGTTCCTATACCTACGACAAGCTCGGTGCCGAGTCCTTTACCCTCGAGTTGGGCAAGGCGCGGCCATTCGGGCAGAACGATGGGGTCAACGTCGACCTTCTGGAAACTCGCCTCAAACAGATTATCGAAGGCAACGAGCCAGCCCAGACCGAAGAGGCGCTGGACGGTTTGCAGCTGTTTAGCGTGGCGCGAGAAATCATCAAGCACAGCGATAGCTTCCGCTTGAACCTGCCAGCGGACATTGAGAACTTTTCGGAATTGGAAGTGGGTTACCTGCTGGCCGAAGACATCGCCCAGACCCGGTGGATCATTGAGGAGGAGGGTGCGCGGATCATCTTCCCGAACCCCAAGGTCAAGAACGGCCTGCGCGCCGGCATCCTGATTGTGCCTGCCACCGACGAAAACCTTGCCTGAAAAAACGCGGTCCCTTGTAGGAGCGAGGCTTGCCCGCGAAGGCGATTCAACATTCAGCATAACTGCTGATCATGAAATTGCCTTCGCGGGCAAGCCTCGCTCCTACAAGGGTAGGTTTTGTGTTTACACGGCTACCGCACGTGGCTCGCTACGACGCAACGCACGCATCTTGTGCAGCGTATCCGCGCACGTCTTCGCCGCTTCCTGGCCTTTATGCACAAAGTGCTCGAAGAAGAATTTCTGATGTTCTTCGCCGGCATGGAAGTGGTGCGGGGTCAGGACTACCGAGAACACCGGCACTTCGGTTTCCAGCTGAACCTGCATCAGCCCGCTGATCACCGATTGGGCGACGAATTCGTGGCGGTAGATCCCGCCGTCAACCACCAGGCCCGCTGCGACGATGCCGGCATAACGACCGGACTTGGCCAGCAGCTTGGCGTGCAGCGGAATTTCAAAGGCGCCGCCGACTTCGAAGAAATCGATCTCCGATTCCTGATAACCCTGAGCAATCATTTCGGCCACAAAGCCCTTACGGCTCTGATCGACGATTTCCTTGTGCCAGCAGGCCTGGATGAACGCAACGCGCTCGCCCTGATGGTTTTTGCTTTTGCTATCGATTGCGGTGGGTTGCATGTTCTGACTCCTGTTTATGTAAAAACAGGGCATATGAATCGAATGGGATTTAAGGGTACGCACGCTCGCACGAATGCCTGCGGACGGCCCTTTGGCGCCAATCCCGTTCTCTCTTCATCCGGACTATGACCGTCGGCCCCGGGATCACACCGGGTCTGCTGACCTTGCCGCCATCACAGCCATTGCCGTGCCTGTCGCCAAGCGCTCGCGGGCTATGCGCATTGCGCGCAATTACCGCCGGTGGGGAGTTGCACCCCGCCCTGAGAACGTTTTGCCGCCAGAATGTTTGGCGGCGAAGCGTTTTTAACACATATTTCTCACCTGTGCATTGCTGCTATCTGATGATTGCTATCAACTTTTTCGTCGGTTCAGGAAGCCTTTTCCTGCTCGAGGGTTGATTATTGGTCTGCATGACCGCAGTAATTCCTGATTGAAAGGGATTTTCCCTGCTTACCGAGGCCAGATTCATGAGTGTTATCGATCTTCGCAGCGACACCGTCACCCAACCGACCGCAGGGATGCTCGACGCGATGGCCACAGCGGCCACCGGTGACGACGTTTACGGCGAAGATCCGACGGTCAATCGACTGGAAGCCGAGCTTGCAAAGCGGCTGGGTTTTGCTGCAGCGCTGTTTGTTCCGACGGGCACCATGAGCAATCTGCTGGGCTTGATGGCCCACTGCGAACGCGGTGACGAATACATCGTCGGCCAGCAGGCTCACACCTATAAGTACGAAGGTGGCGGCGCGGCCGTGCTGGGTTCGATCCAGCCTCAACCGCTGGAGGTGCAGGCCGACGGCTCGCTGGACCTGGCGCACGTCGCGGCGGCGATCAAACCGGATGACTTCCACTTCGCCCGTACCCGTTTGTTGGCGCTGGAAAACACCATGCAGGGCAAGGTTTTGCCGCTGGAGTATCTGGCGCGGGCTCGAAGCTTCACCCGTGAGCATGGATTGCAGCTGCACCTGGACGGTGCGCGGCTGTACAACGCGGCGGTCAAATTGGGTGTCGATGCCCGGGAAATTACTCAACACTTTGATTCCGTATCGGTCTGCCTGTCCAAAGGCCTGGGCGCACCGATCGGTTCGGTGTTGTGCGGCTCGGTCGAGTTGATCGGCAAGGCACGACGCCTGCGCAAGATGGTCGGCGGCGGCATGCGCCAGGCCGGGATTCTGGCAGCAGCCGGTTTGTACGCGCTGGATAACCATGTTCAGCGTCTGGCGGATGACCACGCCAATGCGCAGTTGCTGGCCGAAGGCTTGCGAGCGGCGGGTTACGAGGTCGAGCCGGTGCAAACCAATATGGTTTATGTGCAGATGGGCGACAAGGCCGAGGCCATCAAGGCGTTTGCCGCCGAACGCGGGATCAAGCTGAGTGCTGCCGGACGTCTGCGTATGGTCACGCACATGGACGTCAGCCGCGCTCAAATCGAGCAGGTCGTCGCGACATTCGTCGAGTTTTCGCGCAACTGATAGCGTTAGCGGTCCAATTGACCGTTTCTATCGTATAAACACGCTGTACCCCGCGCGCAGGGCCGATATAATGCGGCCCTTTGCCGTCGCTTCGTCTGTTGACGTTTCGCACAGGCCTTTGGCCGCAGCCTCCGTGGAAGAACCTAATGAAAAGCGCAGAAATCCGTGAAGCCTTCCTTCGCTTCTTCGAAGAGCAAGGCCACACCCGTGTAGCCTCCAGCTCTTTGATTCCGGGCAACGACCCAACCCTGCTGTTCACTAACGCGGGGATGAACCAGTTCAAGGACTGTTTCCTGGGCCAGGAAAAGCGCGCGTACACCCGCGCAGTCAGCAGCCAGAAATGCGTGCGCGCCGGCGGCAAGCACAACGACCTGGAAAACGTCGGTTATACCGCCCGTCACCACACATTCTTCGAAATGCTGGGTAACTTCAGCTTCGGTGATTACTTCAAGCGCGACGCGATCACCTACGCCTGGAACTTCCTGACGTCCGACAAGTGGCTGAACCTGCCGAAAGAAAAGCTCTGGGTCACCGTCTACGCCAGCGATGACGAGGCCTACGACATCTGGACCAAGGAAATCGGCGTTCCGGCCGAGCGCATGGTTCGAATCGGCGACAACAAGGGCGCGCCGTATGCTTCCGACAACTTCTGGACCATGGGCGATACCGGCCCGTGCGGTCCTTGCACCGAGATTTTCTACGATCACGGCGCCGACATCTGGGGCGGCCCACCGGGCTCGCCGGAAGAAGACGGCGACCGTTACATTGAAATCTGGAACAACGTGTTCATGCAGTTCAATCGCACCGCCGATGGCGTGTTGCACCCGTTGCCAGCGCCGTCGGTCGATACCGGCATGGGCCTGGAGCGGATCAGTGCTGTGCTGCAGCACGTTCACTCGAACTATGAAATCGACCTGTTCCAGAGCCTGCTGAGCGCGTCGGCCAAGGCCATCGGTTGCACCAACGACAATCAGGCGTCCCTGAAAGTTGTCGCCGACCACATTCGCTCCTGCGGTTTCCTGATTGCCGACGGCGTGCTGCCGTCCAACGAAGGTCGCGGCTACGTGCTGCGCCGGATCATTCGTCGCGCCTGCCGTCACGGCAACAAGCTGGGCGCCAAGGGCAGCTTCTTCTACCAGATCGTTGCGGCACTGGCTGCCGAGATGGGCGAAGCCTTCCCTGAGCTGAAATCCCAGCAAGCACACATCGAACGCGTACTGAAAGCTGAAGAAGAGCAGTTCGCCAAGACCCTGGAGCAGGGCCTGAAAATCCTCGAGCAGGATCTGGCCGAGCTCAAAGGCGACGTGGTGCCGGGCGACGTAGTGTTCAAACTCTACGACACCTACGGTTTCCCGATGGACCTGACCGGCGACATCGCTCGCGAACGCAGCCTGACCATCGACGAAGAAGGCTTCGAGCGCGAAATGGAAGCCCAGCGCGTCCGTGCCCGTTCCGCCAGCTCCTTCGGCATGGACTACAACAGCCTGGTCAAGGTTGATGTGGCCACCGAGTTCACCGGTTACAACGCCACCTGCGGTTCGGCGAAAATCGTTGGCCTCTATAAAGATGGCCAGGCGGTCGACGTATTAAGTGAAGGCGACGAGGGTGTGGTCGTACTGAACCAGACGCCGTTCTACGCTGAATCAGGCGGTCAGATCGGTGACTGCGGCTTCCTTCAGGTCGGCAACACGCGCTTTGACGTACGCGATACCACCAAAACCGGTGGTGCCTTCTTGCATCACGGCGTGCTGGACTCGGGCAGCCTGACCATCGGCGCGCCGGTAGAAACTCATGTTGATGCCGAGGTGCGTCACGCGACTTCGTTGAACCACTCGGCGACTCACTTGCTGCACGCGGCATTGCGTCAGGTGCTGGGCGATCATGTTCAGCAGAAAGGTTCGTTGGTCGACAGTCAGCGCCTGCGCTTTGACTTCAGCCACTTCGAAGCCATCAAACCTGAGCAGTTGAAGGCGCTGGAAGACATCGTCAACGCCGAGATTCGCAAGAACTCCGAAGTTGAAACCGAAGAAACCGATATCGAAACCGCCAAGCAGAAGGGCGCCATGGCGCTGTTCGGCGAGAAGTACGGCGACAATGTGCGCGTACTGAGCATGGGCGGTGATTTCTCCGTCGAGCTGTGCGGTGGTATCCACGCCAACCGGACTGGCGACATCGGCCTGCTGAAGATTATCAGCGAAGGCGGTGTGGCTTCCGGCGTGCGTCGTATCGAAGCGGTCACTGGCGCCGCGGCGCTGGCATACTTGAACGCTGCTGAAGAACAACTCAAGGAAGCGGCCAACCTGGTCAAGGGTAGCCGCGACAACCTGATCGACAAGCTGTCGGCTGTGCTGGAGCGCAACCGTCTGCTGGAGAAGCAGCTCGAGCAGTTGCAGGCCAAGGCTGCCAGCGCAGCGGGCGACGATCTGTCGGCTTCTGCCCTGGATGTCAAAGGCGTGAAAGTGTTGGCCGTGCGCTTGGACGGTCAGGACGGCAAGGCGCTGCTGGCGCTGGTCGATCAACTGAAAAACAAACTCGGCCGCGCAGTGATCCTGCTCGGCAGTGTCCATGAGGAAAAGGTCGTTCTGGTTGCAGGCGTAACCAAAGACCTGACTGGCCAACTCAAAGCCGGTGATTTGATGAAGCAAGCCGCTGCTGCAGTGGGCGGGAAGGGCGGTGGTCGTCCAGACATGGCGCAAGGCGGTGGTACTGACGCTGGCGCACTGGATGCGGCATTGGCCCTGACGGTTCCATTTGTAGAGCAGGGTTTATAAGGCAGTGTGTCCGGCCCGCAGTCTAGTGGCGGGCCGCAACGCTGTTTGAGTGATTATTTGGGCGCCCTTCATGGGCAGAGGCGGCTTTGAAATGGCTTTGATCGTACAGAAATTTGGAGGCACCTCGGTCGGCACTGTCGAGAGAATCGAACAGGTCGCCGACAAGGTTAAGAAGTTCCGCGAAGCCGGCGATGACCTGGTGGTTGTGCTGTCTGCAATGAGCGGCGAAACCAACCGTCTGATCGATCTGGCCAAGAAAATCAGTGGCGACGGCCAGCCAGTTCCTCGTGAACTGGACGTGATCGTCTCCACCGGTGAGCAGGTGACGATTGCACTGTTGGCTATGGCGCTGATCAAGCGCGGCGTGCCAGCGGTGTCCTACACCGGCAACCAGGTGCGGATTCTGACGGACAGTGCGCACAATAAAGCGCGTATCTTGCAGATTGATGACCAGAAGATTCGTGGCGACCTGAAGGCCGGTCGTGTGGTTGTTGTCGCCGGGTTCCAGGGCGTCGACGAGCACGGCAACATCACCACCCTTGGTCGTGGCGGTTCCGACACCACCGGCGTGGCGCTGGCGGCAGCCTTGAAGGCTGACGAATGCCAGATCTACACCGATGTCGACGGCGTCTACACCACCGACCCGCGTGTGGTGTCCGTGGCTCAGCGCCTGGACAAGATTACCTTCGAAGAGATGCTGGAAATGGCCAGCCTCGGTTCCAAGGTGTTGCAGATCCGTGCGGTGGAATTCGCCGGCAAGTACAACGTTCCGCTGCGCGTACTGCACAGCTTCAAGGAGGGTCCGGGCACCCTCATTACTATTGATGAAGAGGAAACCATGGAACAGCCGATCATTTCCGGCATCGCTTTCAACCGCGATGAAGCCAAGCTGACCATCCGTGGCGTGCCAGACACCCCGGGCGTTGCATTCAAGATTCTCGGCCCGATCAGTGCCGCGAACATCGAAGTCGACATGATCGTGCAGAACGTTGCGCACGATAACACCACCGACTTCACCTTCACCGTGCACCGCAATGACTTCCAGGCCGCGCAAACCGTGCTGGAAAACACCGCTCGCGAGATCGGTGCCCGTGAAGTCGTTGGCGATATCAAGATTGCCAAGGTGTCGATCGTCGGTGTCGGCATGCGCTCCCACGCAGGCGTGGCCAGCCGCATGTTCGAATCGCTGGCGAAAGAAAGTATCAACATCCAGATGATCTCGACTTCGGAAATCAAAGTCTCCGTAGTGATCGAAGAGAAGTACCTGGAACTGGCTGTGCGCGCTCTGCACACGGCTTTCGAACTGGACGCACCGGCCCGTCAGGGCGAGTGATGCGTTAACCGAAGGGCGCGGTCTGACCGCGCCCTTTTGTTTTTTTGAATGGTGCGACCCGAGGCTGTTCTTTTGCTCGCGCTAGTCAATACTCAGGCATGTAGGGCTGCGATCGTTCCGGTTGTAGGTCGAGTGCCTTTTTTTTGCAGACTGTTGTCCCTGAAATGAAATGCGTGAGGAGAAAGGTATGCTGATTCTGACTCGTCGGTGCGCAGAAAGCCTGATTATTGGTGATGGCGAAATCACCGTGACCGTGCTCGGCGTCAAAGGAAATCAAGTGCGTATCGGTGTCAACGCCCCGAAAGAGGTTGCGGTCCACCGTGAGGAAATTTACCTGCGTATAAAGAAAGAGAAGGACGAAGAACCAAGCCATTAATTTTTATCGTTTTTTATGTTTGCAAACGGGGAAGAAGCTGGTTAATATACGCCCCGTGTTGCGGAGAGCTGGCCGAGTGGCCGAAGGCGCTCCCCTGCTAAGGGAGTACACCTCAAAAGGGTGTCGGGGGTTCGAATCCCCCGTTCTCCGCCATTATTTGCGTAGTACGTTGTAATCTGGCTTCTTCGGTAAGTTGTTGAAATTACTAGAAAAAGTGTTTGACATAGAGATTAGACGGCCTATAATGCGCGGCAACAAATGCACTCGTAGCTCAGCTGGATAGAGTACTCGGCTACGAACCGAGCGGTCACAGGTTCGAATCCTGTCGAGTGCACCATTTAAGAGTCATCTGCAGTAATGTGAATGACTTGGCTTCAACCAGTTGTGATCTGGTATAAAAACACAAATGCACTCGTAGCTCAGCTGGATAGAGTACTCGGCTACGAACCGAGCGGTCACAGGTTCGAATCCTGTCGAGTGCACCAAACAACAAAAAGCCCGCGTTTAACGCGGGTTTTTTGCCGTCTGGGATTTGGCTTTTCCTTTGGTGCATCCTCTCTCATCGAACTCGATGTTCGCGCTACGACCTCGCTTGTTGTCGTAGCGGTAGCTCATGGCCGAATTGCGAATATTGATCTTGTCTGGCTTGCCGAGGGCGCTCTCGACATCCTGCTGACTCATCCCTGCAACAACCCGCTGATTGATGATGGCTTCGCGGCGTTCTTTGGCGCTGATCAGGTCTCCACATTTGTCCTCGGTCTTGCCGACGACAGTCGGATCCCTCCTTTTGATTTTCATACCTGATGTTTCGCGATTCTCGGCCTCCGGCATGAGAGCGATCACGCTGCCCGGTGTGAAGGTGCGGACATCCTGCAGCGAAAGGCTGTCTCCGGCCGTACAGCTCAACGTAGTGAAGGTAATGCGTCCGTCGGCCGCCTCGCAGCGGTGAACGGTCGTGGCAAGCGCCCAGGGCGACGGGCAGAGCAGGGTAATCAATAAAAAATAATAGGCATTCGATGGCATTAAACGTCCTCCATGACGGTCCATCTAAAGGGTAGTCGTTACATTTTTCAGTCGTGGTGTGTTTTCTTTTCAGGATGAGTCGTCGCAGTTTGATGGATCAGGCAGCGCTCAGGTTTGTCTTGCAAGCGCTTGTTTCAGCCACGATTTTTTAACGTTTTAAACCGTCGGGCGGTGTATCATTGCGCCCGTCAGCCCCGCCGGGGCTTGTGGAATACCTCCATGGACTTACCCAGTAGTTACTCAGTACCCCGTTTTTCCAATCATGAATTGACTGATTGATCCTTCCGGCGTGCCCCGCTGCTGGGAGTGGAGTTCGCCTATGTCTGAAGTTGAAGTAAAGAAAACGCAGGAAAGCTTGCAGGACCGCCTCGCTCAAGTTGTTGAGCTGCTGCAGCGTCAGCGGGTGGTCGAAGACCTGACTCATCGCCAGGAAGGTCCGCATCACGACCGGGTCGAGAACCTGGTTCACCGGCAAAACCTCGTCGAGTTGCAACGCAAGCTCGATGATCTGCACTCCGCCGACGTCGCCTATATCCTTGAAGCCTTGCCGCTGGACGATCGTCTGACGCTCTGGCAATTGGTCAAGGCCGATCGCGACGGCGACATTCTGCTCGAAGTATCCGATTCCGTTCGTGAAACGCTGATCGCCGACATGGACGATCACGAGCTCCTGGCTGCTGCCAAGGACATGGACGCCGACGAACTTGCTGACCTGGCCTCCGAGCTGCCGCGAGACGTCGTCCACGAGCTGATGGAAACCCTCGACGGTCAACAGCGTGAGCGCGTCCGCTCTGCGTTGTCCTACGACGAGGAGCAGGTCGGTGCGCTGATGGACTTCGAGATGGTGACGATCCGTGAGGATGTCAGTCTCGAAGTGGTTTTGCGTTACCTGCGCCGGCTCAAGGAGTTGCCCAGCCACACGGACAAACTGTTCGTGGTTGATTACGACGGCGTGCTCAAGGGTGTGCTGCCGATCAAGCGTCTGCTGGTCAACGATCCGGAAAAACAGGTTTCGGACGTCATGGCCAGCGACCCGGTGAGTTTCCATCCGGATGAAGATGCCTATGACGCTGCTCAGGCGTTCGAGCGTTACGACTTGATCTCGGCGCCCGTCGTCGACAAAAACGGCAAGTTGATCGGCCGTCTGACCATCGACGAAATGGTCGACCTAATTCGTGAAGAGAGCGAAAACGAAGTTCTCAACATGGCGGGTCTGCGTGAAGAGGAAGATATTTTTGCGTCTGTCTGGAAGTCCCTGCGTAACCGTTGGGCCTGGCTGGCGGTGAACCTGATTACCGCGTTCATTGCATCCCGGGTGATCGGTCTTTTCGAAGGCTCCATCGAGAAATTGGTGGCGTTGGCGGCACTGATGCCGATTGTGGCAGGTATCGGTGGTAACTCAGGTAACCAGACGATCACCATGATCGTTCGGGCCATGGCGCTGGATCAGGTCAGTACCGGCAATACTTCGCGTCTGATGCGCAAGGAAATCGCGGTAGGTCTGATCAATGGCCTGGTGTGGGGTGGTGTGATCGGCGTCGTCGCCTATCTGCTGTATGGCAGTTGGTCTCTGGGGGTGGTGATGACCGCGGCCATGACGCTCAACTTGTTGCTGGCGGCATTGGCGGGGGTGTTGATTCCCATGACTCTGGCGCGGCTTGGCCGCGATCCTGCGATGGGCGCCAGCGTGATGATCACCGCCATGACGGACAGCGGCGGGTTCTTCATCTTTCTCGGGTTGGCGACAATCTTCCTGCTCTGACTTATCGACATTAGAAACCCGCCAATCGGCGGGTTTTTTTTGCCCGAATTTCAGGCAAAAAAAAGCCAGCGATTAAGCTGGCTTGAACTTTCGGATGAAATCAGGAAGCGTCTGCGGCCATTTCGGCATCATGCGCAATCAGCGAAACAAGTGCGTTCTGCTGACGGTGGGAGAGTTGGCGGAAACGTTGCAGCAGTTCACGTTCGTGTAATGACAGCTCCGGGCTGTCCAGGCGCATGCTCAATTCTTCGCCCAGCGCGCCTTCTTGAATAAGGCTCTGCTCAAGGCGCGCGATGATTTCGGAGTTCATGCTGCGATGATGATTGCGAGCCACCTCGGCAATGCGTTCACGCATTCCGTCTGGCAGACGTACGACGAACTTGTCAGCCGTACGGCTGGAATAAATTGCCTGTTTCAATGGGCGCATATATTTAACCGGTTAGTTCAGGGGAGCGGTTCTCGGGATTGGCCGCAGGATGTCTGATAGGACAAGCGGTCTGGCCAAATGTTCAACCTGAATTGATAAAGGCTCGCATCATGCCTCAAAGTAGCCAGTTCGTTGGCGTCAATTCTGTGACAAATATTGAACTGGATAAAGGCGTTATGCCAGCACCAATTATCAGAAATGCGGACTGGTTTGAAAAGTTTGCGCTGGTCCGTATCTCTGACTGCCTCCTCTTGCCCGACAGGTGATGTCCTGGGGCGGCTGAAGGCGCATGCTGTGTAGATTCGATCAGTGTTCCTTACTGGTACAGGATAGTGGCAATTGGCCGATTTACTAGGGGAAGACGTTCAGTGGGAGGTGATTTCAGGATGGATGGCAGGCTGATTTACTTGATGGGGCCATCTGGGTCCGGCAAGGACAGCCTCATCGAAGCCGCCCGAGAGCCGTTGCAGACGCTCAATTGTGAAGTGGTGCGTCGGGTTATCACGCGGTCGGCCGAATCAGTGGGTGAGGATGCGATTGGCGTTTCCAGGGATGAGTTCGAGCAATACAGAGTCGAGGGCGATTTCGCGCTGTGCTGGAACGCCAATGGCCTGGATTACGGTATTCCGGTCGAAATAGATCAATGGCTCAATGAAGGTCGGCATGTCTTGGTCAACGGCTCTCGTGGCCATCTGGCTGAAGCGCTGCTCCGGTATCCAACGCTGTTGCCGGTTCTTTTGACGGTCAACGATGAAGTCCTGCGAGAGCGCCTGCTGCGTCGTGGTCGCGAGAGTATTACGGAGATTGAAGCAAGGCTGCATCGCAATGGGTTATTCGCGGCAGAGGGTTCAAACGGTGACACGCAGATTTATCGGCTCGACAATTCAGGTGAGCTGTCCACCACAGTTGCCAATTTGCTGGACTTGCTGAGGGTTAACGCAGTACCGGATCGAACTTGATCTTGCGCCCGGCAATCAGCGCCAGCACAAACAACGCACCGAACACGCCGCTGGCGATCGAGGGCAGGGTTAGGATCCTATCCTGGGCCACTGACAGATGAAGAATGCCGCTCAGTAAGGCGAGGATGAAAAACCCTGCGGCTGATTTGGACATGCGGTGCTCCTGATGGGGGGATTCAAAATACCAAACGTTCTGAAGACTGAGCCGGCACCAGAATGCCTTCCTGGCTCACTTCTTGGCTGACAAAGCTGCGTTGATCGCTCATTGCCGCCAGTTGAGGGGCCCGTTGCACCTGAAGGTAATGAGGCATGCGTTGAGCAACCGGCTCAACACCGCTCTCGGGGGAAAAATGAAAGCCCAACAGAATCGCCAGAGCGATCGCGATCGAGAGTAAAAGGGCGCTGTTCATGAGGCTTGCCTCCGTTGTTCTTCGAGAACAGCTGAAGCAGCTCGCATGCCAAGAGTCTAACGGTAGTTAAATCCTTTAAAAACAACGGATTAAGATATTTTGCCGAAGTGCTTGCATTGCATTTTGCAATGATGGCCTTTTGCGGTGATGCAATTTGCACGGTAAACAAAGCCACGCTCCTGCGAGGCATCTGCCTACACTTAAAAAGCCCAACGGACGACATGACAAAAGCAGGCCTGCCCGTTAACATGCACGCCGTCCATCGCACCGCGTTTCTTCATGGTCGATCTGTGTCTCAGTAGCTCAATTGGATAGAGCATCCCCCTCCTAAGGGGAAGGTTGGCAGTTCGAACCTGCCCTGGGACACCACATAACTCAAGGGCCTCTAGAAATTCATGACCCCTCCGATAAACCCTCATGGGCGTAGGGTGGGAGCGAGCGATTCCTTCAGGCATAAAAAAGCCCCGCTCAGATAAATCTGGCGGGGCTTTTTCATAACCGTTCCGTCCATATAAAGGAGAGGAATGGTAAGGAAAAGAATTTTTAGGCAGGGGTTGACCACGTACTTTAATCCTGTATTATTCGCCTCCCGCTAACGAGCATATTGATGCTTGCCTAGTTTAAGTAATTGATTTTGTTGATAAAATCAGAAACTTTTAAGGTTGCTACTTGAGGATGTGTGCTGTAGAATGCGCCCCTCGGTTGAGACGAAAGCTCTTAACCAACCGCTCTTTAACAACTGAATCAAGCAATTCGTGTGGGTGCTTGTGGAGTCAGACTGATAGTCAACA
>NZ_JBNDJH010000029.1:0-100811 GCF_050434865.1 Pseudomonas silensiensis
CCTCGTCGCCGAACACAGCCAGGATCACCACCGCAGCTACGTTTACGAACCCGGCACTTTCCGCCCTCTGGCCATGCTCGACGGCAAAGGCCCGCGCAAGGCCTGCCCGTTTTATTACCAACTCGATCACCTGGGTACGCCGCAGGAACTGACGGATTACAGCGGCGAAATCGTCTGGTCGGCGAAGTACAACGCCTACGGCAAAGTTACTCGCCTAGCGTTTGGTGGCGGAGAGCAACTCGAGCAACCGTTGCGGTTTCAAGGGCAATACTTCGACGCCGAGAGCGGCCTGCACTACAACCGGCATCGGTACTATGATCCGGAGGTTGGCCGGTACCTGACGCCCGATCCGATCAAGTTGGCGGGTGGGCTGAATCAGTACCAGTACACGCCGAATCCGACGGGGTGGGTTGATCCGTTGGGGTTAAGCGGGAATTGCCCGCCGCCGAATAAGCCCCGGTGTGGGGCGCCGGATGATACGACTGGCGCTAGGGTGGATGAGGGTGAGCCGGCGCTGCCGAAGCTGACAGGTGATCAGCGGAGGGCGCGGATTGATGAGTTGGCTGAGGCGAATGCGAAGCGGCGTGTTGAAGAAATGGAAGCAAAATATGATATGCACACAGTCAAAAAACACAGCTCAGAAATATCTGACCAAGCGCTCAAACAACGAGCAGTGAATGGGGCTGATCCTCATACCGGTGAGGTTCCGAAAGGTGCCAAAGGGAACTTGAGCTCTCAATTCAGAAACTGGCGTATGCATTTGGGGGCATTGAATAAAGCTATGACAAGGGAGGTATTAGGTTTGAGCCCGCATACAGGGAAGGACCACAATAAAAATCCGATCGTAAGGATGGAGCTTCCTGGGGCCGGGCGTGGTTATAAACCGAACAAGAAAGACGCTCGTAACCCAACACTAAATGAAGATCTGAATTGGTTTGAAGTTAAGTTCGATAAGGATAATGTGCTGCGGTCTTTTACTGCTTTTCCTTCGGAGAGAAAATGATGTTGCGAGATCCATTTTCAAATGAAGAATTTCAACCAGATTTGATGTGGTTTATTGGCGTCTTTGATGTTTATGATCGCGAGGAAACTCGGGGTGCGGAACTGGAAGTATTTAATCCTAATGACCCCTTTGACAGAGCGGAGCTGATCAAAAGATACAGTTTGAATCTAGGTTATCTGTCCTATCGACATAAGCTCGTGCTGCTGGATTTTCTAGCGGAAAAGCTAAGTGATGCGTCTTATGATTTTCAGAGTTTGTTTGATATAGATGAAGAAGATGCAGGGAGTTGGCCGCGCGGTGAGTGGTATGCATTGGACGATCCCCGTGGATTTCTTCAAGATGTCTATTTGTTGGCTCAGGAGACCTGGAAGGAAGATCTTCTTTTAGCGAGTCTTGAAGATCGGGCCAGCTGGTGATGGAGAAGGTGGTGCCTGTCAGTCTGGACTCCCACGCGTCGGTATTCTCAAGAGTAATAAATAAATCCGTCCCCTTTATGCTTTATATCCGATTAAGTGAGAAGAATTATGTTTATTGATACAGGTGCAGGGCAGCCATATATTCCGACTCCTTCATATTTTTTAGGTTGTTTCGATATTTATGACCAAGAAGAAACGCTTGGAGAGGAGTTAGAGCGGTTTAATCCAAATGATGCCGCGGACAGGGAAGAGTTAATTCTCAACTATTGCCTAGTCGGGAATCGTACATATCGACAACGTTTTTTACTTTATAAGTGCTTGGAGAAAGCCCTTCAGAACGAACGCTACGATTTCAAATCACTGCTGAGGTATGACCCAGAGGCTTATTCCTCGTTTCCCTGTGGGTGGGATGAGATGGAAAATACCAGGGCTTTTTTTGAAGATATTCTCCGGTTAGCAGCCGTCGAGTGGAAAGGCGACCTTCATAAAGCCAGTGTTGAAGATCAGGCTACTTGGATTACCGTTAATTAACTGTTATTGACTGTAACAAAGGGGGCGTTAACAAAGTGGACGGATTTATTTTTGTCCATTTTCTATGGTTTTTCACTGTTTGCAGGGATTCTTGAGTGATAAATAAATCTGGACCACTTTATGGGGTAAATAAGTATATTCACCCAATTTTATGAGTGATATTTAACAGGCTGCTACTTTGAAGATAGTGAAATCTACTCGCTTTGATGATGTCGACCACGATGTTGGATATAAGTACCGTGGTTATAACTACGCCATACAGAACGAAGAGGATTTGTTTCTAATCAGAACTTACGATGACGAGCCCGGACAGGCAACGGTAGTACGTCCGACTGCGATGTCTAAAAACGCTAACCTTAAAAAGCTCGTTGAGTTCTTACAATCCGAGTTAGGAGTTTCCAAGATTTGTCTCTACAAGGGCGATTTGGGGATCTACGCCGAGATCGATCTTGATAGCTTGGTGTTCTGCTCCGTCTGAATTTGACGGTAAGAGAGTGGCAGGCTTTTTACACACTCTGGGCCGAATTCTGTCGTTGCTGAGCGGCAGCTATAGGTGGTGGGTTCAACAGGTGGCGAAATCAAGTCAAACTTCAGTGATGCCTTTCGCCACGTTTGCTTTTTTGAGCGAAATTTCTGGGCAAGGTCTTCGGAAGTTTCCTTCAACTCGTATCGGTTTCCATGAACTGGTGTGAAATGTTCTCCATCGATAGTCTCTGGTGGTCACTGAAAATTCAGTGGCAGGGTGTAGGAACCCTTCAAGACTAGAGAGGATGCTTCGGCGTCGACACCTGAATTGCGGCCATCAACGTGCGTCCGTAAGATCAGTTGCGGCGGCTGTGTGCGGGCACGCTTCGGTGTGGTCGAGTTTGCTCTCTGGTCTCGATATTCCTACCCCGCGCATAGCTGCCACCCAAGCCTGTAGGAAGGCCGATGGTAGCGCCCACTTTCTACCAGAGGCTTCAAAAATGAAAAGTATTCATCCTGACCCACCTTACGAAAAACCAATCCCCCACCCCAAAAGCCGTTTCATGGCGCTCACCAGCAATTGCGACGACATGCCAACCCTGTTCGTCGACACCCAAGCGCCGCTGGATGTTTTGTATGACGCTGCCAACTACCGAATTCGCGCCGTCACCCAAGTGATGGAGAACCTGTCCATGCGCGGTTCGATCGAGTGTCAGTCCTTTATTCTTAGTGATTTTGCTTTGCTCTGTGCCATTCCGTTGCGGGATGGGTGTGATGTGCTGGATGTTCTTGGGCGGCGGTTACGGGCGCGGTCTTCGGAGTAGGTGTAAGGCTTGAGATCCATCCCCCTCACCCTAGCCCTCTCCCCGAGGGGCGAGGGGACTGACCGAGGTGTTTGGGGAGTTTGCTGCGACCTGCGACTGCAAGGTGAACTTGGCTTGGCCAAGCTTGAGTTCACTTTGATCGTTCAGGTCGATGGAGGCCGAGAGATCGCCAAAATCAGTCCCCTCGCCCTCTGGGGAGAGGGTTAAGGTGAGGGAGGCTTTGCCCGCTCAGCCGTGAGGTCCTGACGTTCGCCGCCGTACAAGGTAAACTTCCCGCCCTTCGCAGGAGCAATCATGAATTATCGTCACGCCTTCCATGCCGGCAATCACGCCGATGTGTTCAAACACCTGACTTTGACCCGCCTCATCGCCTTGATGTCGCGCAAGGAGCAGCCGTTTGCCTATCTCGACACTCACGCCGGTATTGGTCTGTATGACCTGCAAGGTGATCAGGCGAGCCGTACCGGTGAGTACCTGGAAGGTATTGCGCGTTTGTGGGATCAGCCGGATTTGCCGGCGTTGACCGCTGATTACATGAAGGTGCTGCACGACATGAACCCGGATGGCCAGTTGCGCTATTACCCGGGGTCGCCGGAGTTGGCGCGGCGTCTGACGCGGCCGCAGGATCGGGTGATGCTCAACGAGAAGCATCCGGAAGATGGTGTGTTGCTCAAGGACAACATGGCCGGCGACCGTCGGGTGAAGGTGCATCTGGGTGAAGGCTGGCATGTGCCGCGTGCGATGTTGCCGGTGCAGGAGAAGCGGGCGGTGATGTTGATTGATCCGCCGTTTGAGCAGCTGGATGAGATGCAGCGCTGTGCGGCGTCGCTGAAAGAAGCGATTGGCCGGATGCGCCAAACCGTTGCGGCGATCTGGTACCCGGTGAAGGACCAGCGCATGTTGCGTCGTTTTTATCAGGATCTGGCGGGCACGGGCGCGCCGAAGTTGTTGCGCGTCGAGTTGCTGGTGCATCCGTTGGATACGCCGAACAGTCTGAACGGCTCCGGGTTGGCGATTGCGAATCCGCCGTGGGGGCTGGAAGAGGAATTGCGTGAGTTGCTGCCGTGGTTGTCCAAGAAACTTGGGCAGACCCAGGGTGGGTGGCAGATGGATTGGTTGATCGCTGAGAGTTGATCTCTCTGATCAGATGTATTGATGGCGTCTGACAGGACGCATTCGCGGGCAAGCCCGCTCCCACAGGGACTTATGTTGATCACGATAGAGTGGTCAGACACATAACCCATGTGGGAGCGGGCTTGCCCGCGATACTTTTAGGGCCCGAGATTTAGATCGGGCAAGTCACGCCGGTACCGCCAATCCCGCAATACCCTTCAGGGTTCTTGGCCAGGTACTGCTGGTGATACGCCTCGGCGAAGTAGACCGTCGGGGCTTCGTCGATTTCAGTGGTGATCGTGCCTTTGCCAGCCTTGGTCAACTCGGCCTGGAACACTTGCTCGCTGTGCTTGGCGGCTGCCAACTGAGTCGGGTTGGTGGCGTAGATTACCGAGCGGTACTGCGTGCCGATGTCATTGCCCTGGCGCATGCCCTGAGTCGGGTTGTGCAGTTCCCAGAACATCTTCAGCAGCGCTTCGTAGCTGACTTTTGCCGGCTCGTAGACCACCAGTACCACTTCGCTGTGGCCAGTCAGGCCCGAGCAGACTTCTTCATACGTCGGGTTCGGCGTAAAGCCGCCGGCGTAACCCACCGCCGTACTGACTACGCCTTCGCGCTGCCAGAACTTGCGCTCTGCGCCCCAGAAGCAGCCGAGGCCGAAGATCGCGAAATCCACATCCATCGCAAACGGGCCCAGCAGCGGGGCGTCGTGGACGAAGTGTTTTTCCGGCACGGTCATTGGGGTTTCGCGGCCAGGCAGAGCTTGTTCTTTAGTCGGGAGCACGTTTTTGTTCACCAGAATTTCCGAGCGCAAGACCATGATCAGTCCCCTCAGTCAGGTTGAATGTAAATTGTCAGACACGCAGTTTGCCCGAGTGTTACGCCGCTGTCAGGCGATCGGGCCACGCGGATAGCGCTTGAGCTTTTCGATCAGCTCGGTGCCGGGGATCGGTCGGTCGAACAGGTAGCCCTGGCCAACATCGCAGCGGTGACGGCGCAGGAACGCCAACTGCTCGGCGGTTTCGATGCCTTCAGCCACGACCTTGAGTTTCAGGTTGTGGGCCATGGCGATCACTGCGGAAGTGATTTCCATGTCGTCCTGGTTGTCGGGGATTTCGTGGATGAAGCTTCGATCAATCTTAATGATGTCGATCGGGAATTTTTTCAAGTAACTGAGCGACGAGTAACCGGTGCCGAAGTCATCCATGGCCAGGGTCAGGCCCAGGCGCTTGAGCTGATCGAGCTGCAAGTGAGTGTCTTCGGTGGCTTCCAGCAGCAGGCCTTCGGTGAGTTCGAGTTCCAGCAGGTTTGCCGGCAGCGCTTCTTCTTTGAGGATGTTGGCGATGGACGACACCAGATCCGGATCGGAAAACTGCTTGGGCGACAGGTTGATTGCCACCTGAAGATTGCCCAGACCCGCGGCGGTCAGGTCTTTGCTCATGCGGCACGCCTGGCGGGCGATCCATTTGCCAATCGGAATGATCAGCCCGGTTTCTTCGGCGACGCTAATGAACTGATCCGGGCGGATCATGCCTTTTTCCGGATGGTTCCACCGCAGCAAGGCTTCCATCCCGAGCAGGCGACCGCTGCGCAGGCAGAGCTTGGGCTGGTAGAACACGTCCAGCTCGTTCTGGGTCAGGGCGCGGCGCAGGTTGTTTTCGACGAACAACTTGTAACTGGCTTCGGCGTTCAGCGCTTCGGTGAACACCTGGACCTGATGTTTACCGTTGGCCTTGGCCTTGTGCAGGGCGAGGCCGGCGTTGCGCATCAGGGTTTGCGGATCACGACCGTGCAACGGCGCGCAGGCCAGGCCCACGGAGCCGGTGACGCTGATCAGCTGGTTGTCGACGAACATCGGCTTGTCGAGGGTCGCCAGCAATTGATTGGCGATCTGTTGGCCCGCACGCAGGTCGGTGTCGTCCAGCAGCACGGCGAATTCGTTACTGGCGAACCGCGCCAGGCTGCCGCTCGGGCTTAGGCTGTTGCGCAGGCGTCGGGCCAGGCTGATCAACAGTTTGTCGCCGGTCTGGTGGCCGAGGCTGTCGTTGATCCGCTTGAAGTTATCGATGTCCACCAGCAACAAGCTGATCGGGGTATCGCTGTCTCGGGCGAAACGTTCATCGAGGTTGCGGATGAAGGCCGGGCGGTTGCCGAGGTTGGTCAGGTTATCGGTGTAAGCCAGACGCTCGATGCGCTGCTGAGCGAGCTTGGTCTGGGTGATGTCTTCGTAGATGCCGATGTAATGCGTCAGCTCGCGGTTGTCGCCGTAAACCTTGGAAATCGACAACTGGCCCCAGTAGGGTTCGAGGTTTTTACGGCGGCTTTTGAACTCGCCTTGCCAGCTGTTGCTCTTGGCCAGCGCCGAGGGCGCGTCGAACAGCAGCTCGCTGAGGTTTTCCAAGGCCGGCAGTTCCGACAGCCGCTGGCCGTGGACTTCTTCGGTGGTGTACTGGGTGATCGCCGTGAAGCTCGGGTTGACGTATTCCACCACGCCATCGCAATTGACCAGCAAAAAGGCGTTGGCGCTTTGCTCGACCGCACGCTGGAACAGGTGCAGGGCGCTGGTGGCGGTGCGGCGGTTGTGGTTGTTGATGACTTGGGCAAACTGATCCGCCAGTTCACCGGCGAAAGCAATTTCGTCCGATTGCCAGGCGCGGGTCGTACCGGTCTGTTCCAGGCAGAGTACGCCGACCACTTGGCCATCGACGCGGATGCTGGCGTCGAGCATGGCGTTCACATCACGCGAGCGCAGGTGTTCGGCCATTTCCCGGGTGCGCGGGTCGCGCATGGCGTTGTGAGCGTCGATGGCGCGGCCGGTGTGCAAGGCTTCCACGTAGTCGGGGAAGTGACTGACGTCGATCGGCTCCGGCAGCAGGTATTCCTGGCTGGCGCGGTGATAGGCCGAAATCGGCACGAGCAGAGAACCCTCGAGGTTCCACAGGCTGGCGCAGTCGATTTCGTAAATGTCACAGGCACTGCGAGTGATCAGTTCGGCGGCTTCTTTCAGGGAGTTGTTGCTGCTGTAGCGCTGGCGGGTCAGCAGCAGGATCAAGTCTTGCTGGGCGCGCACCCGGTCCAGGTGCAGAAGCTGTTCCTGCTGGGCGCGCTGATTGAGTTCCAGGGCGATTTGCAGGCGAGAGTTCTGGGTTTCGAGGTCCAGGGCCGGCAGCAGTTGCTCGCCCTCGAACAGGCCGTCGACCACTAGCAGGTAGCCGCGCAGCAGGTGTCGATTGTGTTGTTTGTAGGCTTCGCCCAGTTCCAGCAGGTTCAAGGAACCGGCGGCGGTGTGCAGGGTGTAGCGGATCAGGTAATGCGGGCTTTCGGTAAGTTGCTGCTGAACCGCGTCATGCAGCTGATAGCGCGCTTCGGGCTCCATCAGGCTGGCGTAGGGCGAGCCGACCAGAGCACAGAGCTCCACAGCCGGCAGGCCGAACTGTCGTTCGCAATTGGGATCGAGAAACAGCAGCGCCCAACTCGCTTCATTCAGCCGTTCGAAACGAAGCATGCCGAGCCGCGAGGGCACAGGCAACTGCGTCACTACCTCGGCCACCATACGGCTGGCGGCATCGGGTTGGCTTTTCATATGGAGGGAAACTCGCTTCGAATAGGCTGATCGCGCCGGGCTCTCGCCCTCTTTACTGTTATCTGCAGCAAGGTTGCATCATTGCGACACTGACTGACAAGAGACATGAAGGCCAAGTGCTATAAGAATATGTCGGCCGGCGGCGGGATTTCTCCAATGGATGGCTAAAAGTAATCGTTTGGAGCCCTGTGGCGAGCGAGCTTGCTCGCGCTGGGCTGCGCAGCGGCCCAAAAATCTTGTGAGCGCTGCGCACTCAAGCGGGAGCAAGCTCCCTCGCCACAGGTTTGGTTTAACGCAAAGGAATGCCTACCGATTGCAGCAGATGGCCGTCCCGGTCGTGATAGTTGACCTGAACCTTCTCCTGATCAACGACCAGATGGGCAAAATTGTCCTCGCTGACCACCTGGCTGGTCAGTGCATGCTGATAGTCGCCAGCAACTGTTCGTGCCAACGGTTGATCGAGGATGAAGGTGGATGCCTTGGCGTATGGCAGCAGTTTGCTGTTGCACAAAGGTGAGGAGACGATGGTGTGCACCTCGAAATCCGGGTCTTCGCTGTGTGTCAGACGACTCGTCAAAGAGCCGTGGACATCACCGGAAACGAAGAAGACGTTCTTGATACGGTGTGTACGAATTGTCTCCAGCAGCCGCAGACGTTGTTCGGGAAAGGCCTTCCACGCGTCATCGCCATGGGCTTTGCGGTCGGGGTAGAACATCACGCTGGTGACCACGAATTTGACCCTGGCCGGGCTGTGAATCAACCATTTGCACAAGGCCTGTTCCTGCTCTTCGTCGAGGATGCGTCGATCATTGGCCGACAGGTTGCGTCGGGTTCGACTGTCAGTGACAAACCATTCGATATCGCCCTCGGCAAATTGATACCAATAGTGTTCGAGTTTTCTATTTATTTGCCCGTCGGCAAGAAGTGCATGCGCCGGGCTATGACTGGCTTGATACAACTCATACGCCGCAATGGCATTTTTGTATAAGTAGGTGTCGGCCTTACTTTTGTTGGCGGGCCAGTTGTCTTCAATTTCATGATCGTCGAGGATCATGTAAGTCGGCACGCCGGACATTAACTTTGCGATATTGGGTTGTGAAAAAGCTGCGCGGTACTTGCTGAGTATTTCCTTGTACTCCCGGTCGGGAGCAATGACGTTCAGGTCATCGACATAGATTTGATCGCCGGTCATCAACATAGCGCTGATGGGCGGTTCAGTCTGCTGCGCCAGATTCGTGATCGAGGCAAATATCCGGTCGCCGGCCTGCGGTGCGATTGCCACTCCTGCGGTCAGGCGCAGGTAACGGCATGACCCGACGACATAAGCCCTCGGCGTTCCGGATTGGCTGGAGCGGGTTCGAAAACGATAAATATCCCGCGGCCATTGCAGCGGCAGCTCCTGAACGGTTTCCACGGTGTGCACCGGGCTCATGGGGCTGAACCACCCGGCCTGATACTCGTATTCGGTATCGGTGGCGAGGTCGTTGAGCGCAATGACATCTGACATGTCACGCAAGATCGTCAACTTTGCAAATATGCCTTGGGACCAGCGCTCTTCGCCCTGCCTGCGATAACGAACGCCTGCAAATACCGGCGCATTGTTTTGAAGTTCTCCGCGCAAGAAGATGCGTGCGTGGTTAGTTGTAGTGTGGCCAATAATAGGGCCGACAGTCGGTTTGAACATGTTCGAATCCATTCGAATTAATGCTAACTAAGCAAAATAGGCGGGTGAGGGTTTAACGATAATTAGTTGGATTGAGCTTAGTTATTGGCTTGCAAGAAATATCGAGAGGAAGTGGACTGGAGTTGTGGGCAACGTAAGCCGCGAATGTAGGAAAGGGGTGTTGGGTGACTTTCTTCAAGGCAAAAAAAGCCCCGCCAAACTGGCGGGGTTGAGGTACGAGCGTGGCGCTCGGAAAACGTGGAACGCGACGGGCCCTCCGGTGAAGGAGGGCCGATCGGTGTTACAGCAGGATGGTGCGGATGTCCGCCAGCAGGTCGCTCAGACGCTTGGTGAAGCGTGCAGCAGCGGCGCCGTTGATCACACGGTGATCGTAGGACAGCGACAGTGGCAGCATCAGTTTCGGCTGGAAGGCTTTGCCGTCCCAGACTGGCTGGATGGTTGCCTTGGAAACACCGAGGATCGCCACTTCCGGCGCGTTGACGATCGGCGTGAAGCCGGTGCCGCCAATGTGGCCGAGGCTGGAAATGGTGAAGCAGGCGCCTTGCATGTCGTCAGCGGTGAGCTTTTTGTCGCGGGCCTTGGCGGCCAGCACAGCGGCTTCGGCTGCCAGTTGCAACAGGCTCTTCTGGTCGACGTTCTTGATGACCGGTACCAGCAGGCCTTCAGGGGTGTCGACGGCGAAGCCGATGTTCACGTACTTCTTGCGGATGATCGCTTTGCCGCTTGGTGCCAGCGAACTGTTGAAGTCCGGCAGTTCCTTGAGCAGGTGCGCGCAGGATTTGAGCAGCAGCGGCAGGATGGTCAGCTTGACGCCAGCCTTCTCTGCAACGGCTTTCTGAGCGATACGGAACGCTTCCAGGTCGGTGATATCAGCCGAATCGAACTGAGTCACGTGTGGAATGTTCAGCCAGCTGCGATGCAGGCTCGACGCGCCGATTTGCATCAGGCGGGTCATCGGCACTTCTTCGGTTTCACCGAAGCGGCTGAAGTCCACGACCGGAATCGGCGGGATGCCCGCGCCACCGGTTGCGCCAGCAGCAGCGGCCGGTGCTTCCTTGGCCTTCTGCATCATGGCTTTGACGTAAACCTGCACGTCTTCTTTCAGGATGCGACCGTGCGGACCGCTGGCGCCGACGGCGCTCAGCTCAACGCCGAACTCGCGAGCCAGTTGGCGCACCGCAGGACCTGCGTGAACCTTGGCGCCCGGCTTGGCCGGTGCAGCAGCCGGTGCGGCCGGTGCCGGAGCAGCAGGCGCAGCGGCGGCTGGAGCAGGAGCGCTAGGAGCAGCAGCAGCGGCCGGAGCCGGGGCAGCAGCAGGCGCAGCGCCTTTGACTTTCAGCTTCAGGATCAGGTCGCCGGTACCGACTTCGTCATCCAGCTTGATGGAAACGCTTTCCACCACGCCAGCGGCAGGCGATGGAATTTCCATGCTCGCCTTGTCGGATTCCAGGGTGATCAGCGACTGATCGGCTTCAACGGTGTCGCCGGCCTTGACCAGGACTTCGATGATCTTGGCCTTGCCCGAAGAGCCAATGTCCGGGACATGAATGTCCTGAACGCTGTCGGCAACCGGTGCGGCCGGAGCCGCAGCGGCTGGCGCTGGAGCAGCGGCGGCAGGTGCAGCTGCCTGAGCTGGCGCGGCCGCAGCCGGTGCCGCAGCACCTGCCACTTCCAGATCCAGGATCAGGTCGCCGGTGCCGACTTCGTCGTTGAGCTTGACGCTGATGGCCTTGACCACGCCAGCGGCGGGCGAAGGGATTTCCATGCTGGCCTTGTCGGATTCCAGGGTGATCAGCGACTGATCAGCCGCGACGGTGTCGCCGACCTTGACCTGGATCTCGATGATCTGGGCCTTGCCCGACGAACCGATGTCCGGAACATGCACTTGCTGAACCGAAGCGGCAGCAGGCGCGGCAGCCGGAGCTGGGGCCGCGGCAGGAGCAGCAGCCGGTTTCGCTTCAGCTTTGGCAGCCGGGGCAGCGGCAGCGGCAGCCGCAGGGGCCGCAGCAGCGGCACCTTCGACTTCCAGCTCCAGCAGTTCGTCGCCTTCTTTCAGGCGATCGCCCAGCTTCACTTTGATGCTTTTGACGATGCCGGCCTTGGGCGCAGGAATTTCCATGCTCGCCTTGTCCGACTCAAGCGTCAGGATGCTCTGGTCGGCTTCGACACGGTCGCCGACCTTCACAAATAGTTCGATTACTTCACCTTCACCGCTGCCGATGTCAGGTACGCGAATGAGTTCGCTCACAGAGTGTCTCCTCAGCAGTCCAGTGGGTTGCGTTTTTCCGGGTTGATCCCGAACTTGGCGATGGCTTCAGCCACCACTTTAGGTTCGATGTCACCACGGTCAGCCAAGGCTTCCAGGGCTGCCAACACCACGAAATGACGGTCGACTTCGAAGAAGTGACGCAGCTTCTTACGGCTGTCACTGCGGCCGAAACCGTCGGTGCCCAGGACTTTGAATTCCTTGGACGGGACCCACTGACGAATTTGCTCAGCGAACAGCTTCATGTAGTCGGTAGACGCGATGACCGGACCTTGACGGCCGTTCAGGCACTCTTCGACATAGCTCAGCTTAGGCTTCTGGCCCGGGTGGAGACGGTTGCTGCGCTCTACGGCCAGGCCGTCGCGACGCAGTTCGTTGAAGCTGGTAACGCTCCACACGTCAGCGCCGACGTTGAACTGTTCACGCAGGATTTTCGCCGCTTCGCGAACTTCGCGCAGGATGGTGCCGGAGCCCATCAGCTGAACGTGGTGCGCCGCTTCGCGGGTGTCTTCCTCGAGCAGGTACATGCCCTTGATGATGCCTTCCTCGACACCGGCCGGCATGGCTGGCTGCTGGTAGGACTCGTTCATCACGGTGATGTAGTAGAAAACGTCCTGCTGCTCTTCGGTCATCTTCTTCATGCCGTCCTGGATGATCACCGCCAGCTCGTAGCCGTAAGTTGGATCAAAGGTGCGGCAGTTCGGGATGGTGGCAGCCAGGATGTGGCTGTGACCGTCTTCGTGTTGCAGGCCTTCGCCGTTCAGCGTGGTCCGGCCGGCGGTGCCGCCGATCAGGAAGCCACGGGTACGGCTGTCGCCGGCAGCCCAAGCCAGGTCGCCGATACGCTGGAAGCCGAACATCGAGTAGAAGATGTAGAACGGCAGCATTGGCTGGTTGTGGCTGGAGTACGAAGTACCGGCAGCGATGAAGGAGCTCATGGCGCCCGCTTCGTTGATGCCTTCTTCGAGGATCTGGCCCTTTTTGTCTTCCTTGTAGAACATCACCTGGTCTTTATCGACTGGCTCGTAGAGCTGGCCGACGGACGAGTAGATGCCCAACTGGCGGAACATGCCTTCCATACCGAAGGTACGGGCTTCGTCCGGGATGATCGGGACGATGCGTGGACCGATTTCCTTGTCCTTGACCAGTTGCGCGAGGATCCGCACGAAGGCCATGGTGGTGGAAATTTCACGGTCGCCCGAGCCGTCCAGGATGGCCTTGAGGGTATCCAGCGATGGCGTCGGGATGTCGAAGCTTTTGGCGCGGCGCTGTGGCACGAAACCGCCCAGTGCAGTGCGACGCTCGCTCAGATAGCGGGCTTCGGCGCTGTTTGGCTCTGGCTTGAAGAACGGCAGGTTTTCCAGCTCGGAGTCTTTGACCGGAATGTCGAAACGATCGCGGAACAGCTTCAGGCTTTCAACATCAACTTTCTTGGTGTTGTGCGCAGTGTTCTTCGCTTCGCCGGCACCGGTGCCATAACCTTTGATGGTCTTGGCCAGGATGACGGTCGGTTGTTCTTTGTGGTTGACCGCTTCGTGGTACGCCGCGTAGACCTTGTACGGGTCGTGACCGCCACGGTTGAGTTTCCAGATCTCGTCGTCGGACAAGTCTGCAACCATTGCCTTGAGTTCTGGCGAGTTGAAGAAGTGTTCACGTACGAACGCGCCGTCTTTGGCTTTGTAGTTCTGGTACTCGCCGTCGATGACTTCGTCCATGCGGCGTTGCAGGATACCGTCGACGTCTTTGGCCAACAGTGGGTCCCAGAAACGGCCCCAGATGACTTTGGTCACGTTCCACTGAGCACCGCGGAACACGCCTTCGAGTTCCTGGATGATCTTGCCGTTGCCGCGAACCGGGCCATCAAGGCGCTGCAGGTTGCAGTTGATAACGAAGATCAGGTTGTCGAGCTTCTCGCGGCCAGCCAGCGAGATCGCGCCCAGGGATTCCGGCTCGTCGCACTCGCCGTCGCCCAGGAAGCACCAGACTTTTTGCTTGCCTTCAGGGATGAAGCCACGGGCTTCCAGGTACTTCATGAAGCGTGCCTGGTAGATCGCCTGGATCGGGCCCAGACCCATGGATACGGTCGGGAACTGCCAGAAATCAGGCATCAGCCAAGGGTGCGGGTAGGACGACAGGCCCTGACCGTCCACTTCCTGGCGGAAGTTGTTCATCTGGTCTTCGGTGATGCGGCCTTCCATGAACGCACGGGCGTAAACGCCTGGCGAGGTGTGACCCTGGAAGTAGATCAGGTCGCCGCCGTGTTCGTCGGTCGGGGCCTGGAAGAAATAGTTGAAGCCGATGTCGTACAGGGTTGCGCTGGAGGCGAAGCTGGAGATGTGACCGCCCAGGTCAGAATCTTTCAGGTTCGTACGCATCACCATGGCCATCGCGTTCCAGCGTACCAACGAGCGAATGCGGCGTTCCATGAACAGGTCGCCAGGCATGCGTGCTTCGTGGGTAACGGGGATCGTGTTGCGGTATGGCGTGGTGATGGCGTAAGGCAATTGCGAACCGCTACGGGTTGCGAGTTCGCCCATACGGGTCATCAGATAGTGAGCGCGGTCTTCGCCTTCTTTGTCGAGAACCGATTCCAGGGCGTCCAGCCATTCCTGGGTTTCGACGGGATCGAGGTCTTGCATGGCTTGCTCCAGGGCGGAAAGGCTTCCAGAATCGGTTGCCTGAGTTTGCGACTGGCCTTGTGGGCAGACGATATAAATTCTTGGATTGCCGAGAGGTTGTTCCGGCGGCGTGTAGTTTTACTACAAATCATCGGGCATTTCAGCCTTTCGAATGTATATACGAGTAGTAAAACTACAGATGAGCGGCTTGTGGCCTCCAGCTGCGTTGTGAGAATAATCGTTAAGGTTGGTCTTTTGCCAACCAGAAAAGGTGAAAGCTTGATGCTGTCTGCCAAAAATAAAGAAATTTCAGCTATTTCTAACCTTTGTTCGACAGTCGATCAGGTAGTGCATTCTCGCGAATCACTACATGCAGCCCTCCACACGCCGATCAAGGATAGACCATGAGCCTCCCTTCGCTTGCCGAACTGCCCGGCGTTCTCCTGCCGTTTGTCACCCGTGCCGAGCAGTCGTTCCGTGCGGCCGCCGCCGGGCTGGATGACGACCATGGCCTGGTCGGCTGGACGCCTGAACGCTGGGCGCAATTCGCCCGCGTCACCGCTGCCAGCGACTTCGTGATTGAACAAAGTGTCCGTGACCCATTGATGCTGCTGGAGCTGGTGCAGTCCGGTGAGCTGGACCGAAGTTTTGCGCCCGGCGAGCTGTGCGCACAGATTGCGGCAGCGGTGAATGCCGCGGAAACCGACGATGGGCTCGGTCGCGCCCTGCGTCGTCAACGTACCCGTCATCAAGTGCGGATCATCTGGCGCGACCTGAATCGTCAGTGCGATCTGATCCAGACCTGCCGCGACCTCTCGGACATGGCCGATGCCAGCATCGATCAGGCCTATCAGTGGTTGTACTCGCGGCATTGTCAGCAGTTCGGCGTGCCGACTGGCCGGCGCAGCGGCGAGCCGCAGCAAATGGTCATTCTCGGCATGGGCAAGCTCGGCGCGGTGGAGCTCAACCTGTCCTCGGACATCGACCTGATCTTCGCCTATCCGGAAGGCGGCGAAACCGTCGGGGTCAAACGCTCGCTGGATAACCAGGAATTTTTCATCCGTCTCGGCCAGCGCCTGATCAAGGCCCTGGACCCGATGACCGTCGACGGTTTTGTATTCCGTGTCGACATGCGTCTGCGACCTTACGGTTCGGCCGGCGCATTGGTGTTGAGCTTCAACGCGCTGGAGCAGTATTACCAGGATCAGGGGCGCGACTGGGAACGCTACGCGATGATCAAGTCGCGGGTGGTGGCCGGTGATCAAGTCGCCGGTGCGCAATTGCAAGAGATGCTGCGGCCGTTCGTTTACCGGCGTTACCTCGACTTCTCGGCGATCGAAGCGTTGCGCACCATGAAGCAATTGATCCAGCAGGAAGTCCGGCGCAAGGGCATGGCCGATAACATCAAACTCGGCTCCGGCGGCATCCGCGAAGTCGAATTTATCGCCCAGGCATTCCAGCTGATCCACGGCGGCCGCGACCTGAGCTTGCAGCAACGTCCTCTATTAAAAGTACTGAGCACGCTGGAAGGTCAGGGTTACCTGCCGCCGGCGGTGATCAGCGAACTGCGCGAAGGCTACGAATTCCTGCGGTACACCGAGCACGCAATCCAGGCGATTGCCGACCGCCAGACCCAGATGTTGCCGGACGGCGCTCAGGATCAGGCGCGCATTGCCTTTATGTTGGGCTTCGCCGACTGGGAGGCTTTCCATGAACAGCTGATGTATTGGCGTGGCCGCGTGGCCTGGCACTTCGGTCAGGTGATCGCCGATCCCGACGAAGAGGAAGGCACCGAAAGCGAAGTGGTGGTCGGCGGTGAATGGCTACCGTTGTGGGAAGAGGCTCAGGATGAAGAGGCCGCTTGCCGTCAGTTGGAAGAGGGCGGCTTCGTCGATGCCTCCAAGGCTTTGAAAGCCTTGGCTGGCTTGCGCAGCAGTCCGCAATTGCGCGCGATGCAGCGCTTGGGGCGTGAACGCCTCGATGCCTTTATTCCGCGGCTGCTGGCTCAGGCCGTGGAGCACGCCAATCCGGATCTGGTGCTGGAAAGGGTATTGCCGTTGGTGGAAGCCGTGGCCCGTCGTTCCGCGTATCTGGTGTTGCTGACCGAAAACCCCGGCGCGCTGCGACGTTTGTTGACCTTGTGCGCCGCGAGCCCGTGGATCGCCGAACAGATCACCCGCTTCCCGCTGCTGCTCGACGAATTGCTCAACGAAGGTCGGCTGTTCAAACCGCCGCTGGCGCCGGAACTGGCCGCCGAGTTGCGCGAGCGTTTGACGCGGATTCCCGAAGACGACCTCGAACAGCAAATGGAAGCCCTGCGGCATTTCAAACTGGCGCACCGCTTGCGCGTCGCCGCTTCGGAAATCGCCGGCAGCCTGCCGTTGATGAAGGTCAGTGATTACCTGACCTGGCTCGCCGAAGCGATTCTCGAACAAGTGCTGGCCTTGGCCTGGCGCCAGACCGTGGCCAAATACGGCACGCCGCAACGCACCGACGGCACCTTGTGCGATCCCGGCTTCATCATTGTCGGTTACGGGAAAGTCGGCGGTCTGGAACTGGGGCATGGTTCGGACCTGGACCTGGTGTTCATCCACGATGGCGACCCGCAGGCGGAAACCGACGGGCCGAAACCTATCGATGGTGCGCAATTCTTTACTCGGCTGGGCCAGCGGATCATTCACTTGCTCACGGCCCAGACCAACTCCGGTCAGCTGTATGAAGTGGACATGCGTCTGCGGCCGTCCGGCGCGTCGGGGTTGCTGGTGAGTTCGCTCGGAGCGTTTGCCCGGTATCAGGAAAATGAAGCCTGGACCTGGGAACATCAGGCGCTGGTGCGGGCGCGGGTGCTGGTGGGCAGCCCGGACGTCGGCCAGGCGTTCGAGAAAGTCCGCGCGGCGGTATTGGGCAAGCCGCGGGACCTGGCGACCTTGCGCCAGGAGGTCAGCGAGATGCGCGCCAAAATGCGCGATAACCTTGGCAGCAAGAGTACCGCGGCGGGCACTGGGGCAAATGCCTTCGAGGCCACGGCGCCGTTCGATCTCAAGCAGGACGCCGGAGGTATCGTCGATATTGAATTTATGGTGCAATACGCGGCCCTGGCGTGGTCCGAATCGCACCCGCCATTGCTGCGCTGGACTGACAATATCCGCATTCTGGAAGAGCTGGAACACGAAGGGCTGATGCCCGTCGAAGACGCCAGCCTGTTGCGCGAGGCCTATAAAGCCTACCGCTCCGCCGCTCACCGGCAGGCCTTGCAGAAGGACCCCGGGGTGATACCGGGCGACCAGTTCGTGGACGAACGGCGGCAGGTAGTACGGATCTGGCGCGAGCTGGGGCTAAGCTGAGGCTGACTTGGAATGTGGCGGGCTTTTGTGGCGAGGGAGCTTGCTCCCGCTCGGCTGCGAAGCAGTCGTAACTCAGCTGGTGCGGTGCGCCAGGCGGAATTCGATGGCAGGTTTTGGGGCTGCTTCGCAGCCCAGCGGGAGCAAGCTCCCTCGCCACAAAGATTTGTGTTAATTGACAAAGATGTGCGTCAACAATGTGTGTGAATTGACACAGGTCCTTTTGTATAAATTGACATCGATGTGCATAAATTGATCTGACGAGCCCCAACCGGCTCGTCCAAATGACCTGACAGCCAAGGCTGCAGGTGCTGGATTCTCGAGGCGGGGAGGCGTATGCCTCCCCGGCTCGTTTATGGAAACCACATGAAAATTCTGATCGTTGGGCCCAGTTGGGTCGGTGACATGGTGATGGCGCAGACACTGTTTCAGTGTCTCAAGCAGCGCCACCCGCAATGCGAAATCGACGTGCTGGCCCCCGAGTGGAGCCGGCCGATTCTTGAGCGCATGCCCGAAGTACGCCAGGCCTTGAGCTTTCCGCTCGGTCACGGCGCTTTGGAGCTGGCGACGCGTCGGCGCATCGGCAAATCCCTGGCCGGCCAGTACGACCAGGCGATTCTGCTGCCCAATTCCCTGAAGTCGGCATTGGTGCCGTTCTTCGCCGGCATCCCGAAACGTACCGGCTGGCGTGGCGAGTTCCGCTACGGCCTGCTCAATGACGTGCGCACGCTGGATAAAGAACGTTACCCGCTGATGATCGAGCGCTTCATGGCCCTGGCTTACGAGTCCGGTGCCGAGCTGCCGACACCTTATCCACGGCCGAGCCTGCAAATTGACCCGGTCACTCGCGAAGCGGCAATGGCCAAGTTCGGTCTGGCGCTCGACCGACCGGTGTTGGCGCTGTGCCCAGGTGCCGAGTTCGGCGAGTCCAAGCGCTGGCCGTCCGAGCACTATGCCAAGGTTGCCGAAGCGAAGATCCGCGAAGGCTGGCAAGTCTGGCTGTTCGGTTCGAAAAACGATCACGCTGTCGGCGAAGACATCCGTTCGCGGCTGATTCCCGGTTTGCGTGAAGAGTCGGTGAACCTCAGCGGCGGCACCTCCCTGGCCGAAGCCATCGACCTGATGTCCTGCGCCGACGCGGTGGTGTCCAACGACTCCGGCCTGATGCACGTCGCCGCTGCGCTGAATCGCCCGTTGGTGGCGGTTTACGGCTCGACGTCGCCGGGTTTCACGCCGCCACTGGCCGAGCACGTCGAGATCGTGCGCCTGGGCATCGAATGCAGCCCCTGCTTCGATCGCACGTGCCGCTTCGGTCATTACAACTGCCTGCGCCAGCTCATGCCGCAAGCGGTGAACGAAGCCTTGCAGCGTTTGCAAGGCACTGTGGTCGAGGTCAAATAGTTTGCGGGTACTGCTGATCAAGACTTCTTCGCTGGGCGACGTGATTCACGCGTTGCCGGCGCTGACCGACGCGGCACGGGCGATCCCCGGCATCCAGTTCGATTGGGTGGTGGAAGAAGGCTTCGCCGAAATCCCGAGCTGGCACCCGGCCGTGGGCAAGGTGATTCCAGTGGCGATCCGTCGCTGGCGCAAAAACATCTGGCAGACCATCAAGAGTGGCGAGTGGAAGCGCTTCAAGCAAAGCGTTCGCGCTAACAAATATGATTTGGTGATCGATGCCCAGGGCCTGCTGAAAAGCGCGTTGCTGACTCGATACGCCAAAGCCCCGGTGGCCGGGCTGGATAAAAATTCGGCCCGCGAGCCGATTGCCGCACGCTTCTATTCCCGGCGTCTGGCCGTGGCCCGTGGGCAGCACGCGGTGGAACGGGTGCGTCAGCTGTTTGCCTTGGCCCTGGGTTACGACCTGCCAAAAGGCTTGGGCGATTACGGCCTGAACGTCGAACGACTGGTGGAGCTGCCGCGCAAGAATCCTTACGTGGTGTTCCTGCACGGCACCACGTGGGACACCAAACACTGGCCTGAAGCCTACTGGCGCGAGTTGGCCGAGCGCGTCGGCTATCTCGGTGTCGCGGTGAAGCTGCCGTGGGGTAATCCGATCGAGAAAGCCCGGGCCGAGCGCATTGCCAAAGACATGAGGCACGTCGAAGTGCTGCCCAAGCTGAACCTGGCGGGTGTCGGCAAAGTGCTGGCCGGCGCGCAAGCCTGCGTGGCGGTGGACACCGGTCTCGGTCATCTCGCCGCTGCGCTGGACGTGCCGACATTGTCGCTGTTCGGCCCGACCAACCCGGGCCTGACCGGCGCCTACGGTAAAGCGCAGATCCACATCGCCAGCGATTTCCCCTGCGCACCGTGTATGCAAAAGAAATGTACGTATCAACCGACGGCCGAAGATGCCCGTCAGTTTGACCTTAAACGCGAGTGGCCCCTGTGCTTCACGCGTCTGAATCCCGAGCGTGTCGCGACCCGACTGAGCACGTTGTTACTGGCTGAGGAGCTGCGCTGATGCAATTGGCATTCGTCTTGTACAAGTACTTTCCATTCGGGGGCTTGCAGCGCGACTTCATGCGCATTGCCCTGGAATGTCAGCAGCGCGGCCATCAGATTCGGGTCTACACGCTGATCTGGGAGGGCGACATTCCACCGGGCTTCGAAGTGTTGGTGGCGCCGGTCAAGGCGTTCTTCAACCATCGACGCAACGAGAAGCTCAGCGAATGGATGGAAGCGGATCTGGCCAAACGTCCGGTGGACCGTTTGATCGGCTTCAACAAAATGCCGGGCCTGGACGTCTACTACGCCGCTGACGGCTGCTTCGAAGACAAGGCGCAAAACCTGCGTAATTCGCTGTACCGTCGTTGGGGCCGCTACCGGCACTTCGCCGAGTACGAGCGCGCGGTGTTCGCCAAGGATGCCAAGACCGAAGTGCTGATGATTTCCGAAGTCCAGCAGCCGCTGTTCATCAAGCATTACGACACGCCGCTTGAACGCTTCCATCTGCTGCCCCCAGGTATCTCTCAGGACCGTCGTGCGCCAGCCAATGCCGCCGAGATCCGTGCCGAATTCCGTCGCGAATTCAGCCTGAAAGACGATGATCTGCTGCTGGTGCAAATCGGCTCCGGGTTCAAGACCAAAGGTGTAGATCGCAGCCTCAAGGCACTGGCCGCATTGCCCGCTGATCTGAAGAAACGCACCCGGCTATTTGTAATTGGCCAGGACGACCCCAAATTGTTCCAGATGCAGAGCGCCACATTGGGGCTCGGCGACAACGTGACGTTCCTCAAGGGCCGCAGCGACATCCCGCGTTTTCTGCTCGGCGCCGATCTGTTGATTCACCCGGCGTACAACGAAAACACCGGGACTGTGTTGCTCGAAGCCCTGGTGGCCGGGTTGCCGGTGCTGGTGAGCGCGGTGTGTGGTTACGCCCATTACATCGCCGAGGCCGACGCCGGTCTGGTGCTGGACGAACCTTTCGATCAGGCGCAGCTGACTCAGTACCTGACCGGCATGTTGAACGACGCTCAAGCACGGGCGGCCTGGAGCCGCAACGGTCTGGCCTTCGCCGAGACGGCCGACCTCTACAGCATGCCGCAGCACGCGGCCGATGTGATTCTGGCGGAGCACGCTTAATGAAGTTGATGCTGGCTGAACCGTTCAAGAGCCTCTGGGCCGGACGCGACCCGTTCGCTGAAGTCGAGGGCCTCCAGGGCGAGGTATACCGCGAACTTGAAGCGCGCCGGACCCTACGTACCGAAGTCAACGGCAATGGCTTTTTCGTGAAGATCCACCGTGGCATTGGCTGGGGCGAGATCTTCAAGAACCTGCTCACCGCCAAGTTGCCGGTGCTCGGTGCCGGCCAGGAATGGAAGGCTATTCAGCGTCTGCAAGAAGTCGGCGTGCCGACCATGACCGCCGTGGCTTATGGCGAGAAGGGCAGCAACCCGGCGGACCAGCATTCGTTCATCGTCACCGAAGAGCTGGCGCCCACGGTCAGCCTCGAAGATTTCAGCATCGACTGGGTCAAGCACCCGCCGGAGCCAAAGCTCAAGCGCGCGCTGATCGCCGAAGTCGCGCGCATGACCGGCATGATGCACCGCGCCGGCGTCAACCATCGCGACTGCTACATCTGCCACTTTCTGTTGCACACCGACAAACCGGTGACGGCCGATGATTTCAGGCTCTCGGTGATCGACCTGCATCGCGCCCAGACCCGTCCGACGATTACCCAACGCTGGCGTAACAAGGACCTGGCGGCGCTGTATTTTTCGGCCCTGGACATCGGCCTGACCCGTCGCGACAAATTGCGCTTCCTCAAGGGATATTTCCAGCAACCCCTGCGCCAGATTCTGGGCGAGGAAGCCGGGCTGCTCGCCTGGCTCGAAGGCAAGGCCAACAAACTTTACGACCGTAAACAGCGATACGGGGATGCGCTCTGATGGCGGGTTGGAAACTGGAGCCTGAGTACAGCGATCTGGCAGAAGATTTCGGCAGTCTTGAGGCTGTGTTTGCGCTTCAGGGTGAACGCCTGACGCGCGACCTGTTGTCCGAGGTCATTCGCGTCCAGCGCAATGGCGTCAACTATTACGTCAAACGCTACGTGGGTGCTGGCAAAGGTCTGCGTCGCTACCTGGGTAAACCCCGGGTGAAGGCCGAATGGCAGAACCTCAAGCGCTTCGCCAAGTGGGGCATTCCCACCGCCGAAGTGGTGGCCTGGGGCCTGGAACGTCGCGGTGCGGCGTACGATCGCGGGGCAATGATCACCCGTGAGCTGCCGCATACCGAAGACTTGTCGGCACTGGCCGAGCGGCATGATCCGAAACTGGCGGATCGCGCCTGGGTCGACAACGTCAGCCGGCAGCTGGCGGGTTATACCCGGACCATGCACGACCACCGCTTCACCCATAACGATTTGAAGTGGCGCAACCTGCTGATCGACGAAGATGCCAGGCTGTTTCTGATCGACTGTCCCAATGGCGATTTCTGGCGCGGCTTCTGGCTCAAGTACCGGATCACCAAGGACCTGGCCTGTCTGGACAAGGTCGCCAAGTATCACTTGTCGGCTACCCAGCGCCTGCGCTTTTACCTGCAATACCGCCAGTGTGATCGGCTGAATGCCGCCGACAAAAAGCGGATCCGGCACGTGGTGAGATTTTTCGAGGGACGCGAATGACTGATTTTCTGGCGGCTGAAGACCGTGCGCTGCTTGAGCGTCACGGCCTCGGCACCTTTGACGCACTCTGGGCCAAGCAGCTCGACGCTGTGGACGAGCCCAACACCGGTCGCGGTGGCTGGAGCAGCGTGTTTCGGCTGGATCTGGAAGGTCATGGCTACTACCTCAAGCGCCAGAGCAACTACCAGATGCGCACCTTGCATGCGCCCTTTGGCGAGCCGAGCTTTGCCCGTGAGTTTCGCAATATCAGTCGCTATGAAAAGCTCGGTATTCCAGCGCTGAAAGCGGCGTTTTTCGGCGAGCGCAAAGTCAACGGCGAAGTCCGGGCGATTTTGCTGACCCGTGCCCTGGATGGTTGGGATGACCTGGATTCGCTGTTGCAGCGCTGGTCGGACCTGAGTTCGGCGCAGCATTCGGCCATTCTGAAGGCTTGTGGGCTATTGGCTCGGCGCCTGCACGGCGCGCGTCAGGTTCACGGTTGCTTCTACCCCAAGCACATTTTTCTCCAGGCCACCGGCGACGGTTACCTGGCCCAGCTGATTGACCTGGAAAAGACCCGGCCGTTGCTGTTTGGTCTGCGTGACCGGGCCAAAGACCTGGAGCCGTTGGTGCGTCGGGCACCTGAGTGGAGCGAAGCGCAGTTGCGCGAGCTGCTGGCCGCCTATCTGGATCAATCGCAAGACAGTTCGCTGATCGACAGCTGGCTTGCGCGACTGTCCGCACGGCGCAGTCATAAGGAGGCGCGCTGATGCGTTTGTCCGAACTGAAAAACGCTGGCCGCAGCCCGCGCCTGCCGCTGAACATTCCACTGGCCGATGCCGCCGGCCCTGCCGAGTTGCAGTTGCTGAGTCTGTTGCGGGTGTTGCCGGGGCAGCGTTATGTCGGTGCCGGCGTCTGGCGCGGGCGACCGGTGCTGGCCAAGTTGTTGGTCGGCAGCAAAGCGGCGCGGCATTTTCAGCGTGAGCTGGACGGCGTGCGGTTGCTGGCGGCTCAGGGGTTGACCACGCCGTTGTTGCTGGCTGATGGCCTGAAGGACGGCGAAGGCGGTTGGCTGCTATTCGATTTTCTTGAAGGCGCCGAAAGCCTTGGGGATGCCTGGAAACGGGTCGAGCACTTGCCGATGCTGGCGGATGAGCAATCGGCGGTATTGGCCGATGCGCTGGGTGCGATCGGTCAATTGCACCGCAAGGGCTTGTGGCAGGAAGACCTGCACCTGGACAACCTGCTGCGCCAGGGCGGTCGGCTGTATTTGATCGACGGCGCCGGAATCCGCACGGAGACACCGGGCCAGCCGCTCTCGCGACAGAAAGTCCTGGAAAACCTCGGGGTGTTTTTTGCCCAGTTGCCCAAGACGCTGGAACCCCACACCGAAGAGTTGCTGGTGTATTACCTGCTGAGTAACGGCGAGCATGCCTTGCCGATGGAAGCGTTGCAGAAGCAGATCAACAAGGTTCGCGCCTGGCGACTGAAGGACTTCCTGATCAAGGTCGGCCGCGAATGCACGCTGTTCAGTGTCCAGCGCGGAGCGTTTGGCTTGCGGGCGATTCGCCGCGAGGAAGAAGCGGCGATGCTGCCGGTGCTGGCGCAGGCCGATGCGCTGCTCGATCAGGGCCATCTGTACAAGACCGGCGGTGCGGCGAGTGTCGGCAAGGTCGAGGTGGCTGGTCGTACGCTGGTGATCAAACGCTACAACATCAAGGGTTTTGCCCACTGGCTCAAACGCTTCTGGCGTCCGAGCCGTGCCTGGCATTCCTGGCGCGAAGGCAATCGCCTGGCGTTTCTCGGCATTGCCACGCCCAAGCCGTTGGCGTTGCTGGAGAAGCGTTTTCTCTGGTTGCGCAGTCGGGCTTATCTGGTGACCGAGTATTTGCCGGGGCCGGACATCATCGAGCGGTTTGCGCCTTATGTTGAAAGCGGTGAGGCACCGGAAGCCGAGTTGCAGGCGCTGGATCATTTGTTTGCCGAGCTGATTGGCGAGCGGATCAGTCATGGGGATTTCAAGGGGCATAACCTGTTCTGGCAGCACGATCGCTGGGCGCTGATTGATCTGGATTCGATGTGTCAGCATGCCTCGCTCAGCAGCTTCGCCCCGGCCTATGCGCGGGATCGGGCAAGGTTCATGCGGAACTGGCCTGAGAGCAGTGCGCTGTATCAGGTCATTGATCAGCGTCTTCCCAAAGATGTCGACAGCGCCGCGTAAGTCGGAGCTTGCCCACAACCCTGTAGTACCGAGCCCGCCTTGTGCGGGCTTTTCGATGTCATGGGGGACAGGTTCTTGTGAATTGTCCTACGCGAAACAGGGAGCCCGTGAACTGTGCCCTGAATAGCCGCGATGCTAGTTTGCCTGACGTTCACGGAGGGCAGATTTTGGCGATAAAAATAACGGTGTTACTGAGCACTTTTGCACTGGTTTTATCAGGCTGCGGGACCGCTGTTACGGTGCTGCAGGATGACGAGGATGCGGCTCGCAGCCTCAGAAAACAAAAGACTTACTGTCAATCCATACCGCGTATCTACAGCGGTCTGGCCTACGATTTTTGCGTATTAAACGCAGCGCCTGATCCCACGGGTATTCTTTTGCCGTTCGTATTGGTGGATTTCACCCTCTCGGGTGTTTTCGACACGTTCCTCCTGCCTTATACGGTTTACCGGCAAGCTGCAGACGGCAATATCAGCATTTATTGGCGAGCAGGCCGCGGGTAACTCTTTTGTATTCCGGCGTGTCAGTGCTACACCTAACGAACTTGGCTCGAAGAACAAAAGGTGAATAGCTCGTGTCGATCCCGGTTTTGCCCTCTCAACAGTTTTTTCTTTTTGAAAATGAAAGCGAAGCTGAAACTAATGTTGAGGCGGAAAAGCTTTTACCTCCGTCCGGGAGGTACAGCGATTTCATAATCTATGTGGATGAGAGCGGCGATCATGGGATGCAAACTTTAGATCCAAACTACCCAATGTTTGTGCTGGCATTTTGTGTGTTTCATAAAAGGCATTATTGCGAAAAGGTTATTCCTGCCCTTCAGAAGTTCAAATTTAATCATATGGGTCATGACCTGATCGGTCTGCATGAATTGGAAATTCGGAAAGAAAAGGGAGCGTTCTCTAGTCTTTTCACATCAAGGCAGCACAAACATGCCTTTCTCGATGAGTTGACGGGAATCATTGAGGCCAGCAATTTCGTCCTGATCAGCTGCGTTATCGACAAAGCTGCTCTTCGCGAAAAGCAAGGTCCTGTCCACAATCCTTATCACGTCGCGCTCGGATTCTGCCTTGAAACGCTTTATGAGTATTTGCAGGAAAAGAATCAACAGAGCGTTTTAACTCATGTGATTTTCGAGCGTCGAGGGAAGCGGGAGGATAATGAGCTTGAACTGGAGTTTCGTCGCATGTGCGATGGCGCGAACAGATTGGGCATACAACTGCCGTTCGACATCGTCTTTGCAACCAAGCAAGTGAATTCCACGGGGTTACAGCTAGCGGATCTTGTTGCAAGACCCATTGGTATGAGCGTTTTGCGGTCGGGGCAAGAAAATCGTGCCTTTGACGTGCTCAAGCGCAAGTTCTACTGCAGTGGCGGGCGTAACAATGTGGGAGAGGGTTTCGAGAATTGGGGGTTAAAAATATTCCCTCTCTCAGAAAGCGAAAAGCCCCGGTGAAACTCACCGAGGCCACAACGCCGACCGGGATCCCCCAGTCCATTTGCGCAGGAGTCTATGTCTCGGTCCGTCATCTGTCAACGCGCCAGCTTGCCACTTCCCGCTAGAGGCTTGGCGTCGCTTTTAAGCTATAATCCCGCCCTTTAGCTGCCACTCGCCCATTGCGAGGGCACATTAAATCTTTGAGGCGCCTTGCGCCTGCATGCAGACTAAAGAGGCTAGACCCCTGTGGCATTGACGATTCTTGGCCTGTCCGGCGCCCTTAGCCATGATCCTTCCGCAGCGTTGTACATCGACGGCAAGCTGGTCGCGGCGGCTGAGGAAGAGCGCTTTGTGCGCGATAAACATGCAAAGAACCGCATGCCTTACGAGTCGGCGAAGTTCTGCCTCGAGCAGGCCGGCATCAAGCCATCCGACGTTGATGTGGTAGCGATTCCGTTCGCGCCGATCAGCCTGTTCGGCAAGGCTCGCTGGCATTACGCCAAGCGTTACTGGTACGCCCCGGACCGCGCGCTCGACGCGATCCTGATGGGTAACCGTCGCTACAAGCGCTATCGCAACAAGATTGTCTGGTGCCTCGAGCAATTGGGCTTCGATCCGAAGAAAATCAAGATCGAACCGGTCGAGCATCACCTGGCTCACGCCTCCAGCGCTTATCACTGCTCCGGTTTCAAAGAGAAAACCGCGATCCTCGGGATCGACGGCAAGGGTGAGTACGCCACGACCTTTTTCGGTTACGGCGAAAACGGCAAGATCCACAAGATCAAGGAATTCTTCGATCCGGACTCCCTCGGCGGCCTGTACGGCGCGATCACCGAGTTCCTCGGTTTCGAGATGCTCGACGGTGAGTTCAAGGTCATGGGCATGGCGCCGTATGGCGATGCCAGCAAATACGATTTCTCGCGCCTGGCTTCGTTCGAGAACGGCGAGCTGGTGATCAACACCGACTACGCCAACGTCATCGGCCTGCGTCGTTATAAAGAGAAGGGCAAAGGTTTCTACTTCTCGCCGAAGCTGATCGAGTGGCTGGGTCCCAAGCGCGAAGGCGACATCGCCGACGAGCCGTACATCCACTACGCCGCAAGCATGCAAGCGCTGTTCGAAAAGATCTCGCTGCAGATGATCGACCATTACCTGGGCGACGTGCTCAAGGAAACCGGCAAGCTGGCCTTCGCCGGTGGCTGTGCGTTGAACGTCAAGCTGAACCAGAAAATCATCGCCCGCGATGACGTCAAAGAACTGTTCGTGCAGCCGGCGTCCGGCGATGCCGGCACCGCGGTCGGCGCGGCGGCCTATGTGTCCCACGCCCGTGGTGTGCCGGTCGAGAAGATGGAACACGTCTACCTCGGCCCGTCGTACACCAACGAAGACGTCCTCGCTGCATGCGCCCGTCACCCGAGCAAGCCGGTATGGCGCAAGCTTGAGAACATGCCGGAAAACATCGCCAAAATCATGGTCGACGGCAACCCGGTGGCCTGGTTCCAGGGCCGCATGGAGTTCGGTCCGCGCGCCTTGGGCGGTCGTTCAATCATCGGTTGCCCGAGTGCAACTGGCGTGGCTGACCGCATCAACCACCAGATCAAGTTCCGCGAGCGCTGGAGGCCTTTCTGCCCGTCGATGCTCGACACTGTTGCACCGCAGATGATCAAGATCGATCACCCGGCGCCGTTCATGACCTTCACCTTTGAAGTGGCGGAAGAGTGGAAGACCCGCGTGCCGGAAGTCGTCCATGAAGACGGCACCTCGCGGGCCCAGGTGCTCAAGCGCGAATACAACCCGCGCTACTACGACATGATGAAGGCGCTGGAAGTGCTGACCGGTAACGGCGTGTCGCTGAACACCTCGCTCAACCGTCGTGGCGAACCGATGATCTGCTCGCCGACGGACGCCCTGAACATGTTCTTCGGTTCCGATCTACAGTATCTGATCATGGAAGACATCCTGGTGGTCAAAGAGGGCGCGGACGCATATGACACGCTCGGCTGAACGCCATGTGCTGCAGTTCTGTCACGGCTATGACGGGCCGTTTCTGGACTGTGCCCGGCAGTACGCCAGCCTGTTCGCGGGGACCGGTTATCGAGTGACCACGGTGTTTTTGACCGGGTCTGCCGATGCCGAAGTCGCCGCGGGCTGTGCTTCCGATGAAGTGCTGTTCATGGAATACAGCTCCAAGGCCATTCGTGGCCTGAAGCTGGGCGCCATCAGCGATCTGCGCAAGATCGCCGCCTCGCGCAATTTCAGTTTTTGCATCGCTCACCGTTTCAAACCTATTTATATCGCCTTGCTCGGCACGTCGTTGCCGGTGATTGGCGTGCATCACGCGTTTGACGATTACAAACGCGGCACACGTAAACTCTTCGCGAATATTTTCCGCAAGCGCCTGAGCCTGCTCGGGGTTTCCGATGCCGTGCGCGACGACATGCGCCATTGCCTGCCAAAGTGGCCGGCGGCGCGGATTCAGACGCTCTATAACCGTATCGATGTGCAGACCTTGCAGGACAGTCAGGTGTCGGTTCGCGAGGCCCGGGAAACCCTCGGTCTGGCGCCGGACGCCTGGGTTGTCGGCAATGTCGGACGGCTGCATCCGGACAAGGATCAGACCACGCTGCTGCACGGTTTTGCCGCGGCGTTGCCGGGTTTGCCGGCCAGCAGCCAGTTGGTGATTCTCGGTGCCGGTCGACTGGAACAGGACCTCAAGGCCCTGGCCCGTGAGTTGGGTATCGGCGACCGCGTGCTGTTTCTCGGTCAGGTGCCTGAGGCTCGGCGTTATTTCCGTGCCTTCGATGTGTTTGCCCTGAGTTCCGATCACGAACCGTTCGGCATGGTGCTGCTGGAGGCCATGGCCGCCGGTGTGCCCTTGCTCGCCACGGCGTGTGGCGGGGCGAAAGAAGTGGTCGAGGGCGTTGGTATTCTGTTCCCGCTGGGCGATGCCGAACACTTGGCTCAAGGGCTGCAACATCTGGCCGCGATGGACGAGCAGCAACGTCACCAGTGCGCCGAGCTGATGCTCGATCGCTTGCGTGAGCGCTTCTCCGACCGCGCGGTGCGCGATGCTTTCTGGCGTTTGCCGCACGTTACCGAACTGGCGCCGAGGGGCTGATGCTCAACCGATTTCAAGGCTGGCGCGAACGTGGCTGGGCGGTAGTCGACGCCTCGACATATGCTCAAGCCTGGCAACGATATGGCGGCAGCGTCGCCACTCATCCCATGGTGGTCGAGCGGCTTGCGCAGTTGGCCGACATTCCTGTGCGCTACCTGGCCTGGGAGCAAAACGGTGAAGTCAAAGCCGCGATCCCGACTTGGGGTCGCGACCTCGCCTTGTCCAAGGACGTGCTCAAGCGCTGCGGTAAAAAAGGTCTGTTCGACCTCGGCAATGCCGAGTTCATCCTGCCGGCCGCTGCCGATGCACAAGCGCCGCTGCGTCATCGTGGACGCTACCTGTCGGCACTGAATGAAGGCCGCTTCACCGGCATCAAGTTGCAGGCTGAACAGTTGGCGATGGCCCGCACTCCCGAAGAACTGTCGAAGAAGTTTCGCTACAACCAGCGCCGTGAATTGCGATTGCTGGAGGAAGCGGGCGGAGTGGTTCGGCCTGTCGCCGAGTTTTCCAGCAGTGAACTGGCGGCGATCTATTGCGATCTGTTCCAGCGTCGCTGGGGCTTCCCGGCGACGGGGGCCGAGCGCATGGCTGAGGTCATCGAGTTGCTGCGTGATTTGCTGATCGGCTCGGTGATTTTCCTCAACGATGCGCCAATAGCGATTCAACTGGTCTACCGTGTCGAGACACCGCAGTGGATCAGCGTCGAGTACATCAACGGCGGCGTCGATCCCGAAACCCGCGAATTCAGTCCGGGCAGCGTGCTGAGTTTTCTCAATACGCAAAGCGCCTGGGAGCATGCCCGGGCGTTGGACAAACCGCTGCGCTTTTCTTTCGGTCGCGCCGACCGTGAATACAAGGATCGCTGGTGCAATCCTGTGCCGGTGTTCACCGTATGAGTCAGCCCATGAACCGCAAACAGCAATTGCTCAAGCGCCATCGGCGCAACAAACGCGTCGGTCTGCTCATCGCGCTGGTGCTGTTGATTGCCACGGGTGTGCTGGTGACCTGGTGGCTGCCGCTGGTGCTCGCGGTTCTAGGCTGGATTGCCCACGAGGCCTGGTTCGCCGACCACCTGTTTTATTCGCCCAAAGACGATTACCAGTACAGCTTTCCACCGTACACCCAGCAGCCCAAGGTTCACCTTGACGGTGAGCGTTTGCGTCTGGACGACGGCGTCATGCTGGTCGACGACGCCACGCTGGTTTTGGCGCTGCGGATAAAAAGCACCTGGCTGGGACGCTTTATCGATCCCGTGGTCGAGTTGTCAGGGGGAGATAACCCAGACCGACAAACCTTCGAACGTGGTGTGAACGGCCTGCGTTACCTCAACCTCAGTGGTCAGGCGCAGGTTCTGTCGCAAGGTGAACTACGCCTGCGCGGGCGTTTCTGCCGACTGCTGGGTGAGCCGGTACTCAGGGCATTCGAGTATCCGGATTACAGTCGTCAGCGAGTGATGGTGATCGCGCCCCACGCCGACGATGCCGAGTTGGCTGCATTCGGTTTGTACAGCAGCGCCAGCCAAAGCTGGATCGTGACCTTGACCGCCGGTGAAATCGAGGCCGGGCACTATCAGCAGATGGGGCTCAATGGCGTCGAAGCGTCCCGGTTGAAAGGCTCGCTTCGCGCCTGGGATAGCATCAGCGTGCCGCTGTGGGGCGGCGTTCCTCAGGAACGCTGTATTCAGTTGGGGTATTTCTGCCTGCAATTGCCCGCCATGCAAAGCGCGCCGGCCGAGGCCGTGGTGTCTCGTGAGGCACAGCTTGGCGATACCCGATATTTTCGACGGTTCAATCCGTTTGCCCTGGGCAGTGACGTCGATGGCATACCGTCCTGGAACAATCTGCTGGCCGACCTGAGTGAGTTGATCGAGCGTATCCAGCCCCAGGTCATCGTTTTGCCACATCCGCGTTTCGACCCGCACCCAGACCATCTATGCTCACAGCAAGCGGTGATGCAGGCACTGAACGGAACCGCCTGGCAGCCCGAAACCTTGTTGCATTACGCCAATCATCTACACGACAACGATCGCTGGCCAATGGGTGATGCCAGCACCGGCGTGACACTGCCACCACAGATCAATAATCACGAACCGTTGCGGCCCTGGGCGCTGTGTCTGTCGACCGAAAAGCAGTGGCACAAGGCTATGTCGTTGGGCATGATGCACGACCTTCAGCCCCGACTTCCCCTCAAGCGTCTGCTTCGCCGGGCGATCCAACGTTGTCTGGCGGCCCGACACTGGCCGGCTTTCGGCGAAAACGAGTTCTTCCGAAAAGCGGTGCGACGCCACGAATTATTCTGGGTCCAAGAGCTGTCTGGAAAGAGAGAGACCAATTGAAAGTTCTGTTTCTGGTGCAGAAAGAGCAGCGAGCGATCCTCGATCGACTGTATGACGGTATCGCCGAGCACTGCGACTGCGACAAGCGCGAGCTGACCAGCGAGGAGCAGGACGACTTGCGTGGATACTTTCGCAAGCATGTCGATGTGACCCGCTACGACCGGATTGTTTTTTTTCTGCGCTTCAAAAAAGAAATCAGACAGGTGAGGTTCATCCAGACCCTGCCCAATCTGGTTATTCTGGAACACGATGCGTACCAGAATTACATCCCGTGCAAGTACACCGGCAAGTTCAGCGCGCATTACCGCAAGCTACCCTGGGCGCGGGTGATCAGCTCGGGTTTCATGGTCAGCCAGCGTTTGCGTGATGAAGGGTTTGACGCGCATTTCGTGCCCAAGGGCTACGATCAGGCGCTGTTGCAAAACTGCCAGCGTGAACGGGATATCGAGCTGGGTTTCGTCGGCAGTCTCAACAGCGTGGCGTATGCCGGGCGCAAGGCCATGCTTGAGTCCGTGGCCGAAGTGGAGAACCTGCTGATCACCCGCACCAAGTCGGGTGAGGAATACTGCGAGACGTTGAGCCGGATCCGTTACTTCGTGAGTGCCGACGTCGGCATGGGCGAATACATGATCAAGAATTTCGAGGCCATGGCCTGTGGTTGTGTGCTGTTTGCTTACGATCAAGGGGAAGCAGAGAATCGCGCGCTGGGGTTCGTCGATATGCACAACATCGTGCTCTATCGAACCCGCGACGAACTCAGGGAAAAACTGGCGGTGTTGCGCGAGTCCCCACAGCTGACCGAGACCATTTCATTGGCCGGACAGGCTTTGGTAGAACAGCGTTACACGTTCCGGGCTGTAGGGCATGCGATTGTCGACGCCCTGCGTGCGCCGCTGCGCGAGCACGTCCCGCTGGGCTGGAAAGAAAAATTACGCTTGTCGCTGGGGCTGTGAAGCCGGGCGATTAAACAACCTATGGTGCGGTGCAAATAAATGCTGTTCAGCGAGACTAGCGACATTTCGGTTGTAATCACTAGTTGCGGTCGCTTCGATTTGTTGAAGCGTACCCTCGAAACGTTTGACCGGTTCAATACGGCTCCCATCCGTAAAGTGTTCATTACAGAGGACTCCGGCGACAGCGCCGTAGAGGCGTGTATTCCGGAGCACTGGAGGGCGCATACCCAGTTCTTCATCAACAAGCCACGCCTGGGTCAGTTGCGATCTATCGACGCCGCTTACGCTCAGGTGCAGACATCGTGGATTTTCCACTGTGAAGACGACTGGGATTTCTACCGCGAAGGGTTCATCGAAGAGTCCCAATGCCTGCTGGAGGAAGATCCGCAGGCACTGCAGGTGTGGTTACGCAGCTTCAATCATGACCTGATGGTTCACAGTCCTTACGTGTTCCTGAACGAGCGCAAAGTCAGCCATGGCATTCCTTTCTACGTACTGGGCTCGCAAAAAGCCGAGTGGCAAGGTTTTTCCTTTAATCCAGGACTGCGCCGTCGTGCGGATTACTTGACGCATGCACCGTATTCCGCATTTTCCGGGGAAAAGGACTTGTCGCGTCGGTATGCTGGCGAAAACCGCTATGCGTTGATTCTGGAAAACGACGCGGTATTGCACACCGGTTTCGGTGAGCATGTGGTGGTTCCCAAGGAACGGGAGAACAAATTACGGCGTAAACGTCTCGATCGGCTGAAGCTGATCGCGGCTCTTATTTTGGGTCTGGCAATAGGTTGGGTACTCCATGGAATTTAGCGGCATGAAGCCAGGAAAGAACACCGTGGCGTATTTCGGAACGGTGCTCTGTCTGTTTCTTTTGAGCTTTGTGGTGGGCTGGTCGTCGAAGTGGACCAATAACCTGTTCTACGTCCTGATGGCATTGCCGGGCCTGGTCTTCCTGATCAAGGAACGCGGTGCCGGCTTGCTCAAGGAGCCGCTGGCATGGGGCTGGCTGGCGTTCATTCTATGGTTTCTGGTGCCTGCGACGATTGCAGGGCAGATGCAGTTCTACAAACATGTCTTCTATGTACTGATGTTCGTCATGGTGGCCGGCGCCTTCACCGATCCGCAGTTCTTCCGCAGTGCGGCGTTTGTTCGCGCTCAGTTCTGGATCCTGACGTTGTACATTTTCAGCAGCTCGCTCTACGGTTGGGTAACTGGTGAATTCGCCGTCGGCGGCCGGGTGGCGCTGCTTCCGGCACGCCTGGAGAACGTCATCTACGCCAGTATTTGGCTGTTCTGTTCGTTGGCGCTGGCGCTGCCTATCTGGCTCAGGGAGCGAAAGTACATCGAAGCTGGCGTGGCCATCGTTTTGTCGGTGTTCGCGGTAGCCTTTGTCTTGCAGACGCGTACTGCGTTTGTGGGGGCTGTGTTCCTGTTTGGTATGTGGGTGCTTTACGGTATTTACCACAGGCCGCGGTTGGTAGGCGGTGCGGTGGCCATTTGCGCAATTGTTTTAGGCCTGCTGTTCCTGGTTGTGCACAACGAAGCCTGGTACCAGTCCCTCTGGAACCGAGGCGATTCGTACCGTATCGAAATCTTTCATATCATGGTCGGCGAGTGGCGCCACTGCGGCTGGGCACTGGGCTGCGGCATCAACTTTCACACCGCCCAGGTGCTCGATGGCTGGATGCCGATTCAGCATCCGCACAACATTTTCGTAGCACTGGGGCTGTACAGCGGCGGGGTCGCGCTGGCGTTGTTCGTAGCGCTGATGGCCGCAAGCCTTTGGCAGGCCTGGCGTCTGCGCGACGCGTGGGGTATGTACCTGGCGTGTGCGCTGGTGATGCTGAACTTCGATGGCAGTTTGCTGATCGGTAACCCTGACGAGTTGTGGCCACTGGTGCTGCTGCCCGCCGCGATGATCCTCTCTCGCGTGCTGAAGGCGCGGCAGCCCGCGCTGGCGTAATGCCTGGCCTTCGCCTCCTCCCCGGAGGCGAAGGCGGTCAGATCATTTTTGCAGGGCGACGCTCAGCTCCTCCGGGGAGCAGATGCTCTGGGTCTGGCCATAATGGTGCATGAAGACTTCGCCGTGATCGTCGAGCAGCCATTGCCGATCTTGCGGGTAACGCACCATATGCTTGAAGTTGCGCAGCCGCAGGGTCTTGCGCAACGGACGGCGATACACCCGCATGTCGGCGATGTCGATCAGGCCCAACTGATGTTCGGGTGTGAGCACAATATTGCCCAGGTGCGCCGAGCGAAAATAAATCCCCCGCTCATGCAAGGTGGCCATGAAGACCCCCAATTGACCGCGCAACGGATCGGCATCGCCCTGGACGTCCAGCAGCTGACGCAGTGTCTGGCCCGGCAGTGGATCGTAGTGCACGGCATCACGTTCGATACTCGCAATACGGTAAACCTGACGAATCGACGGGCAGGGGATGTGCCGTTCACGCAACGCATCGCAGTTGTCGGCAAAGCGTTTGGCGTACGGGTACCACGCGGCCGACGTCAGCAGGCGTTTGCGGCGAAACAGTTTGAGTATTGAACCGTCCGTCAACCGCAGAACCTTGTCCCCCGAACCATCCGCTTCAAGGACTTGTGCTCCCTCGCGCAGGGCGAGATATCGGGTGTGATCAAGCGCTTGCATCAATACTCCGGGTAGGGCGCCGTGAGGCATGGATAGCCGGCCATGTTACCGCAGCTCAGCGACTAAAATGGGGCCTGTGTTACACTCGCGGGCTCTTTTCTCATACAACGGGTTCTCATGACCAGCCCTGATTCGCCTGCGCCGTCGAGCTTGAAGATTTACCTGCGCCTGCTGTCGTATGTGCGCCCGTACTGGGGCATGTTTGCCATCAGTATTGTTGGCTTTGTGATTTTTGCCTCGACGCAGCCCATGCTCGCAGGGATTCTCAAATATTTCGTCGATGGCCTGAGCAACCCCGAAGCGGTGCTCTTCCCGACTGTTCCCTATCTGCAAGACTTGCAGTTGCTGATGGCCGTGCCGCTGCTGATCATCCTGATCGCCGCCTGGCAAGGCCTGGGGTCTTTCCTGGGTAACTACTACCTGGCCAAAGTCTCCCTTGGGCTGGTCCACGACTTGCGTGTCGAGCTGTTCAACAAGTTGCTGGTATTGCCCAACCGTTATTTCGACACCCATAACTCCGGGCACCTGATTTCGCGCATCACCTTCAACGTGACCATGGTCACCGGTGCTGCCACGGACGCCATCAAAGTGGTCATTCGTGAAGGCCTGACCGTGGTGTTCCTGTTTGCTTACCTGCTGTGGATGAACTGGAAGCTGACCCTGGTGATGCTGGCGATCCTGCCCATCATCGCGATCATGGTGAGCAGCACCAGCAAAAAATTCCGCAAGCAGAGCAAAAAAATCCAGGTGGCGATGGGCGACGTAACTCACGTGGCCTCCGAGACCATCCAGGGCTATCGCGTGGTGCGCAGCTTTGGTGGCGAGAGCTATGAAGAGCGTCGTTTCGCCGAAGCCAGCCAGGGTAACACCGACAAGCAACTGCGCATGACCAAGACCGGTGCGGTCTACACGCCCATGCTGCAATTGGTGATCTACACCGCCATGGCGGTGCTGATGTTCCTGGTGCTGTTCCTGCGCGGCGACGCCACCGCCGGTGACCTGGTGGCCTATATCACCGCGGCGGGCCTGTTGCCCAAGCCGATTCGGCAGTTGTCGGAAGTCAGCTCGACAATCCAGAAAGGCGTTGCCGGTGCCGAGAGCATTTTCGAGCAACTGGACGTCGAACCAGAGATTGACCAGGGTACCGTGGAGCGCGATCGCGTCAGCGGCCACCTGGAAGTGCGCAACCTGAGCTTCACCTATCCAGGGACCGAGCGTGAAGTGCTGAAGAACATCAGCTTCACGGCGGCACCGGGGCAAATGGTCGCCCTGGTTGGTCGTTCGGGTAGCGGCAAGTCGACCCTGGCCAGCCTGATTCCGCGTTTCTATCACCACGAAACCGGCGAAATCATGCTCGATGACGTGGAAATCGAAGACTATCGTCTGCGCAATCTGCGTCGACACGTGGCGCAGGTGACGCAGCATGTGACCTTGTTCAACGACACCATCGCCAACAACATCGCTTACGGTGACCTGGCCGGTGCACCGCGTGCCGACATTGAAAAGGCGGCGACAGATGCTTACGCGATGGACTTCATCTCGGAGATGCCGCAAGGCCTGGACACTCAGGTCGGCGAAAACGGCGTGTTGCTGTCCGGTGGCCAGCGCCAGCGCCTGGCGATTGCCCGGGCCTTGTTGAAGAACGCACCGTTGCTGATTCTCGACGAGGCAACGTCGGCACTCGATACCGAGTCCGAGCGGCACATTCAGGCAGCACTGGACCAGGTCATGAAAGGTCGCACCACACTGGTGATTGCTCACCGGTTGTCGACCATCGAGAAAGCCGACCTGATCCTGGTCATGGACCATGGCGAAATCGTCGAGCGCGGCACCCACGCTCAACTGCTGGCGCAAAACGGCTACTACTCGCGCCTGCATGCGATGGGCCTCGACGCCCCGGTTGGCGACATCGCCTGACCCCACAAAAGGGGTGGGCCTGGCTCACCCCTTTTGCACATCCGGCGTGCAATGCGCCCGGTGATTGCTATCCAGACCTTTACCATTTTTTGACCAATCCTGAATAAATCTGCGCACCGCGGTCGGATTTTCTGATCAATAAATGATCAGAAAGCGCCGCCGAATCATCCCGTTGCAGCCGTCACACAAGCCCACGCCAACCCTGTGTTAATATCGCGCCCCTGTTCATTTTGTATGTGGGTTGCTCCATGAAGTTGTCCATGCCGCGATTCGATCAAGCCCCTGTCTTGGTGGTCGGCGATGTCATGCTCGACCGTTACTGGCATGGTGGTACCTCACGGATTTCCCCTGAGGCGCCGGTACCGGTAGTCAAGGTCGAGCAAATAGAGGACCGCCCGGGCGGTGCCGCCAACGTTGCGTTGAACATTGCCGCCCTCGGTGCTCCGGCCTCGCTGGTCGGCGTGACCGGCGACGATGAAGCCGCCGACAGCCTGGCCAATAGCCTCAAGGGCGCTGGCGTACGGGCGTTGTTCCAGCGCATCGCGCACCAGCCGACCATCGTCAAGCTGCGGGTCATGAGCCGTCACCAGCAACTGCTGCGTATCGACTTCGAAGAACCTTTCGCCACCGACGCGTTGGCGTTGGGCGAGCAAGTCGACGAATTGCTCGAAGGCATCAAGGTGCTGGTGCTGTCCGATTACGGCAAAGGCGCGCTGAAAAACCATCAGGTGCTGATCCAGGCGGCCCGTGCCCGTGGCATTCCGGTGCTGGCCGACCCCAAGGGCAAGGATTTCTCGATCTACCGTGGTGCGAGCCTGATCACCCCGAACCTCAGCGAGTTCGAAACCATCGTCGGCGGTTGCGCCGATGAGCACGAGCTGGTGAGCAAGGGCGCGCAGCTGATGCACGACCTCGACCTCGGCGCGTTGCTGGTGACCCGTGGCGAACACGGCATGACCCTGCTGCGTCCGGATCATCCGGCGCTGCACCTGCCAGCCCGTGCCCGTGAAGTGTTCGATGTGACCGGTGCCGGCGACACGGTGATTTCCACCCTGGCGGCCGCCATTGCCGCTGGCGAAGAACTGCCTCACGCGGTGGCGTTGGCCAACCTGGCGGCAGGCATCGTGGTCGGCAAACTGGGTACGGCAGCCATCAGCGCGCCGGAACTGCGTCGCGCCATCCAGCGTGAAGAAGGTTCGGAGCGCGGTGTACTCGGCCTTGAGCAGCTGTTGCTGGCGGTCGATGATGCGCGTGCGCATAAAGAGAAGATTGTCTTCACCAACGGCTGCTTCGACATTTTGCACGCCGGCCACGTGACCTACCTCGAACAGGCGCGGGCCCAGGGTGATCGCTTGATCGTTGCGGTCAATGACGATGCGTCGGTCAGCCGCCTGAAAGGGCCGGGGCGTCCGATCAACAGCGTCGACCGTCGCATGGCCGTACTGGCAGGTCTGGGCGCCGTGGATTGGGTGATCAGCTTCGCTGAAGGCACCCCGGAAAACCTGCTGCGCGAGGTCAAGCCGGATGTGCTGGTCAAGGGCGGGGACTACGGGATCGAGCAGGTTGTCGGCGCGGACATCGTGACCGCTTACGGCGGAACGGTGAAAGTGCTGGGGCTGGTGGAAAACAGCTCGACTACCGCGATTGTCGAGAAAATCCGCAAGTCCGAGTGATGCCAGAAAAGCTCGCAGCCTCGTTTCACTCGACAGCTCCTACAGGGAATCGCATTTCAATGTAGGCGCTGTCGAGTGAAACGAGGCTGCGATCTTTTGATCTTTGCTTTTAAGAGCTGACTTTCTTTCGCGGTACGATTCTCTTCAGCAATTGCTTCGCCTTCCCACGCAACCGCGCCAAACCGGAATCCTTCCCCGGCGGGCTCAAGCCCTGTTGTCGCACCCAATCCTTCCAGCGAATCCGCTCATCCCTCACCAGCCAGCCTTCCTGCTGGGCAAAACTCTCTGCCAGGTACAACCCGCGAGTACTCGCCGGGTACAGCTGATCCTTTTTCAAGGTATAGAGCTCGGCCATCGGCTGGCCGTCCTGCAGCGGCATCAAGTACAAATCGGGACGTTTGCGATCGAGACGGGCCACCAGTTGATCGCCTTCCAGTCGTTCGTCGACATGGAACAGGCTCAGGGATTTGGCTTCCTTGGGCACGTCCAGGCGCAAGTCATAGATCAATTGCAGCGAGGCCGTCGGTAAATGCACGTAAGCCCGTGGGCGTTCGATCAACTGCATCTTGGCGCAACGCACCGGCCGCGCCGAACCGGACAACGGCGTCAGGCGAAACGGCAGGGCTTCGCGATAATGCAGCGCGGACGAGTAGGGCGCCGGCAGCCAGGTGTCGTTGAAACGCCCGCCGAGCCAGCCTTCCGGGGTCTCCAGCAAGCACTCTTCGGCAATTTCCTGAATCGCGGTGTGCAGTGGCAGGTTCAGCTCATGGGCTGGCACGTAACCGGAGATTAGCTTGAGCACCACGTCGCCGCGGTCTTGCCGACGCTGACGCACCAACACCCAGTAATCGCGGTTCTGCCAATGCAGGGTCAGGCGCACTGAAACCCCGAGGTTGGCCAGCTCAAGCGAAAACCGCTGAGTGTCGGCTACCGTCACCGGGCGGCGACGTTGCAGCGTCTGGGAGAAATTGAGCGGCATCCCGACGCTTTGATAACTCAGGCCTTCGGGAGTCGCTTCGACGAATAACGGCAGGGTCTTGAAGTTGCTCGGGTTCTTTCTTATGAGCGTACGCGGCATGTCGGCTCCTGCTTAAGGCCGCGTGGGCGGCATCAGTTTCTACGTAGGACCTGGGCAACGGTCGCGACGTTATGGGCGAGGTGCAGCGGATTAATGGTCCCGACAATAGCACTGGCAACACCCGGATGTTCAAACAACAACTCGAAGCTGGCGCGCACCGGGTCGACGCCCGGGCTCAGGCATACATGACCGCTGGCCAGGGCTTTCTTGACCAGAATGGCTTTGCCGTGAGCAGCAGCATAGTCAATGACCGGCTTCTCGTTCTGTTCGTTCAGATTGTAGGTGACCATCGCGCAATCACCTTGTTCCAGAGCCTTCAAACCACCTTCGACGGTTTTGCCGGAAAAACCGAAGCCGCGAATCTTGCCTTCACTCTTCAACGCCGCGAGGGTCGCATAGACTTCGCTGTCGTTGAGGATCGCCAGGTCGTTGCCGTCGGAGTGCACCAGCACCAGATCGATGAAGTCCGTTTCCAGCCGTTGCAGACTACGTTCCACCGACAGTCGGGTATGAGCGGCGCTGAAGTCATGATGGGACTGACCGTCGGCAAACTCTTCGCCGACCTTGCTGACGATCACCCAATCCTGGCGCTGCCCACGCAGCAACGGACCGAGGCGTTCTTCGCTGCGGCCATAGGCCGGGGCAGTGTCGATCAGGTTGATGCCCATGTCGCGCGCGAGTTTAAGCAGCATGCGCGCTTCGTCATCATCGGGAATCTGGAAACCGTTGGGGTATTTCACGCCTTGGTCGCGGCCGAGTTTTACCGTGCCCAGGCCCAGTGGCGAAACCAACAGGCCGGTGCTACCCAGCGGGCGATGCAGATCGTGCAAGGTCGGTTGGCTCATGGCAGCAGTTGCTCCCAGGCAGGGACGCCCATCGGCGGTTTTGGCAGGTCGGGAAGCGGGGCAGAATGGCTTGGCTGGATGCCGTCGCGCTGCAAGGACGCGATGACGCGATCAGCGAAGTCCGGAGCGAGCGCCAGTTTGGTTGGCCAACCGACCAGCAGCCGGCCTTCTTCGGCAAGGAATGCATTATCAGGACGGGTCAGTCCCGATTGCAGTGGCTCGGCGCGATCCACTCGAAGAGTGGCCCATTGCGCTGTGCTCAGGTCGATCCATGGCAGCAACTGACCGAGTTCTTTCTGCGCGGTGGCGATTTGCTCGGAGGGTTCGCGGGCGACACCTTCGGTTTCAGCGATATCGCCGCCCAGATACCAGACCCACTGACCATCGGCGGCCGGATGGGTGGTCACGGTAATGCGCGGCTTGGTGCCGCCGCCCAGGCAGTGGGCATACAGTGGCTTGAGGCCCGGACCTTTGGCGATGATCATGTGCAACGGCCGGCGTTGCATGGCGGGCTGGCTCAGCCCCAGCGCTTCGAGCAGCGCTGCCGTACCGGCACCGGCGCTCAAGACGATGCGCTGGGCGCGGATTTCGCGCTCGTCGACTTTGAGTCCGACCAAAACGCCACCTTCCAGCAACGGTTCGATGTTCTGGCCGGCGAGCAAACCATCACCCGCCAGATCGGCCAGGCGCTGAATCAGGCTCGGCACGTCGATCACCAGTTCCGCCAGGCGATAGACCTTGCCCTTGAAGCGCTTGTCTTGCAGGGCGGGCGGCAGTTGCTCGCCCTTGACCTGATCGACACGGCCGCGCACGGCCTTGCTGGCGAAGAAACTGGTGAGGTTGCCGGCGATCGTGCCGGGGGACCAGAGGTAATGAGCTTCGGACAGCAGGCGCACGCCGGTCAGGTCCAGTTCGCCGTCGCCGGCAAGGGCTTCACGCCAGCGCCGAGGCATGTCGGCGATGGCTTCCGAGGCGCCGGTCAGGGCGCCATGCAGCGCGTACTTGGCGCCGCCATGGATGATGCCTTGGGATTTCACGCTTTGCCCGCCACCGAGGCTGGCGCTTTCCACCAGCACGGTCGAAAAACCCTGACGGCGCAGGCGCGCATTCAGCCAGAGGCCGGCGACACCAGCGCCGACAATCAGAACGTCGGTGGAAATAACGGATGGCATGCAGCGACCTCAGTGTTCAAGACGAGGGCGCAGTATACAGACTCGACGAAGAGGGGATTTGTAGGCGCATACAAAACCTGTAGGAGCGAGCCTGCTCGCGATGGCGATGTGTCAGGCACCTTTTCAGTCGACTGGCACACCGCTTTCGCGAGCAGGCTCGCTCCTACAGGGGATTGGTGGTGTCAGTTAGTGGCCGGCGGTTTTGGAAAATAGTTGGATCACGACGACACCGAGCACGATTAACGCCATCCCCATCATCGCCGGCACATCCAGTTTCTGCCCGTAGATAAACAGCGCCGCGACGCTGACCATCACGATCCCCATGCCGGCCCACACTGCGTAAGCGACGCCCACCGGAACGCTGCGCACCACCAGCGTCAGCATCCAGAAGGCGATGCCATAACCGACAATAACCAGAATCAGCGGCAGCGGGGTGCTGATGCCTTTGACCGCTTTCATCGAAACGGTGGCGATCACTTCGGCGCAGATGGCAATGGCCAGGTAGTAGTAAGCGGTCATGGGTGCATCCTCGTGTGAAGTGTTGCTTTCTGAGGTCGGCATTCTAGAGATTCTCCAGATGCGGTAAAGTCATTACCTATCTGTTCTGAAGATGGGTTGAGCCATGAACACGCAATGGAATCTGGAGCAGCTGCGGCTGTTCGTCAGCGTAGCGGAGCAGCGTTCGTTTTCTGCGGTAGCGCGGGATCAGCGCAAGGCGCAGTCGGCGGTCAGCAGTTCGATTGCGCTGCTGGAAGAGGATCTGGGCGTCATCCTGTTCGACCGCAGCAGCGGCCGCCAGCCGAAACTCACCGAGGCCGGCAATGCCTTGCTGGAGGAGGCGCGGGAAGTGCTGCGCCAATGCGAACGCCTTAACGGTCGGGCGCTGGCGATGATGCGCGGCCAGGAGGCTCGTTTGCGTGTGGCCCAGGATGAGGCGATGCCCTATCAACCGATCATCGAAAGCTTCGAAGCCCTGGCCCAACAATTTCCCAGCCTTGAAGTGCAACTGACCAGCGCCGCCCAAGGCGATGTAGCGCGCAAACTGGTGGAGCGTCGGGCCGATCTGGGGTTGCTGTTTTATCACGACCAGATTCCCGAAGCGCTCGAGCGGCGGGTGTTGGGCAGCGTTGAGATGGTGACGGTATGCGGTGTCGGACATCCATTGGCGCAGCAGAAGCAGATTGATTGCCAGCAAATGGCGCAGCATCGGCAGTTGCTGATGTCCACACAGTCGAGTGTCTACCCCGGTAGCGAGCCGGCCAGTCCGCAAGTCTGGCGGGCCGACAGTTTCTACGTGATGGCTGAATGGCTGGTGCGTGGGCTCGGCTGGGCCTGGCTGCCGCGACACGTGGTGCAGTACCCGGCGTATCAGGACCTGATGGTCGAACTGGTCAGCGAATGGACCCCGCCAGCGCTGGTGGTTGAGCTGGTCTGGCGCCGCGACGAACCTCTCGGCCCGGCGGCGCGTTGGCTGGCGGAACGTTTTGCCGTGCACTTGCAGGCGATCGGTCAAAAAAGCCGATAAACTCCGCCGCCATGAATAGAACTCTCTACACCGCGCTGTTTTACCTGGGGCTGCCATTGGTAGCGATTCGGCTGTGGCTGCGTTCGCGCAAGGCGCCCGCGTACGCCAAGCGCATTGGCGAACGTTTCTCCCTCGGGTTACCGGCGATGAAAACGGGCGGCATCTGGGTGCATGCGGTGTCGGTGGGCGAAAGCATTGCCGCGGCGCCGATGATTCGTGCCTTGCTGCAACGTTATCCACAGTTGCCCATTACCGTGACCTGCATGACCCCGACCGGGTCCGAGCGCATTCACGCGCTGTTCGCCAATGAGCCGCGCATCCAGCACTGCTATTTGCCTTACGACTTGCCTTGCGCAGCGAAGCGATTCCTTGATCGGGTCCAGCCGAAACTGGCGGTGATCATGGAAACCGAACTGTGGCCCAACCACATTCACCAATGTGCGAAGCGCGGCATTCCGGTGGCGTTGGCCAATGCGCGACTGTCCGAACGTTCGGCCAGGGGCTATGGCCGTTTCAGGAAACTGACCCAACCGATGCTTGCCGAGATGAGCCTGTTCGCGGTGCAGACCGAGGCCGAGGCCCAGCGCTTCCGCGATTTGGGTGCGCGTTCGCAAACCGTGGAAGTGACCGGCTCGATCAAGTTCGACCTGACCATCGCCCCGGAACTGCTTCAGCGCGCCGCCGAGTTGCGTGCGCAATGGCAGGCGCAGGAGCGTCCGGTGTGGATCGCCGCGAGTACTCACGAAGGTGAAGACGAAGTGGTGCTGGCGGCTCATCGGCAGTTGCTGGCCAATCATCCTGATGCATTGCTGATTCTGGTGCCGCGCCATCCGGAGCGATTCAACCCGGTGTTTGAGTTGTGTCGGCAGCAGGGTTTCGCCACGGTCCGTCGTTCCACTGGCGAACCCGTCACCGCCGGTACGTCGGTGCTGCTGGGCGACACCATGGGTGAATTGCTGTTCCTGTATGCCTTGGCTGACAGCGCTTTTGTTGGCGGCAGTCTGGTGCCGAACGGCGGGCATAACCTGCTGGAACCGGCGGCTTTGGCCAAACCGGTGTTGAGTGGGCCGCACCTGTTTAACTTCCTCGAAATCGCCGCGCAACTGCGCAGTGCCGGGGCGTTGCAGGAAGTGGAGGATGCTGAAGGTCTGGCGCTGGCGGTGCAGCGGCTGTTCGAGTTGCCGCGCGATGCGCAGCGGATGGCGGAGGCGGGGTTGAAAGTGATGCGCACCAATCAGGGCGCGTTGCAGCGGTTGCTGGATGGGTTGGGGCGGTTGATCGACCGATAGACCAAAAAGATCGCAGCCTCGTTTCACTCGACAGCTCCTACAGGATGAATACAAATCCCATGTAGGAGCTGTCGAGTGAAACGAGGCTGCGATCTTTTGCTTTTTATTGCGTTGGTTTAGCCCTCATCTGCTCGGCCGCAGCCTTGGCCAGGTCCGGCGGCAGGAAGTCTTTATCCGGGTTGTAATCGGGCTTGAGATAACGCGCCAGGTCCTGCAAATCCCCCGGATTCAACGTGCCCGCAGCCTGCTTCAAACGCAGGTTGTCGAGGATGTAGTCGTAACGCGTGTTGTTGTAGTCGCGCACCGAGGTGTACAGCTGACGCTGGGCATCCAGTACGTCGACGATGTTTCGCGTACCCACCTGATAACCGATTTCGGTGGCTTCCACCGCGCTCTGGTTGGAGATGATCGACTGCTTGCGTGCTTGCACTTGCTCGACGTCGGTGTTCACTGCGCGATGCAGGTTGCGGGTGCTTTCGACGATTTGCCGACGCAGGGATTCACGTTGTTGCTCGGACTGGTCCAGCTGCGCATACGACTGGCGCACCTGAGAGTTGATCAGACCGCCGCTGTAGATCGGGATGTTCAGTTGCAGGCCCACAGTGGTCTGGTCCACGTTGCCCTTATACGGCTGGCCTATGAAGTTGGGGTTGCTGAAGCCGAGAGCATCGTTATCACCTTTCTCGTACTTCGCCACGGCATCCAGGGTCGGCGCGTGGCCGGCCTTACGCTGCTTGAGGGTTTCTTCAGCGGCGCTGACGGCGTAGTTGCTTGCCAGCAAATTCAGGTTCTGCCTGGCGGCGGTGTCGACCCAGGCCTTGGCATCATTAGGTGCTGGCGGCAGGATCGGCAGGGTGTGGACGATGCCCTGAATCGAGTTGTAGTGACGGTTGGTCAGGGTGATCAACGCTTCGAACGCATCATCAACCTGGCGTTGCGCAACAATGCGGTTGGCCCGTGCGGTGTCGTAACTGGCTTGCGATTGCAGCACGTCGGTCTTGTCCGACAGGCCGACATCAAAGCGCTCGTTGGATTGATCGAGCTGGCGTTTGAATGCGGCTTCTTCGGCCTTGGTCGAGGCCAGGTTGTCCTGGGTGCGCAATACGTTGAAGTAGCTTTCGGCGGTCTGCAGGATCAGGTTTTGCTGGGTCGCCGAGAGTTGCAACGCAGCTTGTTCATTAACGTCCTTGGCGGCCTGAAACTGGAACCAGCGATCGGCTCGAAACAGCGGTTGCGCCAGAGTGGCCTGATACGAATGAGCATTGCGGCTGAAGGTGGATGAAGGCTGATCGATCGACGTGCGCACGTTGGCCATTTCGGCACCGCCAGAGAGGTTCGGCAGCAACCCGGCGCGGGCCTGGGGCACGACTTCTTTCTGGGCGCCATATTGAGCAATGGCTGCAGCCAGGTCGGCGTTGTTGTCCACCGCTTCCTGGTAGACGCTGACCAGATCCGTCTTGGTCGATAAGGGCGCTTCTGCTGCCCAGGCCATTCCGTTGGACGCACAAGACACGGCAAGGGCCAGTGAAAGTTTGCGCAGCATGAGGCGATCCCTAAAAAATTACGCTGATAATTTGAGCGCCAAAGGTACGGCGCAGCCCGCACAGCGTCAAGGCGGGGAATGGGGTGCGAGTGTAGTTGGGCATCGGCATGGCAACAATCCTGTAATTACGCCATTCATCATGGTGTTTACCGCGGTGTTGGCGTTCTTTGCCAGTTGTGTCTAGACTGGCCGGGTTCTTGTCGGGGTGCCTTGCTATGAGGCTGAGATCGAATAATTTCGGATCCCGTTGAACCTGATCAGGTTAGCGCCTGCGTAGGGAACAAGATTTCTCGTCACCCGGCGAGTCCTCTTGTGCTTCGTCCGGGATGTTGTTCGACAATCGAACACCCCTCGAGCACTGAGCACAGCACAGCTGGTTTTCCCAGCGCCCGTGCGTCCATTCGATTACAGGTTCGCTCCGACAAAAATCCACTGCCTGGATGTGTCTGGAGAGCCCGTGATGACGATAAAACTAAAAAACACTACGAACCTGAGTGATTCGGCCCAAGTCGATCAGCAATCGGTTCAGCCGTTTACCCGCTCGCAAAAAATCTATGTTCAGGGCTCTCGCCCGGACATCCTCGTACCGATGCGCGAAATCAGCCTTGATGTGACCCCGACCGACTTCGGCGGTGAGATCAACGCGCCTGTCGTTGTGTACGACACCTCGGGCCCGTACACCGACCCCAACGTCATCATCGACGTGCGCAAAGGCCTGGCCGATGTGCGTTCGCCGTGGATCGAGTCCCGTGGCGACACCGAGCGCCTGCCGGGTCTGAGTTCCAACTTCGGCCAGGAACGCCTCGCCGATGCGGAGCTGACCAAGCTGCGTTTCGCTCACGTGAACAACCCGCGCCGGGCCAAGGCCGGTGCCAACGTCAGCCAGATGCACTACGCCCGCAAAGGCATCATCACCGCCGAGATGGAATACGTCGCCATCCGCGAAAACATGAAGCTCGAAGTGGCCCGTGCCGCCGGGCTGCTGGACCAGCAACACGCCGGTCACAGCTTCGGCGCCAGCGTGCCTAAAATCATCACCCCCGAATTCGTCCGTGAAGAGATCGCCCGTGGTCGCGCGATCATTCCGGCCAACATCAACCACACCGAACTGGAACCGATGATCATCGGCCGTAACTTCCTGGTGAAGATCAACGGCAACATCGGCAACAGCGCCTTGGGTTCGTCCATCGAAGAAGAAGTGGCGAAACTGACCTGGGGCATTCGCTGGGGTTCGGACACGGTCATGGACCTGTCCACGGGCAAACACATTCACGAAACCCGCGAGTGGATCATCCGCAACTCGCCGGTTCCGATTGGTACAGTGCCGATTTACCAGGCCCTGGAAAAAGTCGGCGGCGCTGCCGAAGACCTGACCTGGGAGCTGTTCCGCGACACGCTGATCGAACAGGCCGAGCAGGGCGTCGACTACTTCACCATCCACGCCGGCGTGTTGCTGCGCTACGTGCCGCTGACCGCCAAGCGCGTCACCGGTATCGTTTCCCGTGGTGGTTCGATCATGGCCAAGTGGTGCCTGGCGCACCACAAAGAGAACTTCCTCTACACCCATTTCGAAGACATCTGCGAAATCATGAAGGCCTACGACGTCAGCTTCTCGCTGGGCGATGGCCTGCGTCCGGGCTCGATTGCCGACGCCAACGACGCTGCGCAATTCGGTGAGCTGGAAACCCTCGGCGAGCTGACCAAGATCGCGTGGAAACACGACGTGCAGTGCATGATCGAAGGCCCGGGCCACGTGCCGATGCAGTTGATCAAAGAGAACATGGACAAGCAGCTGGAATGCTGTGACGAGGCGCCGTTCTACACCCTCGGCCCGCTGACCACTGACATCGCGCCAGGCTACGACCACATCACCTCAGGTATTGGTGCGGCGATGATCGGCTGGTTCGGTTGCGCCATGCTGTGCTACGTGACGCCGAAGGAACACTTGGGTCTGCCGAACAAGGATGACGTGAAGACCGGGATCATCACCTACAAGATCGCCGCGCATGCCGCCGATCTGGCAAAAGGGCATCCGGGCGCGCAGATCCGCGACAATGCCTTGAGCAAGGCGCGTTTCGAATTCCGTTGGGAAGACCAGTTCAACCTGGGCCTTGATCCGGACACGGCTCGTTCGTATCACGATGAGACCCTGCCGAAGGATTCGGCCAAGGTCGCGCACTTCTGCTCCATGTGCGGACCGAAATTCTGTTCGATGAAGATCACTCAGGAAGTCCGCGAATACGCGGCCAACCAGCGTATCGAAACCGTCGACGCCGAAGTCGCCCAGGGATTGGCGGACCAGGCCGAGCGGTTCAAACAGGAAGGCAGTCAGCTGTACAAGAAGGTTTGATCTGACCGGCAACGCCTGTCTCTCAAGGCTGGCGTAGTCCCTGTAGGAGCGAGGCTTGCCCGCGAAGGCGTTTTTTCTGACACACCGCTTTCGCGGGCAAGCCTCGCTCCTACAAGGGGTGGTCAACACAACAACAAATGTCCCTCTGAGATAACACCCTTGAGCATTCAACCCAGCACGTATTCCCCTGATATCGCGGTGCCCAAAGACAAACGAGTCTTCGGCGGCCGCGATCTGTTTTCCCTGTGGTTCTCCCTCGGCATCGGCCTGATGGTCCTGCAGACCGGTGCATTGCTCGCACCAGGTCTGGGCCTGTCCGGCTCGTTGATGGCCATCTTCCTTGGCACCCTGGTTGGCGTTCTATTGCTGGCCGCGGTCGGCGTGATCGGCAGCGACACCGGCCTGTCATCGATGACCGCGCTCAAACTCAGCCTCGGTGCAAAAGGCGCGAGCCTGCCGGCCGTGCTGAACTTGCTGCAACTGATCGGTTGGGGCTCGTTCGAAATCATCGTCATGCGCGACGCCGCCAGCCTGCTCGGCGCGCGGGCGTTCAGCGAAGGCAGTCTGCTGTCGAATCCGCTGCTTTGGACCGTGTTCTTTGGTGGTTTGGCAACCTTGCTGGCCGTCAGTGGTCCGCTGACATTCGTCCGTCAGATCCTGCGCAAGTGGGGCATCTGGTTGCTGCTGGCCGCGTGCATCTGGCTGACCTGGAACCTGTTCGCCAAGGCTGATCTGGCGACGTTGTGGGCGCAGGCCGGTGACGGTTCGATGTCGTTCGCCGTGGGCTTCGACATTGCCATCGCCATGCCGCTGTCCTGGCTGCCACTGATTGCCGACTACTCGCGTTTCGGCAAGCGTGCGAAAAACGTGTTCGGCGGCACGGCGCTGGGCTTCTTTATCGGTAACTTCTGGCTGATGAGCCTGGGCGTGGCCTACACCCTGGCGTTCGCGCCGAGCGGTGAAGTGAATGCCTTGCTGTTGGCATTGGCTGGCGCAGGTCTGGGGATTCCGCTGCTGCTGATTCTGCTGGATGAGTCGGAAAACGCTTTTGCCGATATTCACTCGGCAGCGGTTTCGAGCGGGATTTTGTTGCGCTTGAAAGTCGAGCACCTGGCCTTGGCCATCGGCGTGATCTGCACACTGATCGCGTGCCTGGCGCCATTGGCCCAGTATCAAAACTTCCTGCTGTTGATCGGTTCGGTGTTTGCGCCGCTGTTCGGCGTGGTGCTGGTGGATCACTTCATCCTGCGCAAACGCAGTGCTCGCGTGGCGTCAGCCGCATTGCGCTGGCCGGCGTTGCTCGCCTGGTTGGGCGGCGTGAGCACCTATCATTTGCTGGCTAATCTGTATCCGGACATCGGCGCAACCCTGCCGTCACTGATTCTGGCAGGGCTGCTGCAACTCGTGCTGGGTCGGGCCTTCAGTTACGGCCAGGAAACAGCTCGGGTTTGATAATGCCGTTCAGGCGGGGGTAAGGGATCTTCAGTTCGACGTGACCCAGCGCGTAAGGCGCGATGGTGCTCACTTCGTACTTGAGGATCACCCCGCCGTACGTCAGCGCCACGTTCTGGGTTTTCTGAAACGGCCACTGCTTCACGAACTCCGGCTCCTGATCGAGCTTGGTGCTGATCAGCCAGCTGTTGTGCGCCACTTGCGCGGCTTTCCAGAACGCCTCTTCCTGCCCCGGCACCAACATGTCCGACAGCGTCAGCACTTTGTGTTGCTGACGCGAATAGTTGATGAAGCTGCGGCCCGGGGTGCCATGGGCGCCGCCGGTGTCCAGGTAGCTGGAAAATTCAATGATCACCAAGCCGTCATGCTGCTCACGTACCTTGGCTTGCAGATAGCTGCTGTAGCGCGGGCCGGCACTGCTCAAAAACTGCTCGCGATACGCTGCCAGCGTCGGCGCCACCGGGGCGTCGGGCGAGGTGCGGGTCATTTGCAGCAGGCGTTTTTCAATGATGCCGTCCAGTTGCGGTTCGGCCGGGAAGCGCAACGTATCGATGTTCACCAGCGGGCAGTCAGGTGTTGTGCAACCCGGTTTCAGCTGTTCGGATGCATCGCGGGTGGTTTCCAGCGGCGTCCGGTAGTTGGGTTGGAACAAACTCTGGCAGGCGCCCAGGGTCAGGGCGATTACAGCCACGGAGGCGATTTTAAAAAGCGACATGGGCGTCCTTCATAAAACAGGGAAAGGCAAAAAGTTATCCGCTTCGACTCTCAACGAAGCAGTCAGTTCGCCACTAAGCTAATTAGAGTTGGTTTCGCCCTCACCGTCTATCCCGCTGACTGTAAAGGGGCTGCATCAAAGGTCGCGGGCGCGTTAGGATGGCGCGAAGTCGAGGTTGCAAGTCACAAAAAGGAGCCTCATAACGGATTTGCAGTAAAGAGGATAGTCATGACTGATTTTGCCAACGCCATTCCGACCGCCGTTGATATCGTTCGGCGCGAAAGATGCTACGAGGGCTTCTACAAGCTCGATCGTGTGCACTTGCGCCACGAATTGTTTGCCGGCGGCATGAGCCGCGAGATCAATCGTGAAGTGTTCGTTCGCCACGATGCGGTGTGCGTGCTGCCCTACGATCCGCAGCGCGACGAAGTGGTGTTGATCGAGCAGTTTCGCGTCGGCGCCATGGGTAAAACCGACAATCCATGGCTGATCGAACTGGTCGCCGGTCTGATCGACAAGGAAGAAGTGCCGGAAGAAGTTGCTCACCGCGAAGGGCAGGAGGAAGCTGGGCTTGTGTTCGGGGCGCTCTGGCCGATGACCAAATATTTTCCATCGCCGGGCGGCAGCAATGAATTCGTGCATTTGTACCTGGGGCGTTGCGATAGCACCGGCGTCGGCGGCCTGCATGGGCTGGAGGAAGAAGCAGAAGATATCCGCGTCACGGTCTGGGCGTTCGAAGATGCCCTGCAGGCCGTACGCGACGGACGAATTGCCAACGCGGCCAGCATCATTGCCTTGCAATGGCTAGCTTTGAACCGCGCTGAAGTGAGGGGGTTATGGTCGTAAACAAACTGCGCGATCGCTATCGGGTTGACCTTGTGGGGCTGCAAGCCTCCTGCGAGGCCAACTACGCGCGCCTGATGCGACTGTTGCCGGACATGCGCAACGAGCCGGAGGCGCGGCGCATTGCCGTGACCCACGGCGACCAGATGCTCGGCGTGCTGGCCCTGGAAGTGCTGCAGGTCTGTCCGTACACCACAACCCTGCAAGTGCGCCAGGAACACAGCCTGCCGTGGCTGCCGGTGCCGCAACTGGAAGTTCAGGTCTATCACGACGCGTGCATGGCCGAAGTCGTCAGCGCCGAACATGCGCGACGCTTTCGCGGCATCTATCCTTACCCGAATGCCTCAATGCATCAGCCGGACGAAAAGGCCCAGCTGAATATGTTTCTGGGCGAATGGCTGAGCCATTGCCTGGCCTGCGGACACGAGTACGCCGTCGTTCGATAGATGTGAACTGCGTCAGGTTCACAGGTTTCCCCTTTTGATCGTCCCCCAGCATAATTGCGGCACTCATCCATCCCGTGATTCAGCCCTGGGAGAACGCCTTGCCGAGCGTATCCATTTTGACCACCGCCGATTCGGCGTTGCTGGTGCAACTTTCCGACAGTCATCTGTTTGCCGAGACGGACGGGACGTTGTTGGGCATGAATACCCGGGACAGCCTGCAAAAGGTCATCGAGTTGGTGCGGCTTCGGCAGCCGCAGATCGACTTGATTATTGCCAGTGGCGATCTTTCTCAGGACGGGACGCTGGAGTCCTATCAGCAGTTTCGCGACCTGACGCGGCAGCTTGATGCGCCGGCGCGCTGGATTCCCGGTAATCATGATGAGCCGCTGATCATGGCGGAGGCTGCCGTGCAGAGTGCGTTGCTGGAGCCGGTGGTGGATGTCGGTAACTGGCGCGTCACGTTGCTCGATTCGGCCGTACCGGGGTCGGTGCCGGGGTTCTTACAGGATGCGCAGTTGCAGTTGCTGGTGCGTTCGTTGAGTGAGGCGCCGGAGCGGCATCATCTGGTGTGTTTCCATCATCATCCGGTGTCCATTGGCTGTGCCTGGATGGAGCCGATTGGATTGCGCAATCCAGATGCTTTGTTTGCCGTGCTGGATCGGTTTCCGCAGGTGCGCGCTGTTTTATGGGGGCATGTGCATCAGGAGATTGATCAGGATCGCAAGGGGGTGCGGCTGATTGCGTCACCTTCGACATGTATTCAGTTCGAACCGGGTAGTGATGATTTCAAGGTCAGTGATCAGGCGCCGGGGTATCGCTGGTTGCGGCTTTTGCCTGATGGCCGGCTGGAAACTGGCGTGGAACGCGTAAGCGGGTTCGACTTCCAGGTTGATTACGGATCCGACGGTTATTAGGGGAGAGGGGGAAAGGGAGCCGATATTCATGTCCTTGAAGCCCTGAGTTCGACTCGATATCTCAGGTCGATGTAGCTCCAAGAACACCTCGGTCAGTCCCCTCTACCTCTGGGAGAGGGTTAGGGTGAGGGGTGGCCCTGCTTGTCACCAAATTCTCGATCCAGCCCCAATCCCCGCATTTCTCCCTGTAAACTGCGCCTCTTTACCCGACGCACAGGGAGCTCAAATGTCTGGTTCGATCCTTTATATCCACGGTTTCAACAGCGCGCCTTCGTCTAAAAAGGCCACGCAGTTGGTGCAAGTGATGGAGCGTCTGGGTTTGAGCGATCAGTTGCGCGTTCCGGCCTTGCATCACCATCCGCGTGAGGCCATCGGTCAGCTAAACAAGGCGATTGAGGAGCTTGGGCGGCCACTGCTGGTCGGCAGCTCACTCGGCGGCTACTATGCGACTCACTTGGCCGAGCGCCATGGCCTTAAGGCCCTGTTGATCAACCCTGCCGTCAGTCCGCACCGGATGTTCGACGGGTATCTGGGGACGCAGAAAAACCTGTATACCGATGAGGCTTGGGAGTTGACCCACGACCATGTGACGGCCCTGGCCGAGCTGGAAGTGCCGGCGCCCCAGGACCCGCAGCGGTATCAGGTGTGGTTGCAGACCGGCGATGAAACGCTGGACTATCGCCTCGCCCAGCAGTACTACCGGGCCTGTGCCTTGCGTATCCAGGCCGGTGGCGACCACAGTTTCCAGGGTTTTGCCGAGCAATTGCCGGCAATGCTGAGTTTTGCCGGCATCGGCGCAGATTTGTATCAGGCGATCGATTTCACAGCACTGTGAAATACCGCCTCTTTTTCACAGAACATTTGACGACGAGACCCCATGGCCACTCCCAGCGCTAGCTCTTATAACGCAGACGCCATCGAAGTCCTCTCGGGCCTCGACCCGGTGCGCAAACGCCCCGGCATGTACACCGACACCAGTCGGCCGAACCACCTCGCCCAGGAAGTCATCGACAACAGCGTCGACGAAGCCTTGGCCGGGCACGCGACCTCGGTGCAGGTCATCCTGCACGCGGATCACTCCCTGGAAGTCAGCGATGACGGCCGTGGCATGCCGGTGGATATCCACGCTGAAGAAGGCGTGTCGGGCGTCGAGCTGATCCTCACCAAGCTCCACGCGGGCGGCAAGTTTTCCAACAAGAACTACCAGTTCTCCGGCGGTCTGCACGGGGTGGGTATTTCCGTGGTCAACGCCTTGTCGAACGAAGTTCGGGTGCGCGTAAAGCGTGATGGCAACGAATACCAGATGACCTTCGCCGACGGTTACAAGAAAACCGAGCTGGAAATCATTGGTACCGTCGGCAAGCGCAACACAGGTACCAGCGTGTTCTTCGCGCCGGACCCGAAATACTTCGATTCGCCGAAATTCTCCATCAGCCGCCTCAAGCACGTGCTCAAGGCTAAGGCCGTTCTGTGCCCGGGGTTGCTGGTCAGTTTTGAAGACAAGGCCACCGGCGAGAAAGTCGAATGGCATTACGAAGACGGCCTGCGCTCCTACCTGGTCGACGCGGTCAACGGATTCGAACGCCTGCCGGACGAGCCGTTCTGCGGCAGCCTGGCCGGTAACAAAGAAGCGGTCGATTGGGCTCTGCTGTGGTTGCCGGAAGGTGGCGACAGCGTTCAGGAAAGCTACGTCAACCTGATCCCGACGGCGCAGGGCGGTACCCACGTCAACGGTTTGCGTCAGGGCTTGCTCGATGCGATGCGCGAGTTCTGCGAATTCCGCAGCCTGCTGCCTCGTGGCGTGAAACTGGCGCCGGAAGACGTCTGGGAACGCATCGCTTTCGTTCTGTCGATGAAGATGCAAGAGCCGCAATTCTCCGGCCAGACCAAAGAGCGCCTGTCGTCCCGTGAAGCGGCCGCGTTCGTTTCCGGTGTGGTCAAGGACGCGTTCAGCCTGTGGCTCAACGCCAACCCGGAAACCGGCCTGTTGCTGGCGGAACTGGCGATCAACAATGCCGGCCGTCGTCTCAAGGCCAGCAAGAAGGTCGAGCGCAAGCGCATCACCGCGGGGCCGGCACTGCCGGGCAAACTCGCTGACTGTGCCGGGCAGGATCCGATGCGTTCCGAGCTGTTTCTGGTGGAAGGTGATTCCGCCGGCGGTTCGGCCAAGCAGGCGCGGGATAAAGAGTTTCAAGCGATCCTGCCGTTGCGCGGCAAGATTCTGAATACCTGGGAAGTCGACGGCAGCGAAGTGCTGGCCAGCCAGGAAGTGCACAACATCGCCGTGGCCATCGGTGTCGATCCAGGCTCGGCGGACATCGCCCAGCTGCGTTACGGCAAGATCTGCATCCTCGCTGACGCCGACTCTGACGGTCTGCACATCGCCACCTTGCTGTGCGCGTTGTTCGTCCAGCATTTCCGCCCGTTGGTGGATGCCGGACACGTCTACGTCGCGATGCCGCCGTTGTACCGTATCGACTTGGGCAAAGAGATTTATTACGCCCTGGACGAAGCCGAGCGCGATGGCATCCTCGATCGTCTGGTGGCCGAGAAGAAACGCGGCAAGCCGCAGGTCACACGATTCAAAGGTCTGGGTGAAATGAACCCGCCGCAGCTGCGCGAAACCACCATGGACCCGAACACTCGGCGTCTGGTGCAGCTGACGCTGGACGATTTCGAAGCGACCTCGGAAATGATGGACATGCTGCTGGCGAAGAAACGCGCCGGTGACCGCAAATCCTGGCTGGAATCCAAAGGCAACCTGGCCGAGGTTCTTGGCTGATGCGGGTTGGCTTGGCCCTGGCGTGTGCGTTACTTCTGACCTCGGTTTCGGTGTTTGCCGAACCGGTGCCGGAACTGCGCCTGTTGTCCGAGCATCCCGTTGAGGGTATGCGCGGCGGCAACCTGTCCGGGCTGGCCCAGTGTGGCAAGGATATGTGGGCGGTGTCGGATCGCGACGACGATCAGATTTACCGGCGCGATACCCGCGACAGGGTATGGCAAGCCGAAACCGTGGGCATCGGCGTGCCGCCGGTGCCAGACAGCGGTTTGCCCTGGGGTTTGCGTTCGCGATCCTGGGCGGCGTCGTTTGTCCGTGGCGGGGATCTGGATTTTGAAGGCATCACCTGCGACAGCGCCGGTAATCGCTACATCGTCAGCGAATCCCACGCCGCGATTCTGCAAGTGCCACCCGTTGGGCCATCGTCCTGGCTGAAGATCTCGCCGATTCTGATTCGCGAAGCCCGGGCCAGTGGCATGCTGCTGCACTTCAATGCGTTGTTTGAAGGCCTGGCGATCAATCCGGCGGGTGATCAATTGTGGCTCGCCGCCGAGCGTCAAAGCCGTGGCTTGTTGCTGATCAAGCGCAAACAAACGGTATGGGATTGCGATGGTGGCTGTGTGTTGCTGAGCGAAGCCGGGAAAGAAATGCAGCCGGCGCAGTTTCCCCGAGCCAAAGCAGTGTCCCGAGACTTTGCCGATCTGTCGCTGTTCAACGGCAAGCTGTTTACCCTTGAGCGCAACGCTTACCAGATCTGCCGCCGTGATGCGGTTACGGCCAAGGTGGAACGTTGCTGGTCGTTTGCCGATGAAGCCTTGCAGGCGCATCGCCGCTATTCAAACCCTTACGGCCTGACCGAAGCGTTGATTGTTGACGCCGAGGGCGCGTGGATTGGCACCGACAACAACAACGATGCCCGCGCCGATGGCGAGGAGCGTCCGATCGTCTGGCGCTTTGCCGCGCCTGAAGGTGGCTGGAGTGCCAAGTCATGAGTCAGCAGCCGCCAGGCAAACGCGCCGGTCGAGTGTTGATGGTGCTGGCCTGGTGCGCGGCGCTGTTTCTGGCGACGCGGTTTTTCGGCCAGTGGGAGGCGCGTCAGCAGAACCCCAACACCGTCGTCAGCTCTGAGCAGGGCGAAGGGTTTATCGAAGTGAAACTGGCCAGCAACACGCAGGGTCACTTCGTCGCCAGCGGCCAGATCAACGGTCAGCCGGTGGATTTCATGCTCGATACCGGGGCGACCGATGTGTCGATCCCGGCGGAAATGGCCGAACGGCTGAAACTGGAAAAAGGCTTCGGGGTGACCCTGAGCACAGCCAACGGTCGCACCCAGGGTTACCGAACCCGTATCGACCGGCTGCAACTGGGCGACATTGTGCTGCGTGATGTGCGCGCCCTCGTCGTGCCAGGCCTGGATGGCAAGCAAGTGCTGCTCGGAATGAGCGCGCTGAACAAACTTGAATTTACCCAGCGCGGTGGCACCATGCTGCTGCGCCAGACAACGAACCGATGAGGCCCGCATGAGCGACTCCCTTGATCTCAGCCTGGACGGTGTAGAACGCCGGTCACTGGCTGACTTCACCGAAAATGCCTACCTCAACTACTCCATGTACGTGATCATGGACCGTGCCTTGCCGCATATCGGCGACGGCCTGAAACCGGTACAGCGGCGCATCATCTACGCGATGAGCGAGTTGGGGCTGGACGCCGATTCCAAGCACAAGAAGTCGGCGCGTACCGTTGGTGACGTGCTCGGCAAGTTCCACCCGCACGGCGACTCGGCCTGCTACGAAGCCATGGTCCTGATGGCCCAGCCGTTCAGCTACCGTTACACGCTGGTCGACGGCCAGGGTAACTGGGGTGCGCCGGATGATCCCAAGTCCTTTGCCGCCATGCGTTACACCGAAGCGCGGCTGTCGCGTTATTCCGAAGTGCTGCTCAGCGAACTGGGCCAGGGCACCGCGGACTGGGGCCCGAACTTCGACGGTACGCTCGACGAGCCGCTGGTGTTGCCGGCACGTTTGCCGAACATCCTGCTCAACGGCACCACCGGCATCGCCGTGGGCATGGCCACCGACGTACCGCCGCACAACCTGCGCGAAGTCGCCACGGCGTGCGTGCGTTTGCTCGATGAGCCCAAAGCCACGGTCGAACAGCTCTGCGAGCACATCCAGGGCCCGGATTACCCGACCGAAGCGGAAATCATCACGCCGCGCGCCGACTTGCTGAAAATGTACGAAACCGGCAAGGGCTCGGTGCGTATGCGCGCCGTGTACCACATCGAAGACGGCGACATCATCGTCACCGCGCTGCCGCATCAGGTGTCTGGCGCCAAGGTGCTGGAACAGATCGCGGCCATGATGCAGGCCAAACCGTCCAAAGCCCCGCAGATCGCTGACCTGCGAGACGAGTCCGATCACGAAAACCCGTGCCGCATCGTAATCATTCCTGGCGCGCGCAAAAACTTCGATCACGACGCACTGATGACGCACCTGTTCGCCAGCACCGAGCTGGAGTCGAGCTACCGGGTCAACATCAACATCATCGGCCTGGACGGCAAGCCGCAGCTGAAAAACCTGCGGGCATTGCTGGTCGAGTGGCTGGAATTCCGGGTCCAGACTGTGCGTCGTCGCCTGCAATTCCGCCTCGACAAGGTCGAGCGTCGCCTGCACCTGTTGGACGGTTTGTTGATCGCTTACCTCAACCTGGATGAAGTGATTCACATCATCCGCACCGAGGAGCACCCGAAAGCCGCGCTGATCGAGCGTTTCGCCCTGAGCGAAATCCAGGCCGACTACATTCTCGACACCCGTTTGCGTCAGTTGGCGCGACTGGAAGAAATGAAGCTGCGTGCCGAGCAGGATGAGCTGCTTAAGGAACAAGCCAAGCTGCAAGCCCTGCTGAGCAGCGAAGCCAAGCTGAAAAAACTGGTCCGCACCGAACTGATCAAGGACGCCGAAACTTACGGCGACGACCGCCGCTCGCCAATCGTCGAGCGCGCCGAAGCCAAGGCCCTGACCGAGCACGATCTGCTGCCGAACGAGAAAGTAACCGTCGTTCTGTCGGAAAAAGGCTGGGTTCGTTCTGCCAAGGGGCACGAAATCGACGCCACCGGGCTTTCCTACAAGGCCGGGGATGGTTTCAAGGCCTTGGCGCCCGGCCGCTCCAACCAGTTTGCGGTGTTTATCGATTCCACCGGTCGCAGCTATTCGGTGGCCGCGCACACGCTGCCATCGGCCCGTGGCCAGGGCGAACCACTGACCGGCCGTCTGACGCCACCACCAGGGGCGAGCTTTGAATGCGTGCTAATGCCGGAAGACGATTCGCTGTACGTGATTGCGTCCGACGCCGGTTACGGTTTCGTGGTAAAAGGTGAAGACCTCCAAGCCAAGAACAAGGCGGGCAAGGCGCTGTTGAGCCTGCCGAACAACGCCAAGGTGATTCTGCCGCGTCCGGTGGCTGATCGTGAGCAAAACTGGCTGGCGTCGGTGACCACCGAAGGTCGCCTGTTGATCTTCAAAATCAGTGATCTGCCACAATTAGGTAAGGGCAAAGGCAACAAGATCATCGGGATTTCCGGTGAGCGTGTTGCCAGTCGCGAAGAATATGTCACGGACATCGCGGTACTGCCGGATGGCGCCACGTTGGTGCTGCAGGCCGGAAAACGTACTTTGTCCCTTAAAGCGGACGACCTCGAACACTACAAAGGTGAGCGTGGACGTCGTGGTAACAAACTGCCACGTGGCTTTCAGAGGGTAGATGCGCTGCTCGTCGAAAACCTCAATTAAGCGTCCTAGAGCGCTCGATCTACGATTTAACGCGTAGATCGACGCTTTGCCGCTGGAGTCGGAACGCATATTCACGGATGATATGGCCTTTCAAGCGCCGGCGTGGCCGAGCGTTCTTCACATTTATTGAGTATTTTCACTGTGGTTAGCCTTGTGGCGACCACCTGGATGGGACGATGACTGCTCTGCGCCTTCCTTTTATTTTGATGCTCGCTGGCGTTCTTGGCCTGGCGGGTTGCAGCGTTCACCAACCGGTGTCGCTGTATCAGCTGGACAGCGGAAGTCCGGCTCAGCCTGCGCAAAGCGCGGGCATGGCTGTTTTGCTGGGTCCGGTAACGGTCGCTGATTACCTGCAACGCGAAACATTGTTGCAGCGACAGCCGGATGGCAGCCTGCAAGCTTCGGCTGATGGTCGTTGGGCAGGTAGCCTGTCTTCGGACATCGATCAGCTGCTGCTGCGTCAGGTCGCCGGTCGTCTGGACAGCCAGCGCGTGGTGCTGGCGCCAGCGACAGTGGGCTTCACGCCGGATGTGCAGGTTCTTCTGACGATTACTCGCCTGGACTCGGGTGAGGCGCAACCGGCGATCCTTGATGCGCAATGGCGTCTGATCGACCGTCGTGGCCAGGTTCGTGATAACCGCATCATTCATCTGCAGGAACAGCATGCCGGTGGTACGGCGGCTCAGGTTCAGGCTCAGGGTGTATTGCTGCAGCGTCTGGCCGAGCAACTGTCGACGGCGCTCAAGCCGCTGGCTAATCAGCCGCCAATTGCCGAAGCACCAAGAAAACAGGCTGCCAAGCCTGTGGCGCCGGCGGCAGAACAGGATAAGCAACCAAAGATCCCGATGGCTTCGCCGATCCGGACCGATATGGAAGTATTCAGGTTCTAAGTCTGGATTGATCCAAAGCAAAGCCCGCCATGTGCGGGCTTTGTTGTTTCCGTAGCAGCTGTCGAGCCTGCGAGGCTGCGTTCGAGCCGGGGTCGCGCTGGACCGAAGCCCTCGCAAATCCTGTTCAAACGATTGCATGACCCATCGCGCTGACTGATTTACGACTGCTGCGCAGCCGAACGCAGCCTCGCAGGCTCGGCAGCTGCTACAAGAATCAGGTAGCAACAAAAAGCCCGCAGACGATTACTCGTCTGCGGGCTTTTTCGTAGCGGGGCTATTTACGCCCGGCGTTCATGCATCCGCGCCAGTTGCCGCTCGAGCATCGACGGATAAGGCTCCATCAGTCGCTCTACGCAACAAGCGCCTTCCGGGCTTGCGATTGGGCGGATGCGTGCGCGCTGGCGGATCAGCGCGTCGTCACCGATCTTGCGCTCCACCAGCAACAGGTTGCGGCTGTGTTGCGACAGGGCCAGCGCATCCTGAGCGGTTTCGGTCAGCAGCAGATCTATCTGGCTCAGGCCGAACAGCTCGTCACCCAGGGTCAGGCCCAGTTGCAATTGCAGGGTGATGCCGCTGTCGGCAACTTCGATCTGCAACTGATGGCCCAGAGCCCGCAACAACTCACCGCAGCAGATAGCGTTGGTCAGGTAGTCGTCGCCGCTGTCTTCGGTGTGGAACAGCATCAGGGTGCTGCCATCGTTCAGGGTGTGCAGCTCGCTCTGGTAGAGCGAGGCGGCCTGATCGAGGCAGTCGCGATAGCGTTTGAGCAGTTCTTCCAGTCGTGTGCGGGGCAGACGGCGCAGTTGATCCTGAGCGCCCAGTTGCACGGCCAGCACCGCGCTGTGCTGCGGCACGTTCGATGGTTGCGGTTTGACTACCGGTTTCGGCGCCGTCGACACTGATTCATCAATCAGGTCGGCAAATGCATCGTCGTCATCATCGTCTTCAACGGTGCTGACACTGCGCCGTGGCGCAGGTTTGAGGCCAGCCACAGGCTTGGATTCATCGAAACTCGGGTCACGCAAATTGCGCACTTCGAAGGTTGGCTCGTTATCGTCCGCGTCTTCGTAGTCGCTTTCGTCGTATTCAGGCTCGGGAGCGGGTTCCGGCTCGGCGGGCTCTGGCGCGAAGTCGGCGTGCAGCTGGCGAGCCAGGTCGCCGATCTCATCCTGACGCTCGGTGCCCGGGGTGTGTTCGTCGATATGGCGCAGCCACACCCGCAATTGCAGCAACGGTGTGGAGATGTGCCGACCCAGTCGCAGGCTCAAGGCCAGGGACAGCGCCAGCAGGATCGCGCTCAAAATGCCCATGCTTTGCAGGCTGATGGTCATCGGCTGCTGGAACTGATCCATGTCCAGGCTGATGCGCAGTTGCCCGGCGGTCACATCCTGGAAAGTGATCTTGCTCTGGTACATGCCTTCGGCTTCGCCCAGCAGGCTGTGCTTGGGGCGCTGACCGGCTTCGGCGAGGATGCGGTTATCCACGCTGTAGATGGCAGCGTGAGCCACCAGCTTGTTTTTGGTCAGGTTGTTGAGCAGCACGTTGAGGCTGAGGATGTCGTTGGACACCAACAGCTCCGTGGCGGACGTGGCAGTCTGGGTGGTCAGGCTTTCGCCCAGGGCATCCGCCTGCTCGTGCATGGCCTGCTTGAACTGCAAACCCATCACACAGGCATAGATCACCAGGGCCAGAGCGACCAGGATCACGTTATGGCTGGCGATGCGCAATGCAATCGGTACACGGCGGTGGCGCAGTGCACGGAAGATCAGCAGAAAGAAGTTATCGGTTTTTACTGGCGTGGGCCGGTTCACTTGAGCTCGGCTCTTTTGTCCGTGAAGTTGACGCGCAGTATAGCGACAGGCCCTAGACCGTCAAAGCGCTCACGGTGCCCGATGGTCACTGAAAGTGGGTAGAATGCGGTTTTTTTCCACCTGCGGGGGTGCGCCTTGCGCGAAATCGTCCTGATAAACATCACGGGAGTCGACCGTCCGGGTCTGACTGCGGCCATTACCGGCGTTCTGGCCCAGGGTGGTGTGAACATTCTCGACATTGGTCAGGCGGTGATCCACGACACGTTGTCGTTCGGCATCCTGGTTGAAATTCCTGACACCGAGCAAGGCAAGTCGGTGCTCAAGGACATCCTGTTCACGGCGTACAAGCTCGATCAGCAGGTGCGTTTCACGCCGGTGTCCGAAGAGGATTACCAGCAGTGGGTCGGCAATCAGGGCAAGAAACGCCACATCGTGACCCTGCTGACCCGCAAAGTGACCGCCGGGCAATTGCAGGCTGTGAGTTCGATCACCGCCAAATATGGCTTGAACATCGACCACATCGATCGTCTGTCCGGGCGCATGCCGCTGGACACCCCGGCCGATCAGGGTAAAGGCTGCATCGAGTTTTCCGTTCGTGGTGAAGCGGCTGATCCGCAAGCGCTGCGGGCCGAATTCCTCAGCGTCGCGCAGGAATTGAACGTCGACATCGCCTTCCAGGAAGATTCACTGTTCCGCCGTAACCGCCGTCTGGCGGTGTTCGACATGGACTCGACGCTGATCGAAGCCGAAGTGATCGACGAACTGGCCAAGGCTGCCGGCGTGGGCGATCAGGTGTCCGCGATCACCGAGCGGGCGATGGCCGGCGAGTTGGACTTCCGCGCCAGCTTCAAGGAGCGCCTGGCCTTGTTGAAAGGGCTGGATGTCAGCGTACTGGATTCCATCGGCGCCTCCCTGCGCCTGACCGAAGGTGCCGAAACCCTGTTCGCCGAACTCAAGCGTCTGGGCTACAAAACCGCGATCCTGTCGGGCGGCTTTACCTACTTCGCCAAGCAATTGCAGGCCAAGTTGGGTATCGACTATGTGTTCGCCAACGAACTGGAAGTGGTCGACGGCAAGGTCACCGGCGTGGCGGTCGAGCCGATTGTTGATGCACAGCGCAAGGCGGATCTGCTGAAGGAACTGGCGCACAAGGAAGGTTTGCGTCTGGAGCAGACCATTGCGGTCGGCGACGGTGCCAACGATTTGCCAATGCTGGCGATTGCCGGGTTGGGTGTGGCGTTCCGCGCCAAGCCGCTGGTGAAGCAGTCGGCGAAGCAGGCGATTTCCACCCTTGGGCTGGATGGCGTGCTGTATTTGCTGGGCTTCCGGGATCGCGACGGGCAGCTCTGATTGTTTCAGGGCTGAAAGAGCCTTGTGGCGAAGGAGCTTGCTCCCGTTGGGCTGCGAATCGGCCCCAAAAAAGGACTGCTACGCAGTCCAGACGGGAGCAAGCTCCCTCGCCACAGTTACCGGCATCACCCTCAAAGCGTTTTCCACAACAAATCAAAATCCTCCTCAACGCCGCTCACTGCGGCGTTGTCGTTTCTGGCGGTCTCCAGTGGGCGGTAGGCGAACTGATTAAAGCTGTTGCTGCTTGCCACCCGTCGCTCCAGCCCGACCCGGCGTTCCTCGCCGTGGGTATTGATCATGACTTTGTTGCCTTCCTGAAAGGGCAGGCGCGGCGCGAGCAGGGTGGCCGGCACGTCGATAGCGCTGATTTGCGGCAGCAACAGACCGCGAAGGTATTGGCTGTGGTCATCACGGGTGCGCACCAGTTGCAGGCCGCAAGGCTCGGCGAAGGGTGCGACCTGTTCGATGCCCATCTGCGTACCACCGCCGCGCACCTGACGGATCCAGCGCACCACCGCGATGCTCCAGCCCTGACCGGCAAAATCCTCGATACCGACCATCTCACCCGCCTGTAATTCGGCAGGGACTGCGCCAGGCCAGGCCAGGCAGTAACCGCCGGGGCTGTGATTGACCACTGACAGGACATGGGTCGGGAAGTGCTGATTGCGGTCGGATGCTTCGTGGCTGTCGTCATTCTGAAGCTGCGGGTATTCGATCTCTTCGTAGGGCAATAGAGTGTCCGAATTGCCTTGGGGCGCGGCGTCGAAGGCCTCGTGCCATTGGTCCTTTTCCCGGCCGGTCACTGACGTTACCGAAAATTGTGCAGGCCGGGCACCGTGGTTCTTCAGGATGTCGCTGAATGAGCGTTGCCCGCCCAGATAAAAGTGCAGCGCGCTCATGCCTATGCACAGGGTCAACGTGCCTTGGCCGACGGTGCGCTGGAAACTGCGCTCGGCAGCCTGGCCCCAGGCGGCATGAAGGTGTTGCAACGTATCCAGGCTTAACCCTGGCGGCACGGGCAGCGGCGATGAGCTGTCGGTTTTTTGCAAATGAGCTTCTATTGCCGCGACCAACCCCTGCGGATCGATCCCCAATAAGCGCTCTTGCTGCTCGGCCCGGAACTTGGTGCGATAACGCGGTCCGGTGTCGAGGTCTGGCGAGACGGCAAACAGCCCGGTGGCTGGTTTGTCGGGTTGCAGCTTGATCCATTGGCTCCAGGGCTCCAGCACCTCGGCCACCCGGGCAATCTGGTTCTGGCGCAGTTGGTTGCAGCGTGAGGCGCCCAACAGCAGGGCGACCACGTAAGTCTGTTCGATGCTCAGGTTTTGCCTCTGGCTGGCCAGCTCATCGCGCAGGCTGGTGTGCTGGAGCCGGTGCGCGCAGGCGATCCGGTAGAGCTGATGCAGCTCCAGCCACAGGCCTTCCGGCACCGGGCAATACAGTTCAGTAGAACGAGTCAGCGGCCCGTTCAGGCAATGGATCGCTCGTTGCAGAGCCTGGGTCAGCAGTGGCGCACGGTCTTTGCTGAAGCGTGGCGTGATGCGCACGACAATCTGTTTATAGCCAATCGCCAAATGACTCTGCAGCGCCTGACAGAGGTTGGCGATCTTGCGCGAACGCTCGTCGAGGACAATCGACTGATGAAGGAAATGCCGCTCAAGGTGTTTGCAGACGTAATACACCTCGGGGCGCAACAGTTCGAGCAATTGCAGGCGATTGTCGCTGGGCGTGACCAGCTGGTTGAGTTCGCTCAAGCCTTGATACAGCTGGCGAGCGGTTTCGCCGATATTGGCTTTGGGCAGATTGGCGATCCAACGCTTGAGATCACGCGGGGTGGCTTCACAGAACGACAGGCGCAACTGCGTCGGGATCGGGGCGCGTAGCAACAGATGGGGGCTGGTCTCATTCATGCCGTGGAAAACTCCAACCGGGAAATGGGCAGTGAATGACCTGACTGTAGCAGTTATGGACTTCTACCGTTTGTCTGTCAGTCGAGTGCCCTGCAGGCGTACTACTAATCTGACAGTCGTGCGACTGGATACGCACAGTCGTGCGGCCTGCTGCCTACGCAGGGCAGGTCTCTTTGTAACTTCAAGGAGATGAAGTTTATGTCTAGATATGTAGTGGCAAATCAATGGGGCGGTAGTTCGGCACCCTGGCATCCGGGCGGAGACTGGACGCTAGGCGCGCGGGACAACCAGAACGTTGTCGCGATCGATATCAAATCGGGCGATGGCGGGAAGAGTTTCACCGGCACCATGACGTATGCGGGTGAAGGTCCCATTGGCTTCAAGGCTCAGCGCACGGGCCAGAACCAGTACAACGTTGAAAATCAGTGGGGCGGCAACGATGCCCCGTGGCATCCGGGTGGCAAATGGGTCATCGGAGGTCGGGATAATCAGAACGTTGTGGCGTTGAGCGTGACCTCCGGCGATGGAGGGAAAAACCTCAGTGGCACCAATACCTACGCCAACGAAGGGCCGATCGGCTTCCGTGGACAGATAGAGTAACGGCACCACCGAAATGTCCGACCCCGCGAAGACGTTCGCGGGGTCGGATCAGGGATCAGGCTTTTGCCAGGCCCATGCCCATGCCCTGGCCCATCTGCACCGGCGAACCGGCCGCCAGTTCTTCAGCCCACTTCACTTGATCAGGCCCGAACAGCACGACAGCGGTCGAACCCAGCTTGAAGCGACCCAGTTCTGCACCTTTTTCCAAATGGATCGGCGCACGGGCAGCTTCGTCGTAGCGGAAGGTTTTCAGCTCGCGTTTCGGCGGCGTGACCAACCCGGCCCAAACGGTTTCGATCGACGCAACGATCATCGCACCCACCAACACCACGGCCATCGGCCCGCGCTCGGTGTCGAAAATGCACGCCACACGCTCGTTGCGGGCGAACAATTCCGGAACGTTTTCGGCGGTGGTCTGGTTGACCGAGAAGATCCGGCCCGGGATGTAGACCATCTCGCGCAGGGTGCCGGCCAACGGCATGTGCACGCGGTGGTAGTCTTTCGGCGACAGATAAATCGTCGCGAAATCACCGCCCATGAACGGCGCTGCGTTGGCCGCGTCGCCACCCAGCAATTCCAGCACGCTGAAGCTATGACCCTTGGCCTGGAACACTCGACCGTGTTCGATCGGACCGAGTTGGCTGACCGCGCCGTCGGCCGGGCTGAGGATCGCGCCTGGCGTCTGGTCTAGCGGGCGAGCACCATCCTTCAAAGCGCGAGTGAAGAACGCATTGAAGTGCTCGTAAGCCGTCAGGTCTTCGACCAGCGCCTGCGACATATCCACCTGATAGCGCTTGGCGAACCAGGCGGTAAAGGCATTTTTGAACCAGCGCACGCGGCATTCGGCAATGCAGCCGGCCAGTCGCGACAGCAGGTGATGGGGCAGCAGGTATTGGCTGAGGATAAACAAACGCTTATTCATTAACTGTCCTTAAAAACCTTAAATCTCTACGGGCGTATCGGGGTGGTTGCCCCATTCGCCCCAGGAACCGGCGTAGCCTTTGACCCGCGGATAACCGAGGGATTTGGCCACCAGATAGGTGAAGCCAGAACGGTGGTGAGTCTGGCAGTGGGTAATCACTTCTTTGTCTTTGCTGATCCCGAGTTTTTCCAGGATCTGCGGCATATCGGTGCGGATGCGCAGGTTGCGCGCCTGATCCATGCCCGCGGTCCATTCGAAATTGACCGCGCCGGGAATGTGCCCGGCCTTGGCCGCCAGGACTTTCTCGCCGGAGTACTCCAGCGGCCCGCGTGCGTCCCAGATCGCCAGGTCGGCGGCACCGAGGCGGCTTTGCAGGTACTCGCGGGTGGCGGTAGGTTCGTCGTGCAAGGTCAACGCAACCGGGCCGCCGACCGCTGCCGGGATCTGGATCGACATGGGCAAGCCTTCTGCCAGCCAGGCTTTCAGGCCGCCGTCGACATAGTGGTACTTGCTGTGGCCGATGACATCCAGCAGCCAGATAAAGCGCCCGGCCCAACCGCCGCCTTCGTCGTCATAGACCACGTAGACCGCATCGGGGTTGTGTCCCAGCTCACCGAACAACGCTTCGAGCGCCGCTTGCGGCGGCATCAGTCCCGGCGCAGGCGCGTGACCGAGTTGAGTGCGTTTCGGATCGACAAAACGCGCACCGGGGATATGCCCTTCGGCATAACGGGCGCTGCTGGTCAGGTCCACCAGAATCAGATCGCGGGCGTCGAGACGAGGGAGCAAGTCGCTCGGCTCGATCACCAGCGGCAAGCCAGAGAAGTCAGACATGTGAGGTCTCCAGAATACAAAGGGGAGGATTGTAGCGCAGCGTCATTGGCCGCGGTGGCTAAAGCTGTGCAGTGCCTTTTCGATGCACTGCGCGGTTTTGCCGAAGGCTTGCACGGTGATTTCAGAGAACGGCCCGCCGCCCTGATCCGCCACCACAATCATGATCACCCGACCATTATTGACCAGTGAACGCAGCAGCAAGTGTTCGCCGCCGAACTGTGAGCGCAGGCTGGCCGGTAACAGGGCGGAAAATTGTGCGTTGTTGGCCGGCGTCAGGCGTACCTGGGCCTGTTGCGAGAGCAGGCGTTGCAGTACGGTGCTCTGGCTGACGACGAAGTTCAGGCCGGCCACTTCTTTTGGCAGCCCGGCCGTCTGATGCACCCGCAGATTGGCGTGAGTGCGGTCGGCCATCAGGATCATCACCCGACGCATGCCGCACGCGACCAACGCGTCCCGGGCAGAGGTGGTCAAGTGCATGGCATTGGTGAAGCGACTGGGCTCGACCAGCAACTCGGCACACTGTCTGCGCCATTTCGCCAGGTCTTCGGCCGTCGGTGCCGGGGCTGGCAGCAATCCAGCATGAACGCGGTTCATACCCCACGGCCAGATCAATGAAACGGCCGGGTGCCAGAGGTCCGGCATGGCGTGATGGCGGGCGCTGTTGGCGGCCTGTTGGTGCAACTGCTGCTGCACTTCGTCCATCGGCATTTGCAGGTAAAGGCTGGTCAGGTACTGCCAGCGTTCACTGTGCGGACTGTCCCAGGCCTGTTGCGCCGACAGCGCCAGACCGTTGGCCAGCAACACCGTATTGGCCGGTTGATTGAGCCAGCGGCGCAGGGTCGGATCGTCGTCGAGGCGGTTCTGCTGGCGCAATGGATGATCGCTGTCGCGCGCGATGCGCAGCACTTTCACCAGCTCACGTTGCTCGTTGAGCAGCAGCCGATAACCCTGCTGCACCCAGATCGGCAGACGCCAGATGTCCACAAGCGCCAGGCAGATTTCCAGCAGGCGCGCGCCGAACAATTGCTTTTCGACTTTGCGCGCCGACTCGCCTTTGTGGATGACCCGCAACTCCCACTCTTCGAGCAACTGCGGATGGGTCAACGCCATCGGCCAGAGCGGCGAGAGAAACAGCAGGCTGCCCCAGTGGATGTCCTGCCACAGCCGCGCCAGGCGACTGGCGAAAAAACCGTTGGCCTGTTGGGTCGCGTGCTGGCTGATCAGTTGCAGCTGACGCAGGCCCACCGGGATTTCGGATTGAGGCTGGGCAGGCAGGCGGGCGAGCAGTTCTTCGGTGCGCTTCAAACCGAGGCGATTGATCGCAACCTCAAGGTTTTCCGCAGGCTCGGTCATGCTGCCATGGGTGTGGCGATTGGCTTCGCGAATCACGCTCAGCGCCAGCGCGGGGCTGTCCTGTATCAGTTCGGCGATATCGCGCAGGGAACTGCGACTGTTGGCGATGGCCTTGCAGACGCGGTCATGACTGGCTTGCGGAACGGGCAGGCGCACGCCATCGAGAAGCTTGACCCAGCCTTCGAGAGTGGTCGGTTTTGGCGTTGGAACGTTCGTTTCGTTAGCCATGGTTGGACGTGATCATCGTCTGCATTACCTATGCCCGGAGCGGGCCAAATTGGCTTTTCGCCTGAACTGGCTATAGTCTGGCGCAGTTTTGCCGATAAGTAGAAGAAGAGATTTTTTAACTTCCGAATATGACCTTGAACCCGACTCAGTAAGTACTCTCCTACCTATGGCTAAATTAATCGGCATCATCGTCGTATTCGCGAGCGTGCTCGGCGGATACGTGCTCTCCCATGGCAAAATTGCCGCCCTGATTCAGCCCTTCGAGGTCATGATTATCGGTGGTGCGGCACTCGGTGCATTTTTGCAGGCCAACCCCGGTTACATGACCATGCACGTGCTCAAGAAATCCTTGGGCATGTTCAGTTCGCGTTTCAACCACACGTTCTATCTGGAAGTGCTGGGCCTGATCTACGAGATCCTCAACAAGAGCCGCCGAGAAGGCATGATGGCCATCGAAGGCGACATCGAAGACGCCGCTGCGAGCCCGATCTTCGCCAAATACCCTACTGTATTGAAAGACGAACGCATGACCGCGTTCATCTGCGATTACCTGCGCATCATGTCCTCCGGCAACATGGCTCCCCATGAGCTTGAAGGCCTGTTCGACATGGAGCTTTACAGCCTCAAGGAAGACCTCGAGCATCCATCCCACGCGGTGAACGGTATTGCCGACGCCATGCCCGGTTTCGGTATCGTCGCGGCGGTACTCGGTATCGTGGTGACCATGGCTTCCCTGGGTGAGGGCGATCAGAAGTCCATCGGCCTGCACGTCGGTGCGGCTCTCGTCGGTACCTTCTTCGGTATTCTCGCGGCGTACGGTTTCTTCGGTCCGCTGGCCCATTCCCTGGCCCACGATGCCAAGGAAGAACTCAACGTCTACGAAGCCATCAAGGCCTCGCTGGTCGCGTCAGCCTCCGGCATGCCTCCATCGCTGGCGGTCGAGTTCGGTCGTAAAGTTCTGTACCCGGCGCACCGTCCTAGCTTCGCTGAGCTGGAACAAGCGGTTCGCGGTCGTTAAGTCATGGAAAATAACCAGCCGATAATCATCAAGCGCGTCAAGCGCATCGCCGGCGGGCATCACGGGGGCGCCTGGAAAATCGCCTTCGCGGACTTCGCGACGGCGATGATGGCGTTCTTCCTGGTGCTGTGGCTGCTGTCCACCGCAACGCCTGAACAGAAGATCGCCATCGCCGGTTACTTCAAGGACCCGGTCGGCTTTTCCGAAAGTGGCACGCCGTACATCATCGACCTGGGCGGCTCGCCGACCCTGGCGCCGGAGAACACCCTCAACCCCGAAGTGAAATCTCAGCCGCAGCCGGACAAAGTGACCGTCGACGCCGAGCAGGTTGAAGGCATGGCCGAACAGGTCGAGAAGGAACGTCTCGAACTGTTGCTGCAAGAACTGCAGACCAAGGTCGAAGAGAACCCGCAGCTGAAGAAATTCAAAGACCAGATCAGTTTCGAAATCACGCCGGACGGTTTGCGCATCCAGATTGTGGACGCCGAAAACCGGCCGATGTTCGACTCTGGCAGTGCCCGTCTGAAGCCGTACTTCGAAGACATCCTGCTGGCCATGGCCGACACCATTAAAGCGGTGCCGAACAAGATCAGCATCAGCGGCCACACCGATGCCAAGCCGTACACGGGCACGGGTGACTTCGGTAACTGGGAACTCTCGGCCAACCGTGCCAACGCTGCACGTCGTGCGCTGGTCGCCGGCAGCTATCCGGATGCACAGGTGGCGCGCGTCGTCGGTTATGCCTCGTCGGCGTTGTTCGATCGCGAGCACCCGTTCAATCCGATCAATCGCCGTATCGACATCGTGGTGCTGACCAAGAAAGCCCAGCGTGCCATCGAAGGTTCGCAAGGTGCGGAGCCGGCTCCAGAACCGACGCAAGGGCAGGGCGGCCCGGGCGAAGTGCCTGCCGATCCGAATGCGTTGCCGGCGGATAAAGAGCCGTTGCCGGCGCATGAGCTTCGGGAGCGCTTGAACCTGTTCGACAACCCGGCGCCGAAACCGGGTGAGCCACCGAAGCAGTGACCCACGAAAAAGCCGACAGTGATGTCGGCTTTTTTGTGTCTGTCAGAAGCCGCGTCGGATGCGGTTCTTGAGCTGGTCGTGGAACAGCTCGGCATTACGTTTGTAGGTGCCGTAAAGAGATTCGTTGATCGAATCCAGCGTCATTGAGCGCTTGGTCGCCACCTCTTCACGGTAGGCATCAATGAAAAAATCCAGATCCTTGTCGGTGCTGAGCTTTGGCCATTTATCGAGGTAAAGCGGCAGTTCGGCCGGTTCTGTCTTGAATGAGCATATCCGTCGGTTACTGATGGTCGCTTCACCGATTTCGAACGGCACCCACCATGAGAGCGCGGTCTTGTCAGAGACCACCGCCATCAGATGCGTGCACGCCGTGATGTTGCGGGTGATGACCCCGGTGATGTCGTCGGTGGTCTGTGATTCCGGGTCCAGCACGTCGAAGTAGGTCTTGATGTTGGCCCGTATCAGACGGCTGTTGATGGCGATCGCGTACGGGCGATCCACGTGACGGTAGCTGATGAATACGGGCATCAGAAATGTCCTTTGAGGGCGAGTTCGCGGTAATAGGCGCCGAGGGCGGTAAGGCGGCAACCGGTTGAGTTCAGGGCCGCGTAATACATGTGCTCGGCGTCCACCGGTTCGATCAGGCTGTGGCGGTTGCATTTTTGCAATTGGGCGAAGACTTCGCCGTGGTCCGGGTCGAACGTTGTTTCGGTGGGTTCGTAGCTGGGGTCGAGCGCAAAGACATGGCTGGGCTCCGGGAACCAGTCCTTGAGTTTGCGCAGGGTTTCTTCGGCGATCAGTGGCGTGACCTCGCGCAAGGGGACAAATTGCGAGACGTTCGTCTTGAACACTGGCCGTTGTTCCCATGCGCCCAACGCATTGTCGACGAATGAGTACACGCTGCCGGGAGTGACCTTGCCCAATACGTTGGCGGCCCCACCGTGCAGCGCTTGCAGCAACAGGTCGGTAAACACGCCATGGCCGCGTCCTTCGAGTGCAACCTGATCTTTTTTGCAGGCGGTGAGAATGGTCATGCCTTCGCCGATGACGCTGCTACCACCGCGTAACCCGCGCATTGCGGCGGCTGCGCCAGCCTGGCAGCAATCGAGGATGATGATTTTGTTCTTGATGTGGGGGGCGTTGTCCGCCCAACTCAATATGTCGCTGATGCGAATACCATCGCCACCCGGTGCAAAGTCCTGAGGAATCAGCAGCCCCTCGTCGATGCTGGTATCGAATTGGCCATGGCCGGCGAAATACAGCAGCGCCACATCACAATCACCGGAAAACAGGCTTTGGATGTGCTGCTTCATGGCCGTCAGCGAAAGGTCATCTTCGGCTGAGGTCAGCACCTTGCTGCTGAAGTTCGGCCGCCCGTTGGCGTGACGCTCCAGCACCGAGGCCATGGCCATCGCATCGTTATTGCATCCGCTCAATGGAGAGACGTGGGCGTAATGGTTGATCCCGATGAACAATCCCTTGCGCATGGTTCAACCCGCCGCGTGAGTTCGAATGGCACTGATGATGCTGTTGGTGTTCCACGCACACTCCGCGTGCGCCGCCTGGCGTACCACTGTGGAAATCCGCTCCGCACCAAACGGCTTGACCGCAATGATCACCTTGTTCATGCGTTTGGCGATCTCGATTTCCTTATTGATCCACTTGCTGTAGGTCGAATACATCCCCGCCATGATCAGCACTGCCGAGCAGGGCCGGATTTTGTTTTCGATGGCTTCTTCCAGCTGTTTGTCGGTTTTCGCGCCGATGATCGGGTTGTCTGGCGGTACCGAAAAATTTTTGAACGTGAAGCCGGGTTTAGCGTTGAGCAGCCGTACGAGGTTGTCGTGGGCGTGGGGGTAGTTCCACGAGTGGCTGATGAACAAATGATAGGTTTGCATGGCTGTCCCTCGGTATCGCCAGAAATGCGATGAGGGCTCGAATGTATGCACTTGAGTGGGCGTAACAAGGCCTGCGCTGATAAAGAGAATTTCCCTACACGCAGGCGTGCAAGCGCCTTACAGAAGTTTCTGACGTTTAAATGGTGAGGATATTTGTAGGATGCTACAAGCGGCGCGCCGCCCCGTCAGTGTCGAGGCAGCGGGCGCGTCTGTTTAATAGCTGTTTTCAGGCAAGCTGGCGATGATCGAGCGGTAGCTGTTCATCCGTTGCTGCTGCACGCGGCCTTCTTCCAGGGCCTTGAGCAGGGCGCAACCCGGCTCGCGGTCGTGCTTGCAGTCGCGGAAGCGGCAGGTGCCGATCAAGTCGTTGAACTCGATGAAGCCGGCTTCGACATCGGCACGGCTGACGTGGCCCAGGCCGAATTCGCGGATACCCGGGGAGTCGATCAACTCACCGCCACCGGGGAAGTGGAACAACCGCGCGGTGGTGGTGGTGTGAGTGCCCTGGCCGGACAACTCGGACAGCGGGCCGACACGGGCTTCGACTTCAGGCAACAGGCTGTTGACCAACGAGGATTTGCCGACGCCGGACTGGCCGACGAACACGCTGATGCGTCCGTCCAGTTGTTTTTGAAGTTGCTCCATGCCATTGCCGTGGTGCGCCGAGACTTCCAGCACCGGGTAACCCAGTGTGCGGTAAACCGCCAGCAAGGCATTCAGCGCCGGGGCGTTCTGCTCGTCGATCAGGTCGAACTTGTTGAGCAACAGCAACGGACGAATCCCTGCGTGCTCAGCGGCGACCAGGTAGCGGTCGATCAAGTTGGCGTGAGGCTCGGGCAGTGGCGCGAAGACAATCACGATCATGTCGACGTTGGCCGCGACAGGCTTGAGCTGACCTCGGCTGTCCGGGCGGCAGAGTTCGGTTTTGCGCGGCAGTTGCGCCACGATCACGCCGATGCCCTGGTTGCCGGCACGCCAGACCACCTGATCGCCGGTCACCAGCGCCGGCAGGTTGGCGCGCAAGTGACAGCGGAACACTTGGCCAGCCAGCTCGCCATCAAGGGCTTCGACTTCGACCTGCACACCGAAGTGCGCGATCACCAGGCCGGTCTGTTCCGGGCCCAGATCGCCACCCTCAAGTGCCTCGACAGCCGAGGACTCGCGTTTGGCGGCGCGGGCAGCGCGTTCGCCCTGAATCTTTTCGATGCGCCAGTTTTGACGACGATTGAGTTGGCGTTTGGCCATGGGTGTTCCGTATGAAGAATGCAGCGATTAGGTAAAACGGCCGCGAGTTTAGCACGCCCGGCCAGTTGCCTAGGCTAAACTGCGCAGCATTGCCTAGGAGCCGACACATGCAAAACCCGCAGAATCTGATCTGGATCGACCTGGAAATGACCGGTCTGAACCCTGATACCGACGTCATCATCGAAATGGCCACTATCGTCACCGACAGTGACCTGAACACCTTGGCCGAAGGTCCGGTGATCGCCATCCATCACAGCGACGAAATTCTCGCCGGCATGGACGAGTGGAACACCCGTCAGCACGGCGGCTCGGGCCTGACCCAGCGGGTGCGCGACAGCCGCATCAGCATGGCCGAAGCCGAAGCCCAGACCATCGCCTTCCTGGAACAATGGGTGCCGAAGGGCAAGTCGCCGATCTGTGGCAATAGCATTTGCCAGGACCGTCGCTTCCTTTATACCCACATGAAATCCCTGGAAAGCTTCTTCCACTACCGCAACCTCGACGTCTCGACCCTGAAAGAGTTGGCCGCACGCTGGGCGCCGGACGTGCGCGACAGCTTCAAAAAGGGCAGCACTCACCTGGCCCTGGATGACATCCGCGAATCGATCGCCGAGCTGCAGCACTACCGCAAGCACTTCATCAAGTTCTGATCTGGCAGCTGGCGTAACGGCTGCCCTCTTTTGGGGCTTCGGTGAAGTGAGTAGACTGCGCGCCTTCCTGCAAGGACCGCCGCCATGTTGCTGATGCTTTACCTGATCGCCATTACCGCCGAAGCCATGACCGGTGCCCTTTCTGCCGGTCGTCGCGGGATGGACTGGTTTGGCGTGGTGCTGATTGCCTGCGTCACGGCTTTGGGTGGGGGTTCGGTGCGTGACGTGCTGCTCGGTCACTACCCGTTGACGTGGGTCAAGCACCCGGAATATCTGGTGCTAACCTCGGTGGCGGCGATGTTCACGGTGTTCGCTGCACGCTGGATGCGTCACCTGCGCTCGCTGTTTCTGGTGCTCGACGCCGTGGGTTTGGTGGCGTTCACCCTGATCGGCTGCATGACCGCGCTGGAAATGGGCCACGGCATGCTCGTAGCGTCCGTCAGCGGTGTGATCACCGGAGTTTTCGGCGGTATTCTGCGCGACATCTTCTGCAACGACATCCCGCTGATCTTCCGCCGCGAACTCTACGCCAGCGTCTCGTTCGCTGCAGCGTGGTGCTACATGCTCTGCATCTACCTGCAATTACCCGGTGAACAGGCGATTTTGATCACCCTGTTCGGCGGTTTCCTGCTGCGATTACTGGCAATCCGTTTTCACTGGGAAATGCCGAAGTTCGTTTATAACGACGAAGCCTGACTCCAGCGGAGTGCATGGTCGAAAAATGTGTGCGTCGAAATATCCTGTCGAGGAACTCGCCTAGGTCACACAGTAAAAATAGGGTAAAAAGTTAATAAATAGGGTAATTCGCTGTCGAGTTACCCTGTTTAGTTCTGGGTTACCCTATTTGGCAGGAAAAACATCTATGCGGTCACTTACACCTGAATTTCTCTCAACGCTTCGCTACAACGGATTGCAGGTCGCGACGTTGCGGGCTCTCGGTGAGTACCGGGGCAAGCAACAATTGTTCGTTTCCCAGTCCCCAGAAATTCTCCAGGACCTGAAGCAGCTTGCAGTCATTGAGTCCACAGAGTCATCGAACCGATTGGAGGGAGTGGTTGTTTCACCAAGTCGGTTGAAGTCGTTGATTATCAAAAATGCGGACCCGAAAAGTCGCTCCGAGCAAGAAGTTGCGGGTTACCGCGATGCGCTTTCTCTTATCCATGAGGCGGCAGAAGGGATGCCATTCTCCGAGGGCGTCATTCGGCAGTTGCATGGCATGCTTTATCGCTATCTACCGCAGGATGGCGGGGAGTGGAAAGCAACGAACAATGACATCATCGAGCGCCATCCGGACGGCAGTTCGCGTATCCGCTTTCAGCCGGTCGCTGCACATCTGACACCCATTGCAATGGTCGATATGGTTATGCAGTACCGCAGAGCACTGGATCAAAATCTGGCAGACCCGCTCGTATTGGTCCCGCTGAGTATTCTCGACTTTCTCTGCATACACCCTTTCTCAGATGGCAACGGGCGTGTAGCTCGACTGCTTACCTTGTTATTGCTTTACCAGTTTGATTATCGCGTAGGTCGTTTTATCAGCCTTGAGCGGATCTTCGAGGACTCAAAGGAAAGCTACTACGAAACACTTGAGGTCAGCTCTCAAGGTTGGCATGAAGGCAGGCACGATGTTCAGCCATGGCTCAACTATTTCTGGGGGGCGCTTCTTCGCGCTTACAAGGAGTTTGAGGAGCGTGTCGGTAAGATCGATAAGCGCCATGGAGGTAAAAGCGATCGAGTTCGAGTTGAAGCGTTGAAGCGCGCCCTACCGTTTTCGATTACTGAGCTTGAAGAGGCTTGTCCTGGCATAAGTCGTGACACCGTGCGTATGGTTTTGCGTTCATTGAAAGCTGAAGGGCTAATCGAGTCGACTGGGAAGGGGCGTAGCGCCAAGTGGATAAACTTGCACCGCTAAGGGCGAGTTCCAAGGGTGCCAGTGCGCTGCTCATGTTGCTTCAATGCCCACTCGACATGCTCACGCACCAGTTCTGAAGGGTGTTCGCGCCGCGCCTTTAGTGCTTCCAGCACCGGAATGCTCGACGGCGCGTTCCCCAGGCCCACCGCCAGGTTTCGCAGCCAGCGCTCGTAACCCGCTCGGCGTAACGGCGAACCTTCGGTGCTGCTGAGAAACTTCTCCTCATCCCACATGAACAGTTCGGCCAACTCCGCGTTATCCAGATTGTGCCGTGGCTTGAAGTCGCTTTCGCCGGACGGACGGGCGAAGCGGTTCCACGGGCAGACGATCTGGCAATCATCGCAACCGAACACCCGATTGCCGATCAGTGGCCGCAAATCTTCCGGGATCGCGCTTTTCAGTTCGATGGTCAGGTAGGAAATGCAGCGTCGGGCGTCGAGTACATAAGGGCCGACGAAGGCGTTGGTCGGGCAGATGTCGAGGCATGCGGTGCAACGGCCGCAATGTTCGGTGCTGTGTGGCGGGTCAACCGGCAGCGGCAGGTCGACAAACAGTTCGCTGAGAAAGAAGTAACTGCCGGCCTTGCGATTCAAGACCAGGGTGTTTTTGCCGATCCATCCAAGACCGGCCTGTTCCGCGATGGCTTTTTCCAGCACCGGCGCGCTGTCTACGAAGGCGCGAAAACCAAACGGGCCGATTTCGGCCTGAATTTTATCGGCCAGTTGTTGCACGCGTTTGCGGATCAATTTGTGGTAATCGCGGCCCAAGGCATAACGCGAGACGTAGGCTTTTTCCGGTTGGGCCAGACGTTTGGCCATTTCGGTGTCGCCCGGCAGGTAGTCCATGCGTAGGGAAATGACTCGAAGCGTGCCGGGCACCAGCTCTTCCGGGTGTGAGCGTTTACTGCCGTGGGCGCCCATGTACTCCATTTCGCCGTGGTAGCCGGCCGCGAGCCAGCGCTCCAGGTGCTGCTCATGCTCGGCCAGGTCGAGGCCGCTGATGCCGACTTGCTGAAAGCCCAACTCGCGGCCCCAATCCTTGATGGATTGGGCGAGGGCGGGCAGGTCTGTGGTAATTGCGGGCATGAGGCGAGAGAAACCGGAGCTGAGGTGCGTATAATTCTGCCAGACATCGGAGCCCGAAGACGCATGCCGCACACTAAAGATGATTTACCCGACGCGCTGTATAGCGCCGCGCAGGTGCGAGCACTCGATGCGAGCCTGATTGCGGCCGGCACACCGGGCTTCGAATTGATGCAGCGCGCGGCGCGTGCGACCTGGCGCGCGTTGGTCCGTCATTGGCCGACGGCGCACGAATTGAGTGTTGTGGCCGGCCACGGCAATAACGCAGGCGACGGTTATCTGGTGGCTGTGCTGGCCCGACGTGCGGGCTGGCATGTACGGGTGCTGGCGGCCGGTGATCCCCAGCGTTTACAGGGTGACGCGGCATTGGCCCATGCCGAGGCCGTGTCCGAAGGTGTCGCGGTTCAAGCCTGGAGCGCACAGTCAGAGTTGCGCGGTATCGTGCTGGATGCCTTGCTCGGCACCGGTCTGACGGGAGAGGTACGAGAGCCCTACGCGGGCGTCATCGCAGCGATCAATGCCAGCGGGCTGCCGGTTGCGGCGGTGGATATCCCTTCGGGGCTGTGCGCTGATACCGGCCGAATACTCGGCGCTGCGGTGCGGGCTGACCTGACGGTGACGTTCATCGGCCTGAAACTGGGTCTGTTCGCCGGCGATGCTGCTGACGTGGTCGGCGAGTTGGTGTTCAACGATCTGCAAGCCTCCCCCGAGTCGTTTAACGGAGTCGCCATCAGTGCACGTCGCCTGACGGCCAGTTCCTTGCCACGTCTGGCGAGCCGGGCTCCAACGTCCCATAAGGGCAAATTCGGCCATGTATTGCTGATCGGCGGTGATCGCGGCTTTGGTGGCGCCATCCTGCTGAGCGCGCAAAGTGCCTTGCGCAGCGGTACAGGCATGGTGTCCGTGGCGACGCGCAGTGAACATGTTCCGGCCGCGCTGGCGAGAATTCCGGAAGCCATGGTGTTGGGCACTTCGTCGGCCAATCAACTGATGGGACTGCTGCAAAAGGTTTCCGTGCTGGTTGTCGGCCCCGGCTTGGGTCAGGCTTCCTGGGGGCGCAGCCTTTTGTCGGCGGCCGCCAACGCGCCTCTGCCGCAAGTCTGGGACGCCGACGCATTGAATCTGCTGGCCACAGAGCACGTGAGCTTGCCCAAAGATTGTGTGATCACGCCGCATCCGGGCGAAGCGGCGCGCTTGTTGGGGATGAGCACTGCCGAAGTCCAGGCCGATCGTCCTGCGGCGGCTCATGCATTGAGCAAAAAATATACAGCTGTCGTGGTGCTCAAAGGCGCCGGCAGCCTGATCGCCAGCCCCGATGGGCGCCTGGCGTTGTGTCATCAGGGCCATCCGGCCATGGCCACCGCCGGTTTGGGTGATGTGCTGGCCGGTCTGGTCGGCGCGTTGCTGGCTCAAGGCATGGAGGCGTTCGACGCCGCCTGCCTCGCCGTCTGGCTACACGCCAATGCTGGCGCGCAAGAAGGTAAATCGGGCCGTGGGCTGGCGGCCAGTGATCTGATTCCAGCCATTCGTCAGTTGTTGGAGGAGCAAGCACCGTGTCTGAAGTAACCCTGTACCTGGCTGATGAAGAGGCGATGACTGCATTTGGCGCACGTATCGCACAAACCACTGAAGGGCACGGTCTGATTTTTCTCGAGGGAGATCTGGGCGCGGGGAAAACCACGCTGTCCCGGGGCATCATCCGTGGCTTGGGGCATGTGGGCGCGGTAAAAAGTCCGACCTTTACCCTGGTTGAACCCTACGAGATTGGCGACATCCGGGCCTTCCATTTCGACCTCTATCGCTTGGTCGACCCTGAAGAGCTGGAGTACCTCGGCATCCGCGACTACTTCGAAGACGACGCGTTGTGCCTGATCGAGTGGCCCGAAAAGGGTGCAGGCTTTTTGCCAAAGCCCGACCTGACCATTACCATTAGCCCGCAAGACAGCGGGCGTTCGCTGAAAATTTTGTCCCAGGGCTCGCGTGGCGAGTCGTGGTGTGCCGCTTTGGCATTGGAAACCAATTAAATGATGGGGTTAGGTATGCGCTTTCGCGCGATGGTAGCTGCCGTAGGATTGTTGTTTTTGGCGGTGACCGTCGACGCTGTGGCCGAGACAAAGGTCAACAGCGTTCGCCTGTGGCGGGCTCCGGACAACACACGACTGGTGTTCGACCTGAGCGGTCCCGTCCAGCACAGCGTTTTTACCCTGACCGCCCCGGATCGGCTGGTCATCGACATCAATGGCGCGACACTGGGGGCGCCGCTGAACGTCAACAGTTCGAACACTCCAATCACCGCCATGCGCTCGGCTCAACGTACGCCGACTGACCTGCGGGTGGTCATCGACCTGAAAAAAGCCGTGACGCCGAAAAGTTTTACCCTGGCGCCAAACGCCCAGTACGGCAATCGCCTGGTGGTCGACTTGTTCGATAACGCCGCCGACGCCGCGCCAATTCCGGCGCCGACCAACGTTGCGACAGTGGCCCCGGTACCGGTCACGCCGGTGGAGCCTGCGGTGAAGCTGCCGCCAGCCCCGGCCGGCAAGCGCGACATCGTTGTGGTCATCGATGCTGGTCACGGTGGCGAAGACCCGGGTGCCTCCGGCTCTCGCGGTCAGCGTGAAAAAGACGTGGTACTGGCCATCGCCCGCGAATTGCAGCGTCAGGTCAACGGCATGAAAGGCTTCCGCGCCGAACTGACCCGCACCGGCGACTACTTCATTCCATTGCGCGGTCGTACTGAAATCGCCCGCAAGAAGGGTGCCGACCTGTTCGTTTCGATTCACGCTGACGCCGCACCTTCGGCCGCAGCCTTCGGTGCCTCGGTGTTTGCCCTGTCTGATCGTGGCGCTACCTCGGAAACGGCCCGTTGGCTGGCCGACAGTGAAAACCGTTCCGACTTGATCGGTGGTGCTGGCAGCGTCAGCCTCGACGACAAGGACCGCATGCTGGCCGGTGTGCTGCTCGACCTGTCGATGACCGCTTCCTTGACTTCGAGCCTGGACGTTGGCCAAAAGGTCTTGAGCAACATCAGCCGAGTCACGCCGTTGCACAAACAACGGGTGGAGCAGGCCGGGTTCATGGTGCTGAAATCGCCGGACATTCCGTCGATCCTGGTGGAAACCGGGTTCATCTCCAACGCCAACGAAGCCTCCAAGCTTGCCGCAGCGAACCACCAGCAGGCGCTGGCACGCTCGATCAGCGCCGGTGTTCGCCAGTTCTTCCAGCAGAATCCGCCACCGGGCACCTACATCGCCTGGCTGCGTGATTCCGGCAAAATCGCTCAAGGTCCACGTGACCATCGGGTGAGCCCGGGCGAGACGCTGGCAATGATTGCCGTGCGTTATCAGGTGTCGCCGGCCACGCTACGCAGTGCCAACAATCTGCAGAGTGACGAGCTGAAAATCGGTCAGAACCTGACCATTCCCGGCACTGAACTGGCGGCCAAAGAATGAACCAGGTGCTGACCAATACGGCTCGCATCGAGCTGCTCAGCCCGCGACTGGCGAACCAGATTGCCGCTGGTGAGGTGGTTGAGCGCCCGGCTTCGGTGATCAAGGAGCTGTTGGAAAACAGTCTCGACTCCGGTGCCAAGCGTATTGATGTCGATGTAGAGCAGGGCGGCGTCAAGCTGCTGCGGGTGCGCGACGATGGCAGCGGCATTTCTGCCGATGACTTGCCGCTGGCCCTGGCGCGTCACGCCACCAGCAAAATCCGCAATCTTGAGGACCTCGAGCAGGTCATGAGTCTCGGGTTTCGTGGTGAAGCACTCGCGTCGATCAGCTCCGTGGCACGCCTGACCCTGACGTCTCGCACCCGTGATGCCGATCAGGCCTGGCAGGTTGAAACCGAAGGCCGGGACATGGCGCCTCGCGTGCAGCCGGCGGCCCATCCGGTGGGCACATCGGTGGAAGTGCGCGACCTGTTCTTCAATACCCCGGCGCGACGCAAGTTTCTCAAAACCGAAAAAACCGAATTCGATCACCTGCAAGAAGTGATCAAGCGCTTGGCGTTGGCGCGCTTCGACGTGGCGTTCCATCTGCGCCACAACGGCAAGACCATACTCAGCCTGCATGAAGCCCATGACGACGCGGCCCGTGCCCGGCGTGTGGCAGCAATTTGCGGTTCGGGTTTCCTCGAGCAGGCGCTGCCGATCGAGATCGAGCGCAATGGCCTGCATTTGTGGGGCTGGGTCGGCTTGCCGACGTTCAACCGTAGCCAGGCAGACTTGCAGTATTTCTTTGTGAACGGCCGTGCGGTACGCGACAAACTGGTGGCCCACGCGGTGCGCCAGGCCTATCGCGACGTGCTGTTCAACGGCCGGCACCCGACGTTCGTGCTGTTTTTCGAAGTCGATCCGGCAGGCGTCGACGTCAACGTGCACCCGACCAAGCACGAAGTGCGCTTCCGTGACGGGCGCATGGTTCACGATTTCCTCTATGGCACCCTGCACCGCGCTTTGGGCGATGTGCGCCCGGATGATCATCTGGCCGCGCCGGTGGCGACAGCCATCGTTCGACCGACCGGTATTGATGCTGGCGAGTTCGGGCCGCAAGGCGAAATGCGTCTGGCGGCCAATACCTTGCTGGAACAGCCTCAGGCTCAGCCATCGTTCAATACGCCGGCAGGCTCGGGCGCTGGTGCCGGTTATCAATATCAGTACTCGCCACGGCCTCAGTCCGGCGTGCCGGTGGCTGAAGCTCAGGCCGCCTACCGTGAGTTTTTTGCGCCGTTGCCAGAAGCCAATGCGGTAGCGCTGCCGGCCGGGCAGGATGATATTCCGCCGCTGGGTTATGCATTGGCGCAGCTCAAAGGTATCTACATTCTTTCGGAAAACGCCCAAGGGCTGGTGCTGGTGGACATGCATGCCGCTCATGAGCGGATCATGTACGAACGGCTGAAAATCGCCATGGCCAGCGAAGGCCTGAGCGGTCAGCCGCTGCTGGTGCCGGAATCTTTGGCTGTGAGCGAGCGCGAAGGCGATTGCGCCGAAGAAAACGTTGCGTGGTTCCAGCGTCTGGGCTTTGAACTGCAGCGTCTTGGTCCTGAAACACTGGCCATTCGGCAAATTCCAGCCTTGCTCAAGCAAGCTGAAGCCAATCGATTGGTCAGTGACGTACTGGCGGACCTGATGGAATATGGCACCAGCGACCGGATTCAGGCGCACCTGAACGAATTGCTCGGCACCATGGCCTGCCATGGCGCGATTCGGGCGAATCGGCGTCTGGCCCTGCCGGAAATGAACGGTCTGCTGCGGGACATGGAAAACACCGAACGCAGCGGTCAATGCAACCATGGCCGACCGACCTGGACCCAACTGGGCCTGGACGATCTGGACAAACTGTTCTTGCGCGGTCGTTGATGAACCAGCTCCCTCCTGCGATTTTCCTGATGGGGCCGACCGCCGCCGGCAAGACCGACCTGGCCATCGAACTCACCAAAGTCTTGCCTTGCGAGCTGATCAGTGTCGATTCGGCGCTGGTCTACCGTGGCATGGACATCGGCACTGCCAAGCCTTCAAAAGAGCTTCTGGCTGAATTTCCACACCGGTTGATCGATATTCTCGACCCGGCAGAGAGCTATTCGGCCGCCGATTTCCGTCGTGATGCCCTCCAGGCCATGGCCGAGATCACCGCACGGGGCAAAATTCCGCTGCTGGTGGGCGGCACAATGCTCTATTACAAGGCTTTGGTTGAAGGTCTGGCAGACATGCCAGCGGCAGATCCGGATGTCCGCGCACAGATCGAAGAAGAAGCTGCACGCCTTGGCTGGCAAGCCCTGCACGATCAACTGGCGGTCATTGATCCGGAATCCGCCGCGCGCATTCATCCGAACGATCCACAGCGACTCAGTCGAGCGCTGGAAGTTTATCGCGTCAGTGGTCAGAGCATGACTGCACTAAGGCTGCAACAATCTGCGCAAAGTACTGAAGCAGCCGCCTCGGGACTGCAACAATTGCCCTATACTGTCGCGAACTTGGCAATTGCTCCGGCAAATCGTCAGGTATTGCACGAGCGAATTAAACAAAGATTCACGAATATGTTGGAACAGGGATTCATTGACGAGGTCGTAGCCCTGCGTAAACGGAGTGACCTGCATGCCGGGTTGCCGTCTATACGTGCAGTAGGCTACCGACAAGTCTGGGATTACCTGGATGGCAAGCTGACGCAAGCCGAGATGCAGGAGCGTGGAATCATTGCCACGCGCCAATTGGCAAAGCGCCAGTTCACCTGGCTGCGCAGTTGGGCTGATTTACACTGGTTGGACAGCCTCGATTGCGACAATCTGCCGCGCGCCTTGAAATACCTTGGGACCATCTCCATATTGAGCTGAGTCCTTGCATTTGCCGTCTATCCTTGGGGGTGTGACGGCCACAAGCCATTTGTTTACCTATTTTTTATATTGAATCCTTAAAGGAGTGCGGCACATGTCAAAAGGGCATTCGCTACAAGACCCTTACTTGAATACTTTACGTAAAGAGAAAGTGGGGGTTTCCATCTACCTGGTCAACGGTATCAAGCTGCAAGGCACGATCGAGTCTTTCGACCAGTTCGTTATCCTGCTGAAAAACACCGTCAGCCAGATGGTTTACAAACACGCTATCTCTACAGTGGTGCCGGTTCGTCCAATTCGTCTGCCTAGCGCAACCGAATCCGAAGCAGGTGACGCTGAGCCAGGTAACGCCTGATAGGAGTCTCCTTTGTTCTTTGAGCGCCACGGTGGTGGTGAGCGAGTGATCCTCGTTCACTTGGATGGACAGGACCCTGAGGCGCGCGAAGATCCGCAGGAGTTTCAGGAATTGGCTAATTCGGCTGGCGCCGAGACCGTTGCGTTTTTTAACGTGCCGCGTCATCGGCCAACCGCCAAATTCCTGATCGGTAGCGGCAAGGTCGAGGAACTACGCGACCTGGTCCATGCCGAAAAGGCAGATCTGGTGATCTTCAATCACATCCTCACGCCCAGTCAGGAACGTAACCTCGAACGTGTTTTCGAGTGTCGCGTGATCGATCGCACCGGTCTGATTCTCGATATTTTCGCCCAGCGCGCCCGTACCCATGAAGGCAAGCTCCAGGTAGAACTGGCCCAGCTTGACCACATGAGCACCCGGCTGGTTCGTGGCTGGACTCACCTTGAGCGTCAAGGTGGCGGTATCGGCATGCGTGGCCCGGGTGAAACCCAGCTGGAAACCGACCGCCGCTTGCTGCGGGTTCGCCTGCGACAGATCAAAGGCCGGCTGGAAAAAGTGCGCAGCCAGCGCGAACAGTCGCGACGTGGCCGTATGCGTGCGGATATCCCTACCGTGTCTTTGGTGGGGTATACCAACGCCGGTAAATCCACGCTCTTCAATAACGTGACGAAATCCGACGTGTACGCGGCTGACCAGTTGTTTGCCACGCTGGACCCGACCTTGCGCCGTCTGGAACTGGACGACCTGGGGCCGATTGTCCTGGCTGACACTGTGGGTTTCATTCGCCACTTGCCCCACAAGCTGGTCGAAGCATTTCGGTCTACCCTCGAAGAGTCGAGCAACTCCGACCTGCTGTTGCACGTGATCGATGCGGCCGAACCGGATCGCATGTTGCAGATCGAGCAGGTGATGGTGGTGTTGGGCGAGATCGGTGCCCAGGACTTGCCGATCCTCGAGGTCTATAACAAACTCGATTTGCTTGAAGGCGTTGAGCCACAAATCCAGCGCGACGAAAACGGCAAGCCTCAACGGGTCTGGCTATCGGCGCGTGATGGCAGTGGTCTGGAATTGCTTGAGCAAGCCATTGCCGAGTTGCTGGGCAGTGAGTTGTTTATCGGTACCTTGCGCTTGCCGCAACGATTCGCTCGACTGCGTGCGCAGTTCTTCGAACTTGGAGCGGTGCAGAAAGAAGAACACGACGAAGAAGGTGTCAGCTTGCTGGCCGTTCGATTGCCCCGTTCGGAGCTCAATCGGCTGGTTAGCCGTGAAGGCGTTGTGCCGACAGAGTTCATCGAGCAACACACTTTGCAATAAAAGCCTGGAAAAGCGGTTGTGCCGCGGTGACGGGCATTCTGTAGCATTGGTCGGCGCGCCGTGGGTGCGTCTTTGCTTTATCAGATGGAGAGCGCTATGGCTTGGAATGAGCCGGGTGGCAACTCGAATAATCAGGATCCTTGGGGTGGCAAGCGCCGCAATAACGGCGACCGCAAGGGACCACCGGATCTCGACGAGGCCTTCCGAAAGCTGCAGGAAAGCCTGAACGGGTTGTTCGGTGGTGGTAAGAAACGCGGTGATGACGGTGGCGGTTCGGGCAGGAGTAGCGGCTTCGGCGGTCTGCTCGGCATCGGCCTGGTCGTGTTGGCGGCCGTGTGGCTGTACAGCGCGGTCTATGTGGTCGACGAGCAGGAGCAAGCCGTAGTGCTGCGCTTCGGCAAGTACTACGAAACCGTTGGCCCGGGCCTGAACATCTATTTCCCGCCGATCGATCGCAAGTACCTGGAAAACGTCACGCGTGAGCGTGCCTATACCAAGCAGGGTCAAATGCTGACTGAAGACGAAAACATCGTCGAAGTGCCGCTGACCGTGCAGTACAAGATCAGCAACCTGCAGGACTTCGTGCTGAGCGTTGATCAGCCGGAAATCAGCCTGCAGCACGCGACCGAAAGTGCCTTGCGCCACGTGGTGGGTTCCACCGCTATGGATCAGGTGCTGACCGAAGGTCGTGAATTGATGGCCAGCGAAATCAAGGAGCGTCTGCAACGCTTCATGGATACCTATCGCACCGGCATCACCGTTACTCAGGTCAACGTACAGAGCGCAGCCGCACCGCGTGAAGTGCAGGAAGCCTTCGATGACGTGATCCGCGCCCGTGAAGACGAGCAGCGTTCGCGTAACCAGGCTGAAACCTACGCCAACGGCGTCGTGCCGGAAGCCCGTGGTCAGGCCCAGCGCATCATCGAAGATGCCAATGGTTACCGTGACGAAACCGTCTCGCGCGCCAAAGGTGAGGCTGATCGCTTCACCAAACTGGTGAGCGAGTATCGCAAGGCACCTGAAGTGACCCGTCAGCGTCTGTACCTGGACACCATGCAGGAAGTCTTCAGCAATACCAGCAAGGTTCTCGTGACCGGCAACAAGAATGGCCAGAGCAATCTGCTGTACTTGCCGCTGGACAAGATGGTCGAAGGCGGTCGCAACACCAGCACTCCGGTGACCGGCGCGGCAGCCACCAGCAATGAAGCGAATGTGCGTGCAGCCGATCTGCAGCAACAGCAAGCACGTACCAGGGAGAGTCGCTGATGAGCAATAAATCGCTGATCGCCCTTATTGTCGGCGTCGTCGTGGCGATCGCTGCCTGGAACTGTTTCTACATCGTGGCTCAGACCGAGCGTGCGGTGCTGCTGCAGTTCGGTCGTGTGGTCCAGACAGATGTTCAGCCGGGCCTGCATGTGAAAGTGCCTTACGTTAACCAGGTGCGTAAATTTGACGCACGTCTGATGACGTTGGATGCACCGACACAACGCTTCCTGACGCTGGAAAAGAAAGCCGTCATGGTTGATGCCTACGCCAAGTGGCGCGTGAAAGATGCCGAGCGCTTCTACACCGCGACTTCCGGCCTCAAGCAGATTGCTGACGAGCGTCTTTCCCGTCGTCTGGAGTCGGGCCTGCGTGACCAGTTCGGTAAGCGCACGCTGCACGAAGTGGTGTCCGGTGAGCGCGATGCGCTGATGACCGATATCACCGCTTCGCTGAACAAGATGGCGGAAAAAGAGCTGGGCATCGAAGTTGTCGATGTTCGGGTCAAGGCCATCGATCTGCCGAAAGAAGTGAACCGCAGTGTGTTCGAGCGCATGAGTTCCGAGCGTGAGCGTGAAGCTCGCGAGCACCGCGCCAAGGGTAACGAGCTGTCGGAGGGCATTCGTGCCGACGCTGATCGTCAACGCCGCGTGTTGCTGGCTGAAGCCTATCGTGAATCTGAAGAGGTTCGCGGTGACGGTGATGCCCAGGCCGCTGCAATCTACTCCAAGGCCTACGGCCAGGATCAGGAGTTCTACGGTTTCTACCGTAGCCTGCGTGCCTACCGTGAAAGCTTCGCGAACAAATCCGACGTCATGGTCCTGGACCCAAGCAGCGACTTCTTCCGTTACCTGGAAAAAGCCAAGCCTTGATACGACGTTGACCTGAATCATCCCCCGCCTGACGGCTAACACCTCGGGCGGGGTGATCCTTTGGGAAAACGTGTGTATGATGCGGCAGCCGGGAAATTCCCGGCTTTTTTGCGTCTGCACGTTTGATTGCTGTTTTTTATGCAGGCGTCCGAGTTGAATGACTCGACAGGTTTTTCGAGGAAAGTGGTTGGCGAAGCCGGTTTCAGGCTTTTCGCCGCGTTGTTCATGCGCGTGGTTTGTGCGCATGAGCCGATCATTTTCTGCTTCACTCAAGGCTCGCCCAAAGGCTTGCCGCCCGGATCATAGGGGAATGGCGTAATGGCAACGGTAGACCGCTGGCTGCTGCCAGATGGCATCGAAGAAGTACTGCCACCAGAAGCGGCGCGCATTGAAGTCGCGCGTCGTCAGGTGTTGGATCTGTTCCAGAGCTGGGGTTACGAGTTTGTCGTGACTCCCCATATCGAGTACCTGGAATCCCTGCTGACCGGCGCGGGCCAGGACCTCGATCTGCGTACCTTCAAGGTCATCGACCCGCAATCGGGCCGGCAGATGGGTTTCCGTGCCGACATCACGCCGCAAGTGGCGCGTATCGATGCGCATACCTTGCGACGCGAAGGCCCGAGCCGTCTGTGCTATGCCGGTAGCGTGCTGCACGCTCAGCCGCGCGCCTTGTCGTCCTCGCGCAGCCCGATCCAGCTGGGTGCCGAGTTGTACGGCGATGCCAGCCCGAGCAGCGACGTGGAAGTCATCAGCCTGATGTTGGCTATGCTGCAACTGGCCGATGTGCCGGATGTGCACATGGACCTCGGTCATGTCGGTATCTACCGCGGCCTGGCTCGCGCCGCCGGTTTGTCCGGTGAAGTTGAACAACAGTTGTTCGATGCATTGCAACGTAAGGCCATCGACGAGGTCATTACCTTGACCGAAGGCTTGCCTGCCGATCTGTCGGGCATGTTGCGGGCGCTGGTCGACCTGTGTGGCGGCCGTGAAGTATTGAGCGCTGCGCGCGAGCGTCTGGCGAATGCGCCGGCGCCAGTACTGGCCGCTCTGGACGACTTGCTGGCGATTGCCGAGCGTCTGTCCACGCGTTTCCCTGAGTTGCCGTTGTATTTTGACCTGGGTGAGTTGCGCGGCTACCACTACCACACCGGTGTGGTGTTTGCGGTGTTTGTGCCGGGTGTTGGCCAGTCCATTGCTCAGGGCGGTCGTTACGACGACATCGGTGCCGACTTCGGTCGCGCCCGTCCGGCAACCGGCTTCTCTACTGATTTGAAAACCCTGGTGACCCTGGGGCGTGCTGAGATCGAGTTACCGTCTGGCGGTATCTGGATGCCTGACAGTACGGATGCGGCACTCTGGCAGCAGGTTTGCCAGTTGCGCAGTGAGGGTCAGCGTGTCGTTCAGGCTTTGCCTGGGCAACCTTTGGCCGCCGCCCGTGAAGCGGACTGCGACCGGCAATTGATTCAGCAGAACGGGCTTTGGCAAGTATCGCCACTGGCTTCTTGAGTTTTCCTGCCGGCCGCGGCCGGCACCAAGTTTGCGCGAATGAGGACAAGTGTTATGGGTAAGAATGTCGTAGTCCTGGGCACCCAATGGGGTGATGAGGGCAAAGGCAAGATCGTTGATCTGCTGACCGAACATGCTGCCGCCGTAGTGCGCTACCAGGGTGGCCACAACGCTGGTCACACCCTGGTGATCGATGGCGAAAAAACCGTCTTGCACCTGATTCCGTCGGGCGTGCTGCGCGAAGGCGTGCAGTGTCTGATCGGCAACGGCGTGGTGGTTGCACCTGACGCCCTGCTGCGGGAAATCGTCAAGCTGGAAGAGAAAGGCGTACCGGTGCGCGAGCGCCTGCGTATCAGCCCGTCCTGCCCGCTGATCCTGTCCTTCCACGTTGCGCTGGACCAGGCCCGTGAAAAGGCCCGTGGCGAGCTGAAGATCGGTACAACCGGTCGCGGCATCGGCCCGGCCTACGAAGACAAGGTTGCGCGCCGTGGTCTGCGTGTTGGCGACCTGCTCAACATGCCGCGCTTTGAAGACAAGTTGCGTGAACTGGTGGACTACCACAACTTCATGCTGGTGGGTTACTACAAAGAGCCGGCCATCGAGTTTGAAAAGACCCTGGCTGAGTGCAAAGAATACGCTGAGCTGCTCAAGCCGCTGATGCTGGACGTGACGGCCGAGCTGCACGACCTGCGTCGCGCGGGCAAAGACATCATGTTTGAAGGCGCCCAAGGTTCGTTGCTGGACATCGACCACGGTACTTACCCGTACGTGACCAGCTCCAACACCACCGCTGGCGGCGTGGCTACCGGTTCGGGTGTTGGCCCGATGTTCCTGGACTACATCCTGGGCATCACCAAGGCTTACACCACGCGTGTAGGTTCGGGTCCATTCCCGACTGAATTGTTCGACGAAGTCGGTGCGCACTTGGCCAAACAAGGTCACGAGTTCGGCGCGACTACCGGCCGTGCCCGTCGTTGTGGCTGGTTTGACGCTGTTATCCTGCGTCGCGCTATTGATGTGAACAGCATCTCGGGCATCTGCCTGACCAAGCTGGACGTACTCGACGGTCTGGAAACCATCAACATCTGCATCGGCTACAAAGATGCCGCAGGTAACGATGTTGCCCCGACTGACGCTGACAGCTACGTGGGTCTGAAGCCGGTGTACGAAGAAGTGCCGGGCTGGACCGAGTCGACCGTGGGTGCCAAGACACTGGAAGAGCTGCCAGTCAATGCTCGTGCCTACATCAAGCGCGTCGAAGAGCTGATCGGCGCACCGATCGACATTATTTCGACGGGCCCGGACCGCAACGAAACCATCGTTCTGCGTCACCCGTTCGCTTAATAAGTCGTTGATGTAAAACACAAAGGCCCCTTAATTGGGGCCTTTGTCGTTTCTGTCTGTCGGACGGCACGACCCTTGCTGTGAACTTCATTAAGCGCATCGCTTCTAGCGTGCCATCAATTTAATGGCGTTAAAGCAGAGGGATTCTAAGTGTCGGCCGTTCTCTCACTGTTACAAAGCCGTCTATTACGGCCTGTGTTCGTTACCCTTGGTATCGCCCTTTTGGTGCAGGTGCTGGTGGCTGTTGCTTTGACTCGGAGCACGGTGACTGCACTGGAAGCCGATCTGGGTGTGCGCCTGGGTGCCGACAGTCAAAAACTTTCCGGTGAGTTGGAGCAAGCAGGGCGTGAGGTCACGTCGAGCCTCGACAGCCTCTCCACCAGCACGCGCCAGCGCCTTACGGCGGGCTTGTCCTCGCGATTGAAGGACGAGCAGGCACAGCTGCGTGCGACGCTGGAGAAGGATCTGAAGGACTCCGCCAATGATATGGCGCAGCTTCTGGCTTCGGTCGCGCCCCGCGCCATGTGGGACAGCGACGTTCCAACCCTGTCCGAATTCGCCCGCCGGGCTCAGCGCAATCCCAACGTGTTGTTCGTGATCTATGACGACGCCACCGGCCAGCACCTGACCCGCTATTTGAATCGCGAGAACCCGATCAACAAAGCGCTGCTGGAGAAGGGCCAAGGCGAGCGTGCGTTGGACAAAGTGCTGGATGCGGCGAAGAACGATCCATCGGTCTACTACCTCGAGGCCTCGATCAGCCCCAATGGCGTGGAAATCGGCAAGGTTTTGATGGGCGTCTCTACCGCTTCGGTGGAAGTCGATCTGGCAGCCCTGGACAAGCGCTTCACCGCGCTGATCGCCAGCAGTGATCAACTGGTCGGCGACAGCCTCAAAGGCGCGGCGGCTGATAGCGCAGCGGCAATGGGCGCGCGTCTGAAGTCGGCGCAATCCACGGCTTCTGAAATGCAAGCCAACACCACCAGCACTGTTCAGGAGGCGGCGGGCACATTGCGCTGGCGCATCGGCATGGGTCTCGCGCTGGTCGGTTGCGGTGTGCTGCTGTTGCTCGCGGTGGTGCTGGGTCGTCGAGTGGTCAATCGCCTGAAATTACTGATTGCGGCCATGGATGATTTGGCGGCGGGCGAGGGTGATCTGACCAAGCGTGTGCAAATCAACAGCAAGGACGAGATCGGCGATATGGCCTCGGCGGTCAATCGCTTTGTGGATAAGTTGCAGCCGATCGTGCGCGAAGCGGGCGATGTGGCTCAGCGCACTGGCGTGGAAATCGGCGCCATGACCTTACGCAATGCCGGGGCCGATAAAGCAGCGGGCATGCAGCGTGATGAAGTGGCGGAGAGCCTGCGTGCGTTGTCGCAGATGGCGGATGACGCTCAGTCTGAAAGTCACGCCATGCAGGCGGCCTTGCAGCAAGTGGTGGATATTCGTTCGGCCACGGATGAAAACACGCGGACCTCGGCGAAAGTCGGCAGTCTGATCGAGGCGTTGGCCGGGCAGGTCGATACCGGGGCGAAAGTCATCGAGCGGCTGGCGCAGCAGAGTGAGCAGATTGAAGTGGTGCTGACGGTGATTCACGGGATCGCCGAGCAAACCAACCTGCTGGCGCTGAACGCAGCGATCGAAGCGGCGCGTGCGGGCGAGACCGGTCGCGGGTTTGCCGTGGTGGCCGATGAAGTGCGGGCGCTGGCGAGCAAGACGCAGAGTTCCACTGGCGACATTCAGGCGCACATCGTTGCCTTGCAACAAGGCGCGCGTGAGGCGGTGGCCGCGATCGGTCAGGCCGGGCGTCAGGCCAGCGAAGGTTTGCTGGTGTTGCGTGACAGTGCGCGGTTGCAGCAGTCGGTGCAGACGTCGGTCGAACAAGTGCATGCGGCGATAGGTCTGGCAACGCAGGCAGCGGCGCATCAGGCGCAAGGCGCGCAAGCGGTGCGTGGTCGCGTTGAGACCATTCATGCACAGGCTGAGAAAGCGGCTCAAGCGGTGGTGGAAACCACGGCCAGCGGCAAGGTGCTGGATGGATTGGCGGCGCAGTTGAAGGCGAGTCTGGGGCAGTTCAGGGCTTAGGATTTTCTTTGCCCGGACTGACCTCTTCGCGAGCAAGCCCGCTCCCACAGTGATTGTGGGTGGACACAAAATTTGTGAACACCTCAAATCCCCTGTGGGAGCGGGCTTGCTCGCGAAGGCGGTCTTAACGGCTCAAATACATCCGCGTCGTTAATAGATAAACCGGCAACCCCGACACCAAAATCAACAACGCCGCATAAGGCGCCGCCGCCGCAAACTCCACATTTGCGGTATGCGCCCACACTTCGGTGGCCAGCGTATTAAGCCCGGTCGGACTCAGCAGTAAGGTCGCCGTCAGTTCCTTCATCGCATCCAGAAACACCAGCGCAAACGCTGCGCCCAGCGCCGGGAAAATGATCGGCAGCGTCACCCGGCAAAACGCACTGAAAGACGATGCTCCCAGCGTGCGTGCAGCCTCCTCCAGTTGCGGCGCAGCCTTGTTCAGCGCCGTACGAATCGGTGCCTGCGCCAGCGGCAGAAACAACAGCGCATAAGCAATCAGCAGCAGCGCAGAAGTCTGGTACAGCACCGGCACATAGTGCAGGGCGAAATACACCAGCGTCAGAGCGATCACCAGTCCTGGCAGTGCATGCAGCAGATACGGCAAGCGTTCGGCCCAGATCGCCAATTGGCCCTTGTGGCGCACCACCAGCAATCCCACCGGCACTGCCAGCACCAGGCACAGCGCGGCGCCGCCCAGCGACAGCGCCAGGGAGGAGAGCAGCGCCTCGCTGATTGCCGCCACCGGGAAGGCTGCCGACGAACCCACTGCTAGCCAGTACGCCAGCATTCCGAGCGGAATACCGCTGCCGATGATCGCCAGCGCCAGGCAATAAAGTTGTCCGGCGGCAGCCCAAGGCCCCAGCCGAACCTGTTCCGCATGTCGGGCCGCGCCCTGACCGGTACGCACGTGTCGGCCCTTGCCGCGTACGCGCAGTTCCAGCCACAGCAGTATCAGACACAGCGCCAACAACACCGCGGAAAGCATCGCAGCATTCGCGTTACTGAATTCCAGTTCGAACTGTTGATAGATCGCGGTGGTAAAGGTTTGCAGTCCAATGATCGACAGCGCACCGAATTCCACCAGCATGTGCAGCGCGATCAGCAGCGAACCGGCGAGCAGTGACGGCCAGAGCAGTGGCAGAGTGATTCTGAAAAATACGCCCCAGCGATTCTGCCCCAGTGTGCGGGCGGATTCTTCGAGGGAGGGGTCGAGATTGCGCAGGGTCGCCGCGACCGGCAGAAAGATCAGCGGATACTTGGACAGGGTCATCACCAGGATCGCCCCGCCCAAGCCTTCGAAATGAGCGCTCAGCGAGACCCAGGTAAAGCTGCTGACAAATGCCGGTACCGCGAACGGCAGGCACAGAATCACGCCCCACAAGCGCCGCCCCGGCAAGTTGCTGCGCTCAAGCAGCCAAGCCAGCGACAGGCCGATCACGCCACAGGCGAGCGTCACACCGACCATCAGCGCCAACGTGTTGCGCAGCAGGCCAAACACATAAGGGCGCCACAACAAATGCAACGCCTCAGCCCAGCCGGCCTGCCAGGTCTTGAGTCCGACATACGCCAGCGGCAACAGGCTGAGCACCACCAACAGAAAAACCGGCAACAACAACCAGATCGATGGCCGCTTGCGCCGTGGCACGTAACCCCCGCTCGAGGCGGGGGCGGATAGCGATACGCTCATCAGTTCAAGCCAACGTCACGTTCCAGGTCCAGGGCTTCCTCGGCATTGCCGAGATCGGCGGGCGTGACCTTCGGTGCCTCAAGTTCGCTGAACGGCTTGAGCCCGCGATCCGATTCCATGCCTTTGTGCAGAGGGTACTCGGCGGTGGTCTGGGTGATCACGCGCTGACCTTCTTCACTGGCCATGTAGGCAAGGAATTGCTGGGCTTCTTTTGGGTGTTTGCTGGACTTCAGTACGGCCGCACTGGAAACAGTGATCAGTCCGCCGACGTCGCCTCCGGTGAAATAATGCAGTTTCGAATCGAGCTGGCCTTTTTCACGCTGTAAGGCGAACCAGTAATAGTTGTTCACGAGCACGGTAGCGACTTCGCCGTTTTCCACCGCCTTCAGCGCAACCATGTTGTTGCTGTAGGTCTTGCCGAAAGCGCGCAAGCCGGTCAGCCATTCTTCGGCCGCGTCCATGCCATGCACTTTGATGATTGCCACGGCCTGTTCCTGGAAGGCGCCACTGGTAGGTACGAAGCCGACCTTGCCTTGCCATTTCGGATCGGAGAACTCCATGACCGACTTGGGCAGGTCTTTTTCATCAATCAGTTTCGGGTTGAAGGCGACCACGCGGACCCGGGCGGTGACACCGATCCAGGTGCCATTGCCGGCGACGTAGTCTTTGGGCAGAACGGCGAGGGTGGCGGCATCGGTCTGTGCAAGCAGGCCTTGTTCGCCGAGTTTGTTCAAAGGTGGCGATTCTTCGGTGTAGATCACGTCGGCGGGGGAGCGATCTCCTTCTTCGACGACCTGGCTGGCGAGCTGGTTGCTGCTGCCTTTGCGCACATTGACGTGAATTCCGGTCTTGGCTTCGAAGGCTTTGGCGATGGCGTCGCCGACTTCTTTGTGTTGACCGTTATAGAGTGTCAGGGAAACCGGTTCGGCGGCATGGGTGAGGGGAGTGGCGAGTGCCAGGCCGAGCAGGGTGATGGTCAGGCCGCGGCGCAGGGTATTTCGAAATATCATTCGCAAGGTTCCTCACTGTCGCATTGCAAAAACTTGAAACAATGATAAACGATATTGTTTCTCAAGTGCGCCTTGCAGGAGGTGCGAGATTTTGTCTGAGGTGGCTAGTGCGAGCCTTTGTGGCGAGGGAGCTTGCTCCCGCTCGGCTGCGAAGCAGTCTCCCTCGCCACAAAAGGCAGCATTGATATATTTTCAAATGCCAGAAACGCAAAAACCCGCTTTCGCGGGTTTTTGTGAAATTTCAGATCGACTCTGAAATTTGAATTGGTGCCCAGAAGAAGACTCGAACTTCCACGACCTTGCGGTCACCAGCACCTGAAGCTGGCGTGTCTACCAATTTCACCATCTGGGCATAATCTTCAGCGTTGCCGCTGTTGATGTGGCGCACTATACGGAGAGCTTTTTGATCTGTAAACCCCTGATTTAGTTTTAATAAATCAGAGGCTTAGAATACAAAAAACCCGCTTTCGCGGGTTTTTGTGTGAGCCTTGAAATTGAACTAATCTCAAGCTCGAAATTGGTGCCCAGAAGAAGACTCGAACTTCCACGACCTTGCGGTCACCAGCACCTGAAGCTGGCGTGTCTACCAATTTCACCATCTGGGCATTATCGGCAATGCGTCTGCGTCGTCGATGGCGCGCACTATACGGAGCGTCTTTTTAACTGTAAACCCCCGACATCAAAAAAACCTGGAATATTTTACCAGCGGCATTTAATTCAGCGTTGCGGTGTCGATAAAGGGCTTTAGATGGGCTGTCACAGCCTGAAATTTCCCGTTTCATTACGCCTATGCCAAACTAACCCGCATATAGACAAGGTGAAAACTCTCTAATGGCCGATTGGCAGTCCCTCGATCCCGAGGCCGCTCGTGAAGCGGAAAAATATGACAACCCTATTCCTAGCCGCGAACTGATCCTTCAGCACCTTGCTGATCGGGGTTCGCCTGCTAACCGCGAGCAGTTGGTCGAAGAGTTTGGTCTGACGACAGAAGACCAGATCGAAGCCCTGCGCCGCCGCCTGCGCGCCATGGAGCGCGACGCTCAACTCATCTATACCCGTCGCGGCACCTATGCGCCGGTGGACAAGCTCGACCTGATCCTGGGCCGCATCAGCGGTCACCGTGACGGCTTCGGCTTCCTGGTCCCGGACGACGGCAGTGACGACCTGTTCATGAGCCCGGCGCAAATGCGTCTGGTGTTCGATGGCGATCGTGCCTTGGCCCGTGTTTCCGGCCTTGACCGTCGCGGTCGCCGCGAAGGCATGATCGTCGAAGTGGTGTCCCGTGCCCACGAGACCATCGTTGGTCGCTACTTCGAAGAGGGCGGTATTGGTTTTGTCGTTGCGGACAATCCGAAGATCCAGCAAGAAGTGCTGGTCACGCCGGGTCGTAATGCCAACGCGCAGATCGGTCAGTTCGTCGAAGTGAAGATCACTCACTGGCCGACACCACGCTTCCAGCCGCAAGGCGACGTGGTCGAAGTCGTGGGTAACTACATGGCGCCGGGCATGGAAATCGACGTTGCCCTGCGCACCTACGATATTCCTCACGTCTGGCCTGAGGCTGTGCTGAAAGAAGCCGCCAAGCTCAAGCCGGAAGTCGAAGAGAAAGACAAAGAGAAGCGCATCGACCTGCGTCATCTGCCGTTCGTCACCATCGACGGCGAAGATGCGCGCGACTTCGATGATGCGGTCTACTGCGAAGCCAAGCCGGGCAAGCTGCGCCTGTTCTCCGGGGGCTGGAAGTTGTACGTGGCGATTGCCGACGTTTCCAGCTACGTGAAAATCGGCTCTGCGCTGGACAACGAATCCCAGGTTCGCGGTAACTCGGTGTACTTCCCTGAGCGCGTGGTGCCGATGCTGCCTGAGCAGCTGTCCAACGGCCTGTGCTCGCTGAACCCGCACGTCGATCGCCTGGCCATGGTTTGCGAGATGACCATCTCCAAATCCGGCGAGATGACCGACTACTGCTTCTACGAAGCGGTGATTCACTCCCACGCTCGCCTGACCTACAACAAAGTCAGCGCGATGCTGGAAACGCCGAAACTCACCGAGGCGCGTCAGCTCCGTGGCGAGTACAACGACGTTCTGCCGCACCTCAAGCAGCTCTATGCGCTCTACAAGGTGCTGTTGGCCGCTCGTCACGTGCGTGGCGCGATCGATTTCGAAACGCAGGAAACCCGGATCATCTTCGGGACCGAGCGCAAGATTGCCGAAATCCGTCCAACCGTTCGCAACGACGCCCACAAGCTGATCGAGGAATGCATGCTGGCGGCCAACGTGGCCACCGCCGAATTCCTGAAAAAGCACGAAATCCCTGCGCTGTACCGCGTCCACGATGGCCCGCCACCGGAGCGTCTGGAAAAACTGCGCGCCTTCCTCGGCGAGCTCGGTCTGTCCCTGCACAAAGGCAAGGACGGCCCGTCGCCGAAGGATTACCAGGCATTGCTGGCGAGCATCAAGGACCGTCCGGATTTCCATCTGATCCAGACCGTCATGCTGCGTTCGTTGAGTCAGGCGGTGTATAGCGCTGATAACCAGGGTCACTTCGGCCTGAATTACGAAGCCTATACCCACTTCACCTCGCCGATCCGTCGCTACCCGGACTTGCTCACGCACCGGGCGATTCGCAGCGTCATCCATTCGAAAATGGACACCCCGCACGTTCGCCGTGCTGGCGCGATGACCATTCCGAAAGCGCGCATCTATCCGTACGACGAAGCGATCCTGGAGCAGCTCGGCGAGCAGTGCTCGATGAGCGAGCGCCGTGCCGACGAAGCGACCCGCGACGTTGTGAACTGGCTCAAGTGCGAGTTCATGAAAGACCGTGTGGGCGAGTCGTTCCCGGGTGTGATCACTGCCGTGACCGGTTTTGGTCTGTTCGTCGAGCTGACCGATATCTACGTCGAAGGCCTGGTGCACGTCACCGCGCTGCCGGGCGATTACTACCACTTCGATCCTGTGCACCACCGCCTGGCCGGTGAGCGCACCGGTCGCAGCTTCCGTCTTGGCGATACCGTTGAAGTGCGCGTCATGCGCGTCGACCTCGACGAACGCAAGATCGACTTCGAGATGGCTGAAAAAACCATCAGCGCGCCGATTGGCCGCAAAAAGCGCGGAACAGAAACCGCTGCACCTGCTGCCAAAACAGCTGCTGAACCGGCCCCGGCGAAAACAGGTCGTCGTCCTGCCAAGGAAAAAGCTGTCGAAGCCTATCGCCCGAGCGACGCCGCGGCGAAAAATGCCGAATTGCGCAAAAGCCGCGAAATGAAGCAGGCGTTGTTGTCTGAAGCGAAAAGCGGCGGTAAAGCGGCGTCTGGGGGAAAGACCGGACGGTCGGCGCCTGACAAGGCTCCCGGCGGCAAGCCAGCCAAACCGAGCAAACACCGTAAAGGCCCGCCAAAAGCGGGTTCTGCTCCAGCCGCCAAAAGCGGCGGGGCGCGTAAGCCGAAGGCCAAGTCATGAGTAATTTGGAAAAGATCTACGGCGTGCATGCTGTAGAAGCGTTGCTGCGTCACCACCCAAAACGCGTCAAGCAGATCTGGCTGGCCGAAGGCCGCAGTGATCCGCGGGTTCAGACGCTGATCGTGCTGGCTAACGAAAATCGCGTGGCCGTCGGCAACGCCGAGCGTCGCGAACTGGATGCCTGGGTTGAAGGCGTGCACCAAGGCGTGGTGGCGGACGTGAGTCCTAGCCAGGTCTGGGGTGAGGCGATGCTCGACGAATTGCTCGATCGCACCGAAGGCGCACCGCTATTGCTGGTGCTCGACGGCGTGACCGATCCGCACAACCTCGGCGCCTGCCTGCGTTCGGCCGATGCGGCCGGCGCATTGGCGGTGATCGTGCCGAAGGACAAGTCAGCCACGCTGACCCCGACGGTACGAAAAGTCGCTTGTGGCGCAGCGGAAGTGATTCCGCTGGTCGCCGTCACCAACCTTGCGCGCACCCTGGAAAAACTCAAGCAACGTGGCTTGTGGGTTGTCGGTACGGCGGGCGAGGCTGAGCAGAGTCTGTATCAGCAAGACATGACTGGCCCGACCATCCTGATCATGGGGGCTGAAGGCAGCGGCATGCGTCGCCTGACTCGCGATCTTTGCGATTATCTGGTGCACCTGCCGATGACCGGTAGCGTCAGCAGCCTCAACGTATCCGTGGCGACTGGCGTTTGCCTGTTCGAGGCTCAGCGCCAGCGTAGCGTCAAAGCCGCCGGAACCGCCAAAAAGTCTTAAACCAGTTGTGATCCCTGTGGGAGATTCTATGTTGCCCCGCAACCCTGAATTCTCAGGCTGACAAGTATTCGCTCTGATTTTTCATCAGGGCGAATGCCACCCGACAG